>NZ_NSFU01000022.1:0-100285 GCF_002294875.1 Mesorhizobium sp. WSM4312 | reverse complement strand
CGCGTTGGTCTCGTTGGGCACGCCATGGGTGGCCCAGCGTGTGTGGCCGATGCCGATCGTGCCGTCGAGCGGCTCCTCCTTGAGCCGGCGTTCGAGGTTGACCAGCTTGCCTTCGGCGCGGCGGCGGACGAGCTCGCCATGCTCGATGGTGGCGACGCCGGCCGAGTCATAGCCGCGATATTCCAGCCGCTTCAGCGCATCGACAATGAGCGGCGCAACCTGCGAGTGGCCGACGATTCCAACGATACCGCACATGCAGATAGCCCCCGATTCCCCATGGAAAACCAGCGATACTTAGGGATGGCCGGTCTACCGCGAAAGTCACATTGCATTTCGCCCGGTGTAACGGACGGTTGTGCACCCATGCACCATGACAGACCGCTGTTGCAATCCGGTTACTGCAATTGGTCGGTTTTTCGATTGCTTCGGCGGGAAGTAAACCCGCTGGCTGACCGCTAGTGATCGGCGCCAGCCGCTTTCTTCTTCGCCGCCGCGGCCGAGGCAAAGCGCTCGCGCAATTCCTTGCCCTTTCCGGGGATCGTCTTCTGGCGGGCGCGGCCGAAGGCCAGCGCGTCGTCTGGCACGCTTTCGGTGATCACGCTGCCGGAGGCGATGTAGCCACCCTTGCCGATCGATACGGGCGCCACCAGCGAGGAGTTCGAACCGACGAAGGCGCCCTCGCCGATGTCGGTGAAGAATTTCGAATAGCCGTCATAATTGCAGGTGATGGTGCCGGCGCCGATATTGGCCCCCGCGCCGACACGGGCATCGCCGATATAGGTCAAATGGTTGACCTTGGCGCCCTCCTCGATGACAGCCTGCTTGACCTCGCAGAAATTGCCGACCTTTGCCTTGTTCCGAAGATCGGCCCCCGGCCGCAACCGCGCGAACGGACCGACATCGCAGTTCGCGGCAATGGTCGCGCCTTCAATATGGCTGAAGGCATGGATCTTGGCGCCGCCGGCGATCTTCACGCCCGGGCCGAACCAGACATTCGGCTCGACGATGGTGTCGGCGCCGATCTCGGTGTCGTGCGAGAAATACACCGTCTCCGGCGCGATCAGCGTCACGCCCGACAGCATCGCTTCCTGGCGGCGGCGTGCCTGCCAGATGCCTTCGGCCTGGGCCAGTTCGGCGCGGTTGTTGATGCCGAGCGCATTCTCGAAGCTGGCCTCGGTGGCGACGACATCAAGGCCTTGCGCACCGGCGATCTCGACAATGTCGGTGAGATAATATTCGCCCTTGGCATTCTTGTTGCCGACCGCGTCGAGCAGCTTCAGTGCGTGGGCTCCGGCCACCGCCATCATGCCGGCATTGCAGAAACCGATCTTCTTCTCCGCCTCGGAGCAGTCCTTTTCCTCGCGGATGGCAATCAGCTTGCCGCCTTTTTCGACCAGCCGGCCATAGCCGTTTGGATTGGGTGTTCGGAAGCCGATCACTGCCACGGCCGCACCTTCGGCGAGCTTCAGCCGAGCCAGGTTCAGCGCTTCCGCATCAATCAGCGGCGTGTCGCCGAACATCACCAGGATGTCGTCATAACCCCTTGATATCGCTTCACGTGCGGCAAGAACAGCATGCGCCGTACCCAGGCGTTCTTCCTGCACGAAGGTCTCGGCCTTGGGCGAGAACTTCGCCACCGCCTTGCGCATCTCTTCCGCGCCATGGCCGATGACGATCGCATCGCTGCTGGCGCCGGCGGCGTCGGCCGCCTTGACCACATGAGCGACCATCGGCAGGCCTGCGATCTGGTGCAGCACCTTCGGCAGCGCGCTCTTCATGCGCGTGCCTTCGCCGGCGGCGAGAATGACGGACAGGCAGGATCTCTGGCTCATGGAAGGGCAACCGTAGGAAAAGGGTTGGGAATCAAGACAGGATAGCAGTGGCGCCATGCTGCACCAATGCGGTTAAATTCCGGTGAGGTGGCGGAGCAGCTGACTCTTGATCAGCTACCCCACAGCTCGATCCTAACAGCAATAGCGGCAGTGGCGATCTACCCCAGCCGGCCCAGCACCGGGAAATTCTCCAGCAGCCAGTAGGACACGGTCTGCACACCGCCGGTGAGGAAGAACACGCCGGCGACCACCAGCAGCGCGCCGATCGCCTTTTCGACGCGGCCGAGATGGACGCGGAATTTGCCGAGGAAGCGCATGAAGGCGCCGGAGAACAGCGCCGCGATCAGGAAGGGGATGCCAAGGCCAAGCGAATAAGCGGCGAGCAGCAGCGCGCCCTCGCCGACGGTTTCGCGGCCGCCGGCCAGCGTTAGGATCGGCCCCAGCACCGGGCCGATACAGGGCGTCCAGCCGAAGGCGAAGGCGAGCCCCATGACATAGGCGGCGATAGCGTTGGCCGGCTTGCCTTGCGACTGGAAGCGCGCCTCGCGCGACAGAAGCGGAATACGCAGTATGCCGAGAAAATTCAGGCCCATCAGGATGATCAGCACGCCGGCGCCCATCGCCAGCTGCTCCTGCCAGACGCGCAGCAGCCGGCCGATGGTCGAGGCGCCGGCGCCGAGCGCGACGAACACCGTCGAGAAGCCGAGCACGAAGGCGATCGAGGAATAGAGCAGCGCGCCGCGCGTGCCTTCGCGGGCTGTCACGCCCGCATCGCCGCGAAAATCGTCGACCGACACGCCTGCCATGTAGCAGAGATAGGGCGGCACCAGCGGCAGCACGCAAGGCGACAGGAACGAGATGGCTCCCGCCCCGACGGCGCTGACATAGCCGATGTCCAATGCCATTCCAAAACTCCAACTGCTCCCGGCCGGATATAGCGACGGCCAGGCCTGTCTGCCAATCACCATTATGTGGAACGTCAGCGGCATACCGACATGGGGACGAAAGCGGCGGCATGGGACGTTGATATCAAAGAGGCCGCGATTTCCCGCGCCTCTCCAATATCAGCCAGGGAGATTTCCATGAAAACCATGACCATAGGGCTGGCCGCGCTGCTTCTCAGCACCGCCGCATCCTTCGCCGCCGACGCGTGGAAGAAAGCCGAGGTCAACGGCACCAAGATCTACACCGACGCCAAGGGCATGACGCTCTATACCTATGACAAGGATGAGAAGGGCAAGACCAATTGCTACGACAAATGCGCCGCCAACTGGCCGGCGCTGAAGGCCGCGGCCGGCGCCAAGGCGGACGACGAATGGAGCGTCATCGACCGCACCGACGGCACCAAGATGTGGGCCTATGACGGCAAGCCGGTCTACACCTTCATCAAGGACAAGAAGGCCGGCGATGTGAACGGTGACGGTGTCGCCGGCGTCTGGCACATGCTGAAAGCCGATTGATCCTCGATACAATTGCCCGCCTGACGGCGGGACAAGGCTGGTCGCCGGGCATCCTCCATGCGGACCGGCGGCCAGCGTCAGGCGGCCTTTCCCCTCGTCGTCCCGGCATCGTACGCAAGCCGCCTTCTCCGCGACTCGGCGCAAAATGAATCGGGCCGTTCGCCCCGAGCAAGCGACGTCATCCCTCCCAGCCAAAATCTGTGATTTTCTCCATACACTCTAAGAGTGTATTGCTGCGAACAGCCCCGCAATTTGGGCGCTTCCCCTTGACCGGATGCAAAAGCGCGGCCATGTGAGCGGCAAATAGAACGAGATTTCGTCGCGCGCAGCGGAATTCTTCTGCCGCATCACAGCTGATATGAGACCTCATGGACGTCGTCGTCGTCGAATCGCCGGCCAAGGCGAAGACAATCAACAAATACCTCGGCAAGAACTACAAGGTTCTGGCCTCGTTCGGCCATGTCCGCGATTTGCCGGCCAAGGACGGCTCGGTGCGCCCGGATGAAGACTTCGCCATGTCCTGGGCGGTCGACACCGCCTCGGGCAAGCGGCTCGCCGACATCGCCAAGGCGGTCAAGGATGCCGACGGCCTGATCCTCGCCACCGACCCGGATCGCGAAGGCGAGGCCATTTCCTGGCATGTGCTGGAAGTTCTGAGGCAGAAGCGTGCGCTGAAGGACAAGCCGGTCAGCCGCGTCGTCTTCAACGCCATCACCAAATCGTCGGTGCTGGAGGCCATGGCCAATCCGCGCCAGATCGACGCGCCGCTGGTCGATGCCTATCTTGCCCGCCGGGCGCTGGACTATCTCGTCGGCTTCACGCTGTCGCCGGTGCTGTGGCGCAAATTGCCCGGCGCCCGCTCGGCCGGCCGCGTCCAGTCCGTGGCGCTGCGCCTGGTCTGCGACCGTGAATCCGAGATCGAACGCTTCATCCGCGAGGAATATTGGCAGATCGCCGCCATCCTCGGCACGCCACGCAACGAGACTTTCGAGGCGCGGCTGACCGCCTTCGAGCGCAAGAAGCTGCAAAAGCTCGACATTGCCAACAAGGCGCAGGCCGACGACATCAAGGCAATGCTCGAGGGCGCGACCTTCAAGGCATTGTCGGTGGAAGCCAAGCCGACCAAGCGTAATCCAGGCCCACCCTTCACCACCTCGACGCTGCAGCAGGCCGCTTCATCGGGCCTCGGTTTCTCCGCCACCCGCACCATGCAGGTGGCGCAACGGCTCTATGAAGGCATGGAGATCGGCGGCGAGACCGCCGGCTTGATCACCTATATGCGAACCGACGGCGTTCAGATGGCGCCCGAGGCGATCGACGCTGCCCGTGAGGCCATCGCCAAGGAATTCGGCCCGAAATACCTGCCGGAAAAGCCGCGTTTCTACACGACCAAGGCCAAGAATGCCCAGGAAGCGCACGAAGCGATCCGCCCGACGGATTTCATGCGCACCCCGGCCTCGGTTCGGCAATATCTCGATTCCGACCAGATGCGGCTTTATGAGCTGATCTGGAAGCGCGCCATCGCCAGCCAGATGCAGCCGGCCGAGATCGAGCGCACCACGGTCGAGATAGAGGCGGTCAACGGCGCCCGCAGCGCCGAGCTTCGCGCGGTCGGTTCGGTCGTTCGCTTCGACGGCTTCATCGCCGCCTACACCGATCAGAAGGACGATGACGCGGAGGACGAGGAAAGCCGCCGTCTGCCGGAAATCCGCGCCGGCGAGCAGCTTGCCCGCCAGGCAATCAACGCCACCCAGCACACGACCGAGCCGCCGCCGCGCTATTCCGAAGCCACGCTGATCAAGAAGCTGGAAGAGCTCGGCATCGGCCGGCCTTCGACCTATACGGCAATCCTGAAGACGCTTGAGGACCGCGACTATGTCACGATCGACAAGCGCCGGCTGGTGCCGCAGGCCAAGGGCCGTCTATTGTCAGCTTTCCTCGAAAGCTTCTTCGAGCGCTATGTCGAATATGACTTCACCGCATCGCTGGAGGAAAAGCTCGACGAGATTTCCGACGGCAAGCTCGCCTGGAAGGACGTGCTGCGCGATTTCTGGAAGGATTTTTCGGGCGCGGTCGCCGACATCAAGGAGCTGCGTGTCACCGACGTCCTCGATGCGCTGAACGAGGAACTGGCGCCGCTGGTCTTCCCGGCGCGCGAAGACGGCTCCAACCCGCGCATCTGCCCGAAATGCGGCACCGGCAACCTCTCGCTGAAGCTCGGCAAGTTCGGCGCCTTCGTCGGCTGCTCGAACTATCCCGAATGTTCCTTCACCCGCCAGCTCGGCGACGCCGCCAATCCGAATGGCGAGAATGGCGGCGGCGAGGACGGCATCAAGGTGCTCGGCAAGGACCCCTACACGGCGGAGGAAATCACCCTGCGCTCGGGCCGCTTCGGTCCTTACCTCCAGCGCGGCGACGGCAAGGAAGCCAAGCGCTCGAGCCTGCCCAAGGGTTGGACGCCCGAGACCATCGACCATGAGAAAGCATTGGCGTTGCTGGCGCTGCCGCGCGATATCGGCAAGCATCCCGAGACGTCCAAGATGATCTCGGCCGGGCTCGGCCGCTACGGCCCGTTCGTGCTGCATGATGGCACCTACGCCAATCTCGACAGCATCGAGGATGTCTTCTCGATCGGCCTCAACCGCGCCGTCACGGTGATTGCCGAGAAGCAGTCGAAGGGCAAGGGCGGCCGCAATGGCGGCACGCCGGCGGCCCTGAAGGAGCTTGGCGACCATCCGGATGGCGGCGGCAAGATCGTCGTGCGCGACGGCAAATACGGGCCTTACGTCAATTTCGGCAAGGTCAATGCCACGCTGCCCAAGGGCAAGGATCCGCAATCGGTGACCATCGAGGATGCGCTGGCGCTGATCGCCGAGAAGGAAGCCAAGGGCGGCGGCGGCAAGAAGCCGTTCCGCAAGGCTGCCGCGGCCAAAGCGCCGGCAGCCAAGAAGACCGCGGCCAAGAAGCCGGCAGCGAAGAAAAAAGGGTAGGACGGCGTGGCGCGCAGGATCACCGGACGGAGCCACGGCGATCCGCGCACCGCCGACACCAGGGCCAAGGTCAAGGACGACTACCGGCCCTCGCGCGACGAAATCCTGCGCTATATCGCCGAAAATCCCGACCGTGCAGGAAAGCGCGACATCGCCAAGGCCTTCGCGCTGCGTGGCGACGACCGCATCTGGCTGAAAGATATTTTGCGCGACCTGCAGGATGAAGGCGTGCTGACCAAGGAGCGCAAGCGGCTGGCCCGCGTCGGCGCCCTGCCCCATGTCGCCGTGCTCGACATTTTTGGCCGTGACGGCGACGGCATTTTGCTGGCGCATCCGGCGGAGTCCGTAGGCACCGGCGAGCCACCTGTCGTCTCGATACGCGTTTCGCGCAGCGGCAACGGTCAGGCGCCTGGCATCGGCGACCGCGTCCTGGCCAAGACCTTCCCGACCGATGATCCGTCCGGCCCCGCCTATACCGGCCGGGTGATGAAGATCTTCGAGAAGCGCACCGATGCCGTCCTCGGCGTCTTCCGCGTGCTTAAGGACGGCACCTTCCGCATCGAGCCGGTGGAACGGCGCCAGCCGGAGTTGATCGTCGACAAGGAATTCCAGAACGGCGCCAAGAATGGCGACCTCGTCGAGGTCGAGCCCGCGCGGGCTTCCCGCTACGGGCTACCGAGAGCCAAGGTGCTCAATGTGCTGGGCTCGCTGACCAGCGAAAAAACGGTCTCGATGATCGCCATTCACGCCCACGACATCCCGCACATCTTTCCGGCCGATGTCATCGCCGAATCCGAAGCCGTCAAGCCGGCGACGCTTGACCACCGCGAGGACTGGCGCGACCTGCCGCTCGTCACCATCGACCCGGCCGACGCCAAGGACCATGACGACGCTGTGTTTGCGACGGCTGATCTCGACGAAAAGAACCCGGGCGGCGTGATCGCCACGGTGGCGATCGCCGATGTTGCCGCCTATGTCCGCTACGGCACGGCGCTGGACCGCGAAGCCTTGAAGCGCGGCAATTCGGTCTATTTCCCGGATCGCGTCGTGCCGATGCTGCCCGAGCGTATTTCCAATGATCTCTGCTCGCTGCGCGAGGGCCAGGATCGCCCGGCGCTGGCCGTGCGCATGACCTTCTCCGCCGATGGCCACAAGATCCGGCACTCTTTCCACCGCGTGATGATGAAATCGGCGGCGAAGCTCGCCTATCCGCAGGCGCAGGCGGCGATCGACGGCGTGCCCGACGACAAGACTGGTCCGATCCTCGACACGGTGCTCAAGCCGCTCTGGGATGCCTATGCGATCCTCAAGCGCGGTCGCGCCGGCCGCCAGCCGCTCGAACTCGACCTGCCGGAGCGCAAGATCATGCTCAAGCCGGATGGCACGGTCGACCGTGTCATCGTGCCGGAACGCCTCGATGCCCATAAGCTCATTGAAGAATTTATGATCCAGGCCAATGTCGCCGCCGCCGAGACGCTGGAGGCGAAGAAGCAGGCGCTGGTCTACCGCGTGCACGACGCGCCGTCGCTCGCCAAACAGGAATCGCTGCGCGAATTCCTGCAGACGCTCGGCCTGTCGCTGGCGCGCGGCGCGCAGATGCGACCCAGCCAGTTCAACGGCATTCTCGAGCGCGTGCGCGGCGCCGACAATGAGGCACTGGTCAACGAAGTGGTGCTGCGCTCGCAGAGCCAGGCTGAATATTCGCCCGGGAATATCGGCCATTTCGGCCTCAACCTCAGGCGCTACGCGCATTTCACCTCGCCCATCCGCCGCTATGCCGATTTGATCGTGCATCGTGGGCTTATTGCCGCACTCGGCCTCGGTCAGGGAGGACTGACGCAGGACGAAGCAGCCCGGCTCGAAGACGTTGCGATCCTGATCTCCGGCACGGAACGGCGTGCCATGGCGGCCGAGCGCGACACGGTCGACCGGCTGATTGCAGCCTATCTCGCCGAGCGCATCGACGACCGGTTCGACGCCCGAATCTCCGGCGTCACCAAATCAGGACTATTTGTCCAATTGCCGCAATATGGTGCCGATGGCTTCATCCCCGTGTCAACTCTGGGCGGCGATTACTATATATACGACGAAACGGCTCGCTCGCTCTTCGGAGAACGCTCAGGCAAAGGCTACCAGCTCGCGGACCATGTCGAGGTCCGGCTCGTCGAGGTGGCACCGATGGCCGGCGCCATGCGCTTCGAGATGCTGACCGACCCGAAGCCCCTGCCAGGCTCTACCAGGTCGTTTCACAAGGCTAAGGGCCGCGCCCGTGCGTCGCAATCGCGACCGGGTTCGCGCGGCAGGAGACGATGATGCCAGAGGAATTAGGGATACAAGAACAGGTTTTCGGCGGCGAACATCACACGGGTCGGGTCGCCCGCCCCTTGTGGACGGCGATGAAGCGCGGCCTTTTGGGCCGCTGCCCGAACTGCGGCGAAGGCAAGCTGTTTCGCGGCTTCACCAAGACTGTCGAGACCTGCAGCGTCTGTGGCGAGGAAATCCATCACCATCGCGCCGACGACCTGCCGGCCTATCTGGTCATCGTCATCGTCGGCCACATCGTTCTCGGCGCCTTCATGGGCGTCGAAGCGGCATCGACGCTGTCCACCTGGCAGCACATCCTCATCTGGGTGCCGTTGACCATCATCTTGTCGGTTGCGCTGCTGCAGCCTGTCAAAGGCGCCGTCATCGGACTGCAATGGGCGTTCTATATGCACGGATTCGGTGGCGAAAAGGATGGGGCGGGCTCCCCCCACGGCGCCTGATGCGCCGCTGGCGCAACACGCCAATCGCTAAGGCCACTTTCGCATGCAAGAAGTTTCCGCTAGGTCCCTGCGCATGGAAGCAATGACCAAGGCGGATGTCGACAAGCTCGACAAGGGTCTTGCCGCACACGGCGGCCGGCCCCTGCGTCCGCGTGACGCCGCGACCCTGATTCTTCTCGACCGCGAGGGCGATGAGGTGCTGGTGCTGATGGGGCGCCGTCACGCCGGCCACGCCTTCATGCCCGGAAAATTCGTGTTTCCCGGTGGCCGTACCGACCCGGCCGACAGCCGCATCGCGACGGCCACGGCATTGCATCGCGACGAGGAAGCGAAGCTGCGTGCGGGTCCCGGCCGCACCAGTGCCGCGCGGGCCCGCGCTGTCGCTCTGTCGGCAATTCGCGAGACCTATGAGGAAGCCGGTCTGCTCATCGGCGAGAGGGCCGCCTTTGCCACCGACAAGCGTGACTGGCAAGGTTTTGTCGAACACGGCGTAAAGCCTTCGCTCGAAACGCTGCGCTTCATCGCGCGCGCCATCACTCCGCCCAACCGGGTGCGCCGCTTCGACACGCGTTTCTTCAGCGCCTGGCGCAGCGACGTCGCCGTTGAACTGCCGGGCGGCGGCCCGACCAATGAACTCGAGGAACTGGTCTGGCTGCCGCTTGCCAAGGCCAGGGAAGCCGACATACCCGACATCACCCGAATGATCCTGGACGAGCTGGAAAAACGCCTCGCCCAAGATCCGCTGCTGCGTCCGGGCGGCCCCGTGCCCTTCTACCGGCTTGTCCGCAACAGCTTCACCCGCGAACTTTTGTAGAGCAATTCCGGGAAGAGGGTGACGCGGTTTTCCGCCCGGAATTGCGCAAGATCAACGAGACAGAGTATTCAGCATCCCATGACGGTCGATACCCAACCAAAGGGCGACGAACGCGTACACTGGCTGCCGATGGTGGCGGCGATCTCGTCGATCAGCGTCGTCGGCATCGCCATTGGCCTCGGCATGCCACTGCTCAGCGTCATCCTCGAAACGCGCGGCCACTCGGCTTCGATGATCGGCCTCAACACCGCCGTCGCCGGCCTGGCCTCGATCGCCGGTGCGCCGCTGGCGACGCCGCTCGCCATGCGCTTTGGCGTCGCCTGGACCATGATCGCCATGATCGCCACCGGCGCGCTGGCCTTCGTCGGCTTCCATTTCGCACCCAATTTCTGGATGTGGTTCCCGCTGCGCATCGTGCTGCATGTCGCGTTGACGGTGCTGTTCATCCTGTCGGAATTCTGGATCAGCACGTCGGCGCCGCCGCACCGGCGCGGCCTTGTCCTTGGCATCTACGCCACCGTCCTTTCGCTCGGGTTTGCCGCCGGCCCCTGGCTGTTCGCCCATCTCGGCAGCTCCGGCTTCAGACCGTTCGGCGTAATCATTGGATTGGTGACGCTGGCCGCTGTACCGGTGCTGGCCGCGCGCAACGAAAGCCCCTCCATCGTGGCCGATGGCGAAACCAGCAATTTCCTGCGCTACGTCTGGCTGGTGCCGACCGCGACTTTTGCCGTGCTGGTGTTCGGCGCGGTCGAAACAGGCGGCTTCGCGCTGTTCCCGGTCTATGGCAACCGCATCGGCTATTCCGAAGCCGACGCCGCATTGCTGCTGACCATGATCGGGCTGGGCAATGTGCTCCTGCAGATTCCGATCGGCATGATCAGCGACCGCGTTTCGGACCGGCGCCATCTGCTGCTCGCCTGCGCCACGGTTGGCCTCGCCGGTACGCTGTTCATGCCCTTCTTTGCCGCGAACTGGCACTTGATGGCAGCGCTTCTGTTCGTCTGGGGCGGTGTCGTCGCGGCCATGTACACGATCGGCCTCGCCCATCTCGGTTCGCAGCTCTCCGGCCACGAACTGGCGTCGGCCAACGCGGCCTTCGTGCTGTGCTACGGCGTCGGCATGGTGCTTGGTCCGCAGGCGATCGGCATCGGCATGGACAGCTTCGGACCTTCCGGCTTCGGCTGGTCGCTCGGCCTGTTCTTCGGCGCCTATATCGCCCTGGTCTGCTTCAGGCTGGTGCGCAAGATCCTTTTGTAGCGCGACCGGGACAGTGATTCTGTTCGCGTACGCGGCAGGCTGCTGACAGAACCATGTCAGCAGCAGCGCGGTAAAAGAGTGTCCCCAAACATCGGAAGTTGAGGACACTCCCATGATCGACAGCGGCTTTGAAACCACATCCCTGAGAATGACGCTTCTGCTGCTCGTGACCTTCCAGGCCCCGGCGGCGGATGTCGACCGCATCATGGGCGCGGTGGTTGCGATCGCCCCGCTGGCGATGGGCAAATATGACCGCAACGCCTATCAGTCGGCGCACGGCATCGAGCGCTACAGGCCGCTTGAGGGGGCCGCAGCCGGCGCCGAGACCGAATTGCGCCGCCGCCCGGGCACGGTCGAGGTTTCCTTCGAATTGCCTGATGACCAAGCTTTGGCCAGCCGTGTCGTCGAGGCGATTTTCCAGGCCCATTCCTACCAGGAGCCGGTGATCCGCATCCAGCCGATCCTCGCCAGCCGCTCCAAGGGGTTGGACGACCGTGCCAATCCGAATCGCTGGTGGAACACCACCGGGGACTGGAAAAAGATTGCGGCGCCGGAGACAGAAACCGCATGATTTGAGGCCATGGGCAGTTCCAGTGGGGCGGAGAAGCTCCGCCGGGCTTGACTTTCCAGGCACGTTCTTTATGTGTCTCGCCAAGTTTCCCGCGTCCGGGTGTTTTCCCGTGCTCCAGCGGCCAAAACCCCACGAACAAACGGACTGATACCATGGCCAAAGCCGCAAACATCAAGATCAAGCTTCTGTCGACCGCCGACACTGGTTTCTTCTACGTGACCAGCAAGAACAGCCGTACCAAGACCGACAAGCTGTCGTTCCGCAAGTACGACCCGGTCGCCAAGAAGCACGTCGAATTCAAGGAAACCAAGATCAAGTAATCTGGTTTTGCCCTTGCAAACAAAAACGCCGCCCATCGGGCGGCGTTTTTGTTTCTAAGTCATTGTTTTCGTTAAGACAGGCGATGGACGGCATAGCGGCCAGCATAACGCGTCGGCTAGCCAATATGGCTAAACCACGAGCCGCTATTCCTTAAATTGCCGATTTTTCTATTAGCAATCTCTAAACTAAGTGGGAGGACGATGCGGCGTTGGGTTGGCTAGTGGGTGTTGCGATGCAAAGCGACTTTGCAGCGGCGCGCGAGCTGTTGGAATGCGCACAAAACCGCCTGTGCGGCGAGGACGAAACAAGCCAAAGCATACGGGCCAGGCTGGATGTAATGATCGAAGAAATAGCGGCTGCGGAATTTCAGAAGTCGCCACTGACGGTCGTGCCTTTCCCGAAAAGTCGGCCGCCGAGGTAGCCCAACAAATAGCCCGCACGGTGCGGGCCTTGCGGCACGAAAGACCCGCTTCTCCTTTCGAAGCGAGGGAGCCTCCCAAATCTGGTGAAGCGGAGTACCTCCCTGGCAATTGCAGCGCAGCGCCTGCCGAGGCTGCGAGTTGGGTTCCCTCGGCCCCGCCCGAAATCTCTTTCAGCCGATGCGATCGCCGCTTTTCGGATCGAACAGATGCAGCGCCGCAGGATCGGCCGCCAGCCGCACGGTGTCGCCGGGCCTCACGCCGGCCCGCCCCATGGCAAAGACGCAGAGCTGCTGGTTGGCCAGTTTGACGTAGAACTGCGTCGAAAGCCCCAGCGGCTCCCCACCACCACCACCTCGCCCTGCAGCGCGCCGTCATCGGCCAGCCTTATATGTTCAGGCCGCAGGCCGATGGTGATCGCGTCGCCATCCTTCAGCGGCAGGCCATCCGGCAGCCGCAGCTTCTGGCCATCGGAAAGCACCGCGTCCACCTTTCCGGCCTTCTCCACGGTTGCCGGCAGGAAATTCATGCCCGGTGAGCCGATGAAGCCGGCAACGAACATGTTGGCCGGCCGGTCATAGAGATCGAGCGGCGCACCAACCTGCTGGATCAGCCCGTCATGCATGACGACGATCCGGTCGGCCATGGTCATCGCTTCGATCTGGTCGTGGGTGACATAGACCGAGGTGGTCTTCAACTGCTGGTGCAGCGCCTTGATCTCGGCACGCATATGCACGCGCAGCTTGGCGTCGAGGTTGGACAGCGGCTCGTCGAAGAGAAAAACCTTGGGATCGCGCACGATGGCGCGGCCCATGGCGACGCGCTGGCGTTGGCCGCCCGACAATTGCCGTGGCAAGCGTTGCAGGAATGTGTCGAGCCCGAGCCGCTTGGCCGCGCCATCCACCCTTGCATCGATCATGGACTTCTGCGCCTTCTTCAGGAGCAGGCTGAAGCCCATGTTCTTCGACACGTCCATGTGCGGGTAGAGCGCGTAAGACTGGAACACCATGGCGATGTCGCGGTCCTTGGGCGCCACATCATTGACCAGCCGCTCGCCGATACGGATCTCGCCGCCTGAAGCCTCCTCCAGTCCGGCGATCATGCGCAAAAGCGTCGACTTGCCGCAGCCGGACGGCCCGACCAGGACGACGAACTCGCCATCGGCGATTTCAAGATCGACCGCGTGCAGGACGCGGACGGCGCCATAATCCTTGCGGACTTTTTCGAGCGTAACAGAGGCCATCGATCTATCCTTTGACGGCGCCGGCGGTCAGGCCGGTGACGAGATAGCGTTGCAGGAAGGCGAAGAAGATGCAGACCGGGATCAGCGCAAGGATGGACGCCGCCATCATCTGCCCCCAGTCGACGGCGAACTTGCCGATGAAGGTGAGCAGGCCGACGGCGAAAGTCTTCTGGTCGTCGCTGGAGATCAGCATCAGGGCGAACAGGAGTTCGCTCCAGGCGGCGGTGAAGACGAAGCCGAGCGTCGCGCCCATGCCCGGCAGTGTCAGCGGCACGATCACCTTGCGCATCGCCTGCGCACGGGTGCAGCCGTCGATCATCGCTGCCTCCTCCAGATCCTTCGGGATGCCGTCGAAGAAGGACTGCATCAGGAAGGTGGCGAAAGCGGTGTTGAAGGCGGTGTAGATGATGATCAGCCCCGTCAGGCTGTTGATCAGGCCGATCTGCCCCATGACGCGGTAAATTGGCGGAATGACCATGACCAGCGGAAACGTCTGGGTCAAAAGCAGCATCAAGGCCAGCGCCGCCTTGCCGCGAAAGGTGAAGCGCGACATGGCGTAGCCGGCAAGCGTGGCGATGATCGTCACCAAGGCCGCCGTCGACACCGAGACGATGACGCTGTTGAGGAAGTAGCGCGGGAAATCGGTGGCCTCGAGCACGGTGACGAAGTTCTGCAGTGTCATGCGCGATGGCCAGAAGGTGATGCCTTCGGAATAGAGCAGCCGTTCCGGCGTCACCGAGATCTTCAGCGTCCAGTAGATGGGGAACAAGGCGAAAACCACATAGGCCGCGATCGCCGCGTAGAGGCCGACGCCGCCGAAGAACCGTTGTGAGGTTGAGCGTCCCGCGATCATCAGACGTGCCTCACCAGGGAGCGGCGTATGCCGATCAGCGCGATGGCATAGGCGATCAGCAACACAAGCAGCAGCACGGCCACCGCCGAGGCATAGCCCTTGTCCAGCGACTTGAAGGCGCTGACATAGATGTAGACCGGTACCGTGTTGGTCGAGCCGGCCGGTCCGCCCTCGGTCATGACGAAGATCAGGTCGGCGAAGGTGGCGATCCAGATGGTGCGCAGCATCACCGTGATGGCAATCGTCGGCGCCAGGAACGGCAGCGTCACCTTGGTGAAGCGCTGCCAGGGCGAAGCGCCGTCGATCGCCGCAGCCTCGTGCAGTTCCGACGGAATGGACTTCAGCGCCGCCAGCAGCGTGATGGCGAAGAACGGAATGCCGAACCAGACATTGGCGACGATCGGCCCCCACATCGCCGTGGCAGGATCGGAGAGCACATTGGTCGGTTCCGCCTTCAGCCCAAGCGCGAACAACCAGTGCGGCAGTGGCCCGATGATCGGATTGAACAGCCAGGCCCAGGTCAGGCCCGACAGGAAGGATGGCACCGCCCAGGGCAGGAACACCAGCGCCTGCACCGCCTTGCGGCCGCGGAACGGCTTGTCTAGCAGCAGCGCCAGGCCAAGGCCGAGGAAGAATTGGAAGAACAGGCTGGCAACCGTCCACCACAGCGTGTTGACCAGCGCCTGGCCCAGCACCTGGTCCGACAGCATCGCCTGATACTGGCCAAGCCCGACATATTCCGACTTGAACGCCGAGAATTTGCGGAAGGAGTAGCTGATGCCGATGACCAGCGGCACCAAAAGCACCACGACCAGCAGGATGATCGCCGGGCTGAGATAGAGCCAGGGCTCGATGGCGGCGTGCGACAGCCGCTTTCGTCGCGGCTTGCTGGCGGATCGGATTTCGGACACGGCGTAGGTCATCGATTTGGCTCTACGGTGGAGGATGGTGCCGGAAGGCAAAACAGCGTCCTTCACCCGTTCGACGGGGAGAAGATGCAGGTCAACCCTCCGAAGCTGCGGAGGACGGGCAGGCAGATGAGGGCGGCCCTGGCTTCTCAAAACTTGGCGCCGCCCCTCATCCGTCACTTCGTGACACCTTCTCCCCGTGAACGGGGAGAAGGGAAGAAAGACTACTTCTTGTTCTTCGCCAGCCAGTCCTGCTGTTCCTTGGTCAGGAAAGCGGCCCACTGGTCGGCGACGTCCTTGGCGGTCTTCTGGCCAAGCAGCACTTCCTGGAAGTTCTTGATCGCCACCTGGTCGACGAAATTGCCGAGGTTTTCCAGATGCGTCGGCGGCGTCACCATTTCATATTTGGAGGTGTCGCTGAGCTCCGTGAACCAGCCCTTGAACTGCTCGGTCTTGAAATGCGGATCCTGGTCGGCGCCGTTGTGGATCGGCACCACGCCGACTTCCTTGGCCCATTCGAGATTGTCCTTGGGCGAGAGCAGCGTCGCCATCAGCTTCCAGGCATCGTCCTTGTGCTGCGAGTTCGCGAACATCGCCCAGCCGGCATAGCCGAGCGTCGGATAGGACTTGCCGCTCGGGCCAACCGGCAGCGGCGCCACGGCGAAGTCGTCGGCGCTCATCTTGTCGGCGATGCCGAGCAGCGCGTCCGGATCCTGGTTGAGCATGGCGCAGGTGCCGGAATAGAAACCGGTGACGGTCTCATTGAAGCCCCAGCTCACCGCGTCCTTCGGCGCCAAGCCGTCCTTGTACATGTCGGCCAGCATCTGCAGGCCCTTGACCGAGCCCTCCTCGTTGATGGTCGAGGTGCCGTCCTCGTTGAAGTATCCGCCCTTGCCCTGGGCGATGTTCATGAACATGTGCATGCCGTTGAAGGCGCCCGGTCCGCCGCGCAGGCAGTAGCCGTATTTGCCCGGAATGGCGGAGATCTTCTTGGAGTCGGCGACGAACTCGTCGAGCGTCGCCGGCGGGCCGTCGAGGCCGGCCTGCTTGAACAGCTTCTTGTTCCAGAACAGCGCGTTCACATAGTAGCCGTACGGGATCATGAACTGGGTGTTGTTGACCGTCGAGCCGAACTGCTTGGCGCGCTCGCCGAGCGTCTTGGCGTCATCCCATTTGGCCATGTAGGGACCGAGATCCTCGAGCTGGGCATTGTTGGCATAGAGGCCCATCCAGCGTTCCGGCATCTCGACCACGTCGGGCGTGTCGCCGGCCTGCACCATGGTCAGGAACTTTTCGAAGGCCTGGCCCCAGGGCAGCGAGATCAGCTCGACCTTGACGCCCGGATTGGCGGCCTCGAACTCGGCGATCTGCTTTTTCAGGAATTCGGTGCGCGGCGGGCTGGTGATGACTTCGACCATCTTCAGGGTCGAATCGGCCAGCACGCTCCCGGCGGAAATTGCCAGCCCCGCAACGGTGGCAAGCATGACGGTCAGTTTTTTCATGTTCAAGACTCCCATTTTGAACCCGCTTGTTATTTTCTGGCTTTTTCGAAGGCCTGGGCGACGTCGGCCCAGAGGTCTTCGACACTTTCCAATCCGACATTGAAGCGGATGGTTCGGGGGCTGACGCCGAAGCGCGCCATCGAATTCAGTCCCGGCGTCTGCTCCAGCGACGCCTTGGCCGGCACGACCAGACTTTCATGCCCGCCCCAGCTGACGCCGATGCGGAAATACTTTAGCGCGTCGACGAAGACCGGGATGTCGATATCGTCCGTGACCTCGAAGGAGAACAGGCCGGCATAGCCGGCCAGCGTCGCCTTGCCGGGATGGTTCGAATAGGCTGGATGGTTGACGCGCTCGACATGGGCATGCGCCTTCAGCCGTTCGGCGATGGTGAGGCCGCTCTTCATGTGGTGCGGCAGGCGCAGCGGCAGCGTGCGCAGGCCGCGCAGCAGCAGCCAGGCCTCGAATGGCGACAGCTTGCCGCCTAGATAAGAATAGGTCTGCTCGTTGATATGCCTGATATGGGCGGCTGAGCCCGCCACCACGCCGGCGACTGTGTCGCTGTGCCCGCCGAGATATTTCGAGGCCGAATGCAAAACCAGGTCGACGCCATGCGAGATCGGCTTCTGGAACACCGGCGTTGCCCAGGAATTGTCGATCGTGGTGACGATGCCCTGCTCTTTCGCCAGCCGGGTCAAATGCGCGATGTCCTGGAGTTCGAACATCATCGAGGTCGGGCTTTCCAGGTAGAGCAGCTTGGCGCCGGGAAGTGCCGCCGCGACCGCATCCGGGTCGGAGCCGTCGACATAGTCGACCTTGATGTTGAGCCGCGGCAACAACCGTTCGAACAGCCGGTAGGCATCGCCATAGCAGTTGCGCACAGCGACAATGCGCTCGCCCGCCCCAACGAAGGCAAGCACGGTGGCGCTGATCGCCGCCATGCCGCTGGAAAAGCCGCGCGCGGCCTCGGCGCCCTCGAGCGCGGCGACGCGCGCTTCGAACTCCATCACGGTCGGATTGTCGCCGCGCGAATAGATCGGCTGTTTTCGTTTGCCGGCAAATGTATCGGCCATTTCGGCATAGCTGGCGAAAGTGAACAGCGAGGTCTGATAGATCGGCGGCACCACCGCGCCACCGGGGAACGGTTCATCATGCGCCAGCAATGTCGCCGCCTCGGCAAGATAATCGTGATCGAAACCGGTCGGATGCTCGTTCATGGCTGGCTCGAAAGTTTGAGTTTCGCAGCACCGCGCTTGAGATCGTCCTCGACGGTGGCGATCAGCTTGAGCGCCTCGGCACGGGCGCCTTGCGGGTCGCGTGCGGCAATGCATTCGTAGATGGTGCGGTGATAGGGAAAGCTGGCGTGGCCGAAATCGCGCACGCTCAGAGGATGCTCCCAGAAGCGATGGAACAGCTCGTGCATGGCGGCGATGATCTGCTCGAACAGCGGATTGCCGGAGACCCGGTAGATCGCCTGGTGGAACTCCCAGTCCTCTTCCGACGACATGCCGTCGCGGGTGCGGAAGGCCTGCTCCATGATGTCGAGCTTGCGCATGATTTCGGCAATGTCCGCGGGGCTGGCGCGTTCGGCGCAAAGGGCCGCCGCCTCCGCTTCCAGCGCGCGGCGAATTTCAAGCGTATGCATCAGGCTGGTGAAGTCGTTGCCGCCTGCCAGCGTCAGCGGCATGTGCAGCATGTCGGGCGAAACAGCCGCCTTGAGATAGGTGCCGCTGCCTTGCCGGCGCTCGACCAGGCCAAGCCCCTCCCACCGCGTCAGCGCCTCGCGCACCGTGTTGCGGCTGACCTTCAGCCGCTCGGCCAGGATGCGTTCGGTCGGAAGCCGGTCGCCGGGCTGCAGGGCCTCGGCGCGAACAAACCCAACCAACGCCTTCAGCACGGCGTCATCGCGCGCCGTCGTCTGAATGGGTGGCAGGCTGTTCTGGTCCACAAATCCTCCTGACTTCAAGTGGTCCAATGGTCCAACCAATTTCTGCACAGATGAAACCTCCTGTCAACTGATTGTCAGGAGGACTGTCGGCTTGGCCTTATCGCAAGCTGCCACGCGATGCGCTTCAGGGCATCGCGTGGACCCGCTTCCATCTATGCGCTAGCTGGCGGGCGGCCCGAACCAGGTGGTTAGCGCCTCAGCCAGCCCCTGTTGGGTTCCGAACCCAACCCAGGCCACATAGCCATCGGGCCGGATCAGCACGGCGGCCGGCGCGGCCACCGTCCCGAGAACCGGCAGCTCCCAGGGGCCGTCATATCCAGCCTCGATCTGCCGGACCCGATCCGCCCAGGGCGCAATATCCACCCTGCCCGGTTCGCCGAAATTTAGAAGCACCGGCCGGGCATCGTGAAGCAGACTGAAGACCCGCACCGGACCGTTGGCCGTGGCCAGGTCGAGGTCGGGCATTCGCCGCCCAAGCAGTGGATGTCCCTCGCCGAGATCGTAATGTATACCCAGACCGGACATCTCCCCCGCGATCCGTTTGCGCGGCTCATCCATGCCAAGCAGTTCGGTAAAGATGTCGTTCAACGCCTTGGTGCTGGCATCCATGCGGCGAAGCGCAACCTGTGCCTTCGCGTTGCGCAGCACGCGAGCGGCGATCGGTGAGGTCCGCTTGACCACCTGGGCCAGCTTCCACCCCAGATTGACCGCGTCCTGCACGCCGACATTGAGCCCCTGCCCGCCCATCGGAGGATGGATATGCGCGGCGTCGCCGGCCAGCAGGACACGTCTGTCGCGGTAGGCGGCGGCCTGCCGTGTCATGTCGGTAAAGCGGGAGATCCAGGTCGGACTGTGGATCCCGTAATCGGTGCCATAGACTGCAGCAAGCGCCTCACGGAGATCTTGCAGCGTCGGTTCGCCGCCGATGGTCAATTGTCTCTCGGTCAGAACGATACCCAGCCGGTCGCTGTCTTCGATCTTGCCTATCGCATGAATTCCGTAGGCGTCGCTGCGAAAGCCCAGTGCCGGCTCACTGGACATTTCGACCTCGGCGATCATCCAGCTCATCGTCGGATCCCAGCCGGGGAACTCGATACCCGCCGCCTTGCGGATCGTGCTGCGCCCGCCGTCGCAGCCGACGAGGTATTGTGCCCGCAACCGTTGGCCTCCGGACAGCTCCACGTCGACGCCGCCATCATCCTGCGCGAAACCGGTGACGTCCTGTCCGCGATAGATCGGCACCCCCAACTCGTCGATCCAGTCGGCCAATATCCGTTCGATATGGTTTTGCCGCAGCGCCAGCAGGTAGTTGTGCCGGCTGGGAAAATCGCTGATATCCAAACGGATCATGTGGAAGCCGACGGTCGGGAAGCTTTGCCCTTGCGAGAGAAACCGGTCGGCAATTCCACGCTGATCGAGAACTTCGATGGTGCGCGCGTGCAGGCCGCCCGCGCGCAACCCGGCCAGCTGCTGGGTTGGGCGCCGCTCGACAATGGCAACGTCGATGCCCGCCAAAGCCAGCTCCCCCGCCAGCATCAATCCTGTCGGACCGCCCCCGGCGATCGCCACCGCATGCTCCGAAATCATTAATCGCTACTCCCGTTTTCGCGCCTGATCGCGTGGTTTTTACGGGAGGAGCCGGGTCTTGCCGCAAGCCCTTTGTGCGCCATATGTATGAAATGGAAGGGGTACTTTCCCGCGCTCGGCCGGCCGACAGCCGTGGATCGAGGACGGGAGCCCGGATTGCTCACAGGCAAAAAAATCGGAGAACGTCGTGCCTTGGCACGAAGTTCTGATGTTCTGTTGAAGGAAGGGGGCCGGTCGGCGTTTGGCAGCGGTACGAGGAGGCCACTATGTGCCAGCGCCGGCCGGCCGACCCCACGGACCCAGGAGATGCGGCGGACCTGAGCATCATGGGGTATTTCAGGGATCGAGCCGGTTGTCTACCCTCGTGCCGGCTTCGTCTTGGCCTTCACATTTGCGCAAGAGCTTATGAAAATCAACAATTTCTTAACCAAGGCTCGCGAATCGCTTGGATTAAGGTAAATAGCTAACCTTATTGGATTGACCGTGGAATCGGTCGCGGGCGCCTACGCCGCCTTGGCTACGACGCGGTTGCGGCCGCCGCTCTTGGCTTCATAGAGCGCGAGATCCGCGCGCTTCATCAGTGCCGCCACCGTGTCCACGCCCTTCAGCACCGACGACACGCCGACGCTGACGGTGACCTCGATCGTCTTGCCGTCGGCGCCAATGGCGAACGGCTTCTGGGCGATTTCGGCGCGGATGCGTTCGGCCACTTTCTCTGCCACGGCGCCATCGGTGTCCGGCATCACCACGACGAACTCCTCGCCGCCGAACCGGCAGGCAAGGTCGATACCCCTGACATTCTTGCGCAGCCGCCGCGCGAATTCCCGCAGCACCTCGTCGCCGCCATCATGGCCATACGCATCATTGATCGACTTGAAACGGTCGAGATCGGTGATCATCACCGACAGCGGCCGGCGCCGCGCCACGGCGCGGTCGAACAGCGTCTGCAGATGGCTGTCGAGATAGCGGCGGTTGTGCAGCCCGGTCAGGCCGTCGGTCACCGCCATCTCGATGGTCTGGGTGACACTGGCGCGCAATTGGTCGTTGTAGCGCTTGCGGCGCACCTGGGTGCGCAGCCGCGCCGTCAGCTCCTGCTGGTCGATCGGCCGCATCAGATAGTCGTTGATGCCGAGCTCGAGGCCGCGGATGATACGCTCCTCCTCGCCCTCCTCGGCCAAAAGGATGATCGGCACGAAACGGGTGCGGTCGAGCGAGCGCAATTGCGAGCAGAGCCGCAACGGATCGAAATCGGCGAAGGCCGTCGAGATCATCACGCATTCATAGGACGTCTCGGCGGCTTGAAAGAACCCGGCATGCGGGTCGCCGATGACATCGAGATCGGCGCGGTCGCGCAGCATTTTCTGGATGCGCTCGACCGACGATTTGCGCTCGTCGATCAACAGCACCTTCGGCGTCGTGTCCTCGGACGCGAAATTGCGGCTGAGCAGCTCCTCGATGCCGATGTTGCGCGTCGTCGAGGCACGCAGCCTGAGCTCGTCGGTGAGAGACTTCAACCGGACCAGGCTCTTGACGCGCGTCATCAGTTGCAGATCGTTGACTGGCTTGGTCAGGAAATCGTCGGCGCCGGCCTCGAGCCCGCGCACGCGGTCGGAAACCTGGTCGAGCGCGGTGATCATCACCACCGGGATGTGCGACGTCGCGGGGTCGCTCTTCAGCCGGCGGCAGACCTCGAACCCGTCCATGTCGGGCATCATCACGTCGAGCAGCACGACATCGACCTTGCCGTTCTCGCAGGTCTCGATGGCGTCAGGCCCGTTGGTGGCGGTCAGCACCTCGAAATATTCGGCCAGCAGCCGGACCTCCAGCAGCCTCACATTGGCAGGGATGTCGTCGACGACGAGGATCCGCGCGGTCATTTCACAAGGCTCCGGCTCGGCTGGAAAGGGACATCAGGCATCGCCCAGGTAAGATTTGATGGTTTCGATGAAACGCGGCACCGAGATCGGCTTCGAAATATAGGCCTCGCAGCCGCCCTGGCGGATGCGCTCCTCGTCGCCTTTCATGGCGAAGGCGGTCACGGCGATGACCGGGATGACGTGCAGATCGTCATCTTCCTTCAGCCATTTGGTCACTTCCAGCCCCGACACTTCGGGCAGCTGGATGTCCATCAGGATGAGATCCGGCCTGTGCTGACGTGCCAGGTCGAGCGCCTCCAGACCATTGCGGGTGCGCACTGTCTCGTAACCGCTCGCTTCGATGAGGTCCCGAAAGAGCTTCATGTTGAGCTCATTGTCCTCGACGATCATGACCTTCTTAGGCATCGACATCCCGTCCCGGCCGTCCTTCCGCTCGAAGGTGGCCGTCATGCGCTCCCGGTTGAACGCACCAAACCCTGCTTCACTATACGGCAATATAATTGACGAAACGGAAACCTCCGGGCTGCAAAGCAGCGCGAATTCCACCTCGCCTCGCTGCGCGTCCAAACGGCGCGCGGCGCTGTAAAGGCTTGCCGCAAGCAACTCTTGCCATTACTGCGGAAGAGACTCATTCCACGTACCGAAGGTAGTGATGGCAAACGCGGCGTCAATGCGCGAAGAGGCGGAAACCATTGCCGTGAAGGCGTTGGGCTTCGTCGCCTCTGATCCGGAGCTGTTGCCGCGCTTTCTGGCGATCACCGGAATAGAGGCGCATTCGATCCGCAAGGCCGCAGGCGAGCCCGGCTTTTTGGCCGGCGTGCTGCAGTTCATGCTTGCCCATGAGCCGACCCTGATGCGCTTTGCCGAGGAAACCGGCACGCCGCCGGCCGCCGTCGGCAAGGCGTTGCGCGCACTGCCGCTCGGCGACGACAACCATGAGCGGTCCATATGAGCGATGATCCCGAGACCGCGCGCCAGATCGAGGAACTGTCAGCGGACGACCGGCCGCTGCTGGTGCTCGACGTCGACGATGTCGTGCTCGAATTCATCCGCCCCTTCCCGCATTTCTTGAAGTCGCGCGGCTATGGGCTGACGCTGGCGTCCTTCCGGCTGACCGGCAACATTGCCGAAACGGCCAGCGGCCGGCTGATCGAACAGCCGGAAGTCACGGCACTTCTGGGTGATTTCTTTGACGCGCAGGCCGATTGGCAAAGCATAACCGACGGCGCCGCGGAATCCTTGGCAAGGCTTGGCGACCGCGCGGAAATCATAATGCTCACGGCCATGCCGCACCGGCATCGTGCCGTGCGCCGCGCGCATCTCGATGCCTTGGGTCTGAACTATCCGCTGCTGACCACCGAAATGGCCAAGGGACCGGCAGTGGCCAGGCTGCGCGGCAAGAGCGGCCGGCCGGTGGCCTTCGTCGACGATCAGCCGCACAATCTGGCGTCGGTGCGGGAATCGGTCACCGACGCCAATCTTTTCCACCTGATGGCGGACAATTCGCTGCGTGCGTTCCTGCCGCCCGTCCCGGACGATGTCATCGTCGTCCAGGACTGGCACGAAGCCGCGCCGAAGATCGTCGGCGCGCTGGGGCTCTAAAACGTTACACGCAATTCCCAAGGGAAAAACGCTTTGCGTTTTTCCTGGAATTGCTGGAAAGCCCAACCTCAAGGATTCAGCTTCGCGCCGGCCCCACCATTATCGCTGTCGCCACCATTGTCGCTGCCGCCACCATTGGCGCCATCGCCATTGTCGCCGCCGCTGCTGTCGTCCGCGCCGTCACCGTCGTCGACGCTGTCGTCCACCGCCGGATCGGCGGGCTTCAGCATGACGCCGTTGACGGTGACCGAGCCATCGGCCTTGGTGCTGACGGCCCATTCCAGCCGACCGTCCGGCAGCGTCTTGGCAAAGCCCTTGACCATGAGAGCGACAGGCACATACTGCCCGACCTCCGGTTCCGCCTTTGCCGCTTCCTGCAGATGCGCCATGATCTTGTCGAAGCCGGCGACATCGACGGTGAGATTTGCGTCGGGTTTCTGGCCGAAGCTCGTCATCTCGCCTTCCAGCGCGATCTCCATGTCCTTGTTCTTCACAACGCTGTGGCTAATGACGACCTTCGGCGCCTTGGCCAGGAAGTCGGTCTTGAGCTGGTCGCCGAACTCGGCCGACAGCGGCGGATCCTGATTGAGATCAAAGGCTTCGATCGCCTTCTTCGCCATGGTGTCGAGATCGATATTGGCACCGCCGAAGTTCAGGTCGATATCGGTGGGCAGCAACGCCACGCTCCAGCTCGGCAAAAGCTGCTGCGGCACGGTCAGGCCCGACGCCTTGATGCCGTAGGTGACCTTGCCGCTCTGGGAAACGCCATCGCTGCCGAACGCGGTGCTGAGCTGGGTCGCGCCGAAAGTGCCGATCGGGCTGTCGACCGCGAAATCCTTGAAGCCATAGGTGCCGTCGATGCGCTCCCACACCGGAAGCGCTGCGCGCAGAAGGGACTTGAGCTGCGCCTGGTTTGCCTTCAGCGTCTTCTCGTCCTCATTGGCCACGGCAAATGCCAGGAGGTCGAGCAGCGGCCTCGTCTGCACGCCCTTGCCGCTGGCTTCCACCGACAATTCCCGCGACTTGATGGTGACCGGAAAATTCAGCCCGTTCTCGGGATCGTCCAGTTTGATCGCCTCGGCGAAATTCGAAATCTTTTGCGACATTGTGAAATCGACGCCGCCATTGGCGGCCTTGGTGGCGGCGATGGTCGCGGTGCCGGCGCCAGTGCTGGCCTCCATCTGCTGCTTGGCATCCTTCGATGCCATCGTCATGCCGGCCAACGAGCTGGTGCCGCTGATGAATGCCGCCAGACTGGGATCATAGATGCCGGAACCCTTGCCGTCCTTGATCGAAAACTGCGTGCTCTGCAGCCCCTCGGGCCCGTTGAACTCGAAGGATCCGCTCTGCGAAAAATCCATCGAGACATCCCAGGTCCCGTCGCTGCGCGGCTTCACCAGCACGGCGTAGGGCGCGAAGTCGAGTTTCACCTTTCCCTGTGCGGGAACCGTCGCGGCAAGCGCCTTGAGATCGAACGCGACCTTGTAGGCGTCGCCTTCGACCGAAACCTTCAGAATGCCCTTGTCGAGCGCCTGTTTGCCGACATAGCGGGACAGGTCATCGGACAATTGCTTGGCACCCTTGCTGTCGACGGTCTGGCCGAAGGCGGGCGCGCTGAAGAGAAGCGCGGCAAAGGCAATTGGCAACATACGGTTCACGGGAAGTCTCCGTTGATCGAAAAGGCAAAAATCGTTTCGTGCTTCTGGTAGGGAAATACCATCACAACTGCAAGATGATGACAGTCAGGCTGTCAGCCAAAAGCAGGAGCCGGTTATCAGCGCTGTGAAGCTATACCTTCAAGGGCTCTGTTTCGCGCCTGCATCGCCGCCATCGTCTTGGCTGCCGTCGCCATGAAAGCGAAAGGCAGGGCACGTTTCACAAGAATTCTCCGTTTCTTTCATGCGGGTATGAAGTTACCGCCACAACTGCAAGATGAAATCAACAACGCCCGCCGACAAAAACGAGATCAAAGCACCAGCCGCATCAGCGGCCGGCCCGCCTTGCGTTCCACCAGCCTCTCGAACCCGGCTTTCTCGAACACCCCCGACGAGCCGACGAACAGGCCGATCGAGCGCGAATCGCGCGACAGGTCGATCGGGCAGGCCTCGACAAGCCGTGCGCCGTTGCCGCGGGCGAAATCGATGCCGCCTTCGACGAGGCGGTGCGTGATGCCCCGGCCCCGCGCCTTGGCGCGGACGAAGAAGCAGGAGATCGCCCAGACGGCCGGATCGGAAGCGTCGGCGGGATCGATCGGCGCCGAGCCCCTGCCCTTGTTGTTCCATTCAGGCACGTCGGCGCGCGGCCCGATCTGCATCCAGCCGACCGCCTTGCCGTCCTCGAAGGCCAGCAGGCCGGGGGGCGGGCCGGCCTCGATGCGCGCCTTGATATGGTCCTTGTTGCGTTCGCGGCTGCTCTCGCGCCGCGCCGCCGGCGCCAGCCGGAAATGCGTGCACCAGCAGCCGTAGCAGGCGCCCTGCTTGCCGAAAAGGTCCTCGAAATCAGGCCACAGCTCGGGCGCCAGCGGTACTACGGTCGTGCTCATATGGTTCTCCCCAGGCCAAGCTTGTCGCTGGCCCTGCACTGTCGTACCATTGCCTCTGTTCTCTTTATGTTCGCAGTGATGGCGGCCCCTGTCAACAATCCCGATCACGGTTTTTGCCGTGACTGCCTGACGTTTCAGCGCGGTGAATCGCGCCGCTGCCAGCGCTGCGGCAGCCCTCGCCTTGCCCGTCATCGCGAGCTTTACCGGCTGCATCTGGCCCATATCGATTGCGACGCCTTCTACGCGGCGATCGAAAAGCGCGACAACCCGGCGCTCAAGGACAAGCCGCTGATCATCGGCGGCGGCAAGCGCGGGGTCGTCTCCACCGCTTGCTACATCGCCCGCATCCGGGGCGTGCGCTCCGCCATGCCGATGTTCAAGGCGCTCGAGGCCTGCCCCGAGGCGGTCGTGATCCCGCCCAACATGGAAAAGTACGTACGTGTCGGCCGCGAGGTGCGCGCCATGATGCAGGCGCTGACGCCGCTGGTCGAGCCGCTGTCGATCGACGAGGCGTTTCTCGACCTCGCCGGCACCGAACGGCTGCACGGCCTGCCGCCGGCCGTGGTTCTGGCGCGCTTCGCGCTGGCCGTCGAGAAAGAGATCGGCATCACCGTTTCCGCGGGCCTCTCCTACTGCAAGTTCCTCGCCAAGATCGCGTCGGACTTCCGCAAGCCGCGCGGCTTTTCGGTCATCGGCGAGGCCGAGGCGGTCGGCTTCCTGGCGACGCAGCCGGTGACCATGATCTGGGGCGTCGGCAAGGCGTTCAACGCCACGCTGGAACGCGACGGCATCCGCACCATCGGCCAGCTTCAGACGATGGAGCGTGGCGACCTGATGCGCCGCTACGGCGTGATGGGCGACCGGCTCTACCGGCTTTCGCGCGGCGAGGACGTTCGCCGCGTCGACCCCGACCAGGACGCCAAGAGCGTGTCGGCCGAAACCACCTTCGACACCGACATCGCGTCGCTGGACGAGTTGGTCGCGGTGCTGAGAGGGCTCTCGGAAAAGGTCTCGGCGCGGCTGAAAAAGTCAGGCATTGCCGGACGCACCGTGGTGCTGAAGCTGAAGACCCAGGATTTCAAACTGCGCACGCGCAACCGCCAGCTCGGCGACCCGACGCGGCTCGCGGACCGTATCTTCCAGACCGGGGTGGAGCTTCTTCGCAGGGAAACGGACGGCACGAAATTTCGATTGCTCGGCATCGGCGTCAGCGACCTCTCCGACGACGACAAGGCCGACCCGCCGGATCTGGTCGACGTCAAGTCGCGCAAACGCGCCATGGCCGAAGGCGCGATCGATGCGCTGCGCGACAAATTCGGCCGCAAGGCGGTGGAGACCGGCTATACGTTCGGCAGGGGTCGCGATGCCCATCCGCCGGAGCCGCTGGAAGACTGAGCCTGGATACCGGATGTGTCGAGATTCAGTCGGATCCTGCCGTCAGACGCGCGTCAGATCGATCCGGCTCATCACCACGTTCTTGCCGGTTTTCGGATCGGTATCGGTGACCGTGAGCCGGATGCCGTTCTCGCCTCGCTTCTCGACCGTCATCCGCGCCTTGCGATCGCCATTGACCTCCTGGGCCCAGCGGATGCCAAGATTGATCGCGTCGCCCGAACGGCTGCCGTTCAGCTGTGCCGGCCCGGTGCGCGACCCGACATAAACGCCGCTGTATTTCGCACCCGTCACCTTCAACTTGGCACTGATGGCCCGCGTCACCAAAACGAGACCGCGGCAATTGCCATCCAGCGAGAGCGAGGTCGAGGTCGCGTTCGACTTGAAGCTGCAGGAAACACTGACGTTCGGCACATCGGTGGTCAACTGGACAGTGCCCTTGCCGGCAAAACTGCCCTTGAACGACTGGAGAAACTTGGTCTCGTCGGCATGTGCCGTGCCTGCCGCGACCAGGAGACAGCCGGCAAGCGCAAATTGCGCGAATGGTCTCATCGAAATTCTCCCTGTCGACGCTGAAAGACGTCCTGCGAAGCTCGGCTGAATACCGGGACTCAACGCCCACTGCCCTATCGGGTTCCGCTCGCGACATGACCGTTTTGCACATCACGCCACTGCAACTGGCCCAGAAGAATGGAGTGACTAGCAATTGCGGTAAAAGCCCCAGCCTGCGAGATAGCTGCCATGGCACCCACCCCCTCGATCCCCAAGGCCGCGTTCTGGATGGCGCTGTCGATCAGCTCTTTCCTGGCTATGTCGGTCGCCGGCCGCGCCACGACGGCCGAACTCAACGTCTTCCAGGTGCTGGAACTGCGCTCGGTGATCGGCTTCTTCATCCTCTTGCCGCTGGTGCTGGCGAGCGGCGGCTTCGCGGCAATGCGCACGCAGCGTCCCCTCGCCCATCTCGCCCGCAACGTCGTCCACTATAGCGGCCAGGCGGCATGGCTCTACGCCTTGACGCTGATCCCGCTGGCTGTGCTGATCTCGATCGAATTCACCACGCCGATCTGGACGGCGATCCTGGCGGTGACTTTTCTCGGCGAAAGGCTGAGCCGGCCGAAACTGGCGGCAGTCGTGCTCGGCCTGATCGGCGTGGTGGTCATCGTCCGTCCAGGCGTCGACGCGGTCGATCCCGGACATCTGGTCGTGCTGGGCGCCGCGGTCTGTTTCGGCATATCGCTGGTGCTGGTGAAATCGCTGACGCGCACCGACAGCGTCGTGCGCATCATTTTCTGGATGCTGATCATCCAGTCGGCGCTCGGCCTCATCCCCGCGCTCTACGTGTGGCGCACCCCATCGCTTGAACTCTGGCCCTGGATCCTGCTGATCGCCTTCACCGGCATGTCGTCACATTTCTGCATGGCCCGCGCGCTTACCTATGCCGATGCCACCGTCATTTCGCCGATGGATTTCCTGCGGGTGCCCTTGTCGGCGCTGGTCGGCTGGCTGCTCTATCACGAGCAGATCGACGCTTTCACCGCTGGTGGCGCGCTGCTGATCCTGATGGGCAATCTGCTCAATCTGCAGCGCAAACCGGTACAGCCGGCTGAAGTGGCGGCATCGTAGCGTTCGGCCCGTCAGCCGCCTTCGTTCGGTATGTTGAGGACTTGCCCGCAGGCCTTGCAGTGCACCTTGGCCGGCCGGAACATCGCCTGCGCCAGCCTGACAAACAGCGATATGCCGATGATCATGGTGACGATCGCCGTCAGCTTGCCGGCCATTCCCGGCAGCACGATGTCGCCGAAGCCGGTCGTCGTCACCGTGGCGACGGTGAAATAAAGCGCGTCGATGTAGTTTTCCAGGCCGGCTCCATTACGGAAGAAGAAGGTGTAGACGAAGCCGGTGATGACGAACAGAAACGTCAGGAGGTTGATGACCGCATGGCTTGCCTCGCGCCAGGGCCTGAGCCCACGCATCTCGAAATGCCGCCAGATCGAACCGCTGCGCGACAGCGACCACAGCCGCAGGATCCGCAGAAAACCGAGATTGGCGAGCGCCGTCGGCATCAGCAGCGTCAACAGGATGAAGACATCCACCCAGGAAGTCGGCTGCTTCATCAGGCGCAGCATGTCGTTTGAGGCCAGCAGCCGGGCGATCAGATCGGCGCCGACGAGCGCGGCCACCGCATAATCCAGCCATAGGAACGAGGCCGATTGCTGGATGACGGGTGTCGCGATGAAGAAGGCGACAATGGCGAGATCGATGACGATTGCCGCAACGTGAAACCGGAAGGCGGCGGGCGGGCGCCCATGATAGAGCCTGCGCAGCGTGTCGCGCAGCCGCGCCATGGCGGAACGATCCTGTGATGCTCGCTTGTCCGCGGCCTTCATGCCGATCGCGACGACATGGGCGGCATGTGCCGATGCCTGCCAAGGGCGGGGGTCACACCAACTCCACTTCGACCACACCGGGCACGGCGCGCATTGCCGAGGCAATCTGCGGCGAAACGCGGTAGCCGCCCTGCAAGGCGATCTCGACCTCGCCCTGGGCCTCTTCCTTGATCACGATGATGCTCACCTGGCTTTCACCGCGCTGGGTGAGCTGGGATTGGATTATCGAGGCAGGTCCATCGTTCCTGACGAATATGCGCAGCGCCTTCTGAATGCGGCTTGCCTCCTCCTCCAGCGATTGCACGGAGTTGATGCGCAAATTGACGCCCTCGGGCCGGTCCTCGGCCGCGACAGTGATCACGACGGAGCGGCCAGCTTCGAGCAGGTCACGGTACTGCGCCAACGCTTCGGAAAACAGCACGGCCTCGTACTGGCCGGAAGTATCGGAAAAGGCCACGACGCCCATCTTGTTGCCGGTGCGCGTCTTGCGCTCCTGTTTGCTGGTCACCGTGCCTGCCAGGCGGCCGGCGGAAGCGCCGCGTTTGACGGCGGCCGAGAACTCCGCCCAGTTCTGCACCCGCATCTTCTGCAAAGCCGCCTTGTATTCGTCGAGCGGATGGGCCGAGAGATAGAACCCGACGACCTGGAATTCGCGGTGCAGCCGGTCGGCCGCGAGCCATGGGTCCGTCGCCGGCAGGTTCAGCGCCTGCGACTGTGCGCCGAGCGAGGCGCCGAAAATATCGGCCTGGCCGGAAACGGCGTTCTGCTGGGCAAGTGACGCCAATCCCATCATCCGTTCGACGCCAGCCATCATCTGGGCGCGGTCATGGCCGAAGCAGTCGAGCGCGCCGGCCATGATCAGGCTTTCGAAGACGCGCTTGCCGACGATCTTGGGATCGACCCGCTCGCAGAAATCGGCGAGATTCTTGAACGGCTTTTCGCCGCGCACGGCAACGATGTGCTCGACCGCCGCGTCGCCGACGCCCTTGAGCGCCGCCATCGAGTAATAGATGCGGTTCTCGCCGACCTCGAAAGGCCGGAAACTCGTCATCACCGACGGCGCCAGAACCTCGATGCCGAGGCGCAGTGCGTCCTGGCGGAAGTCGGCAAGCTTGTCGGTATTGCCCATGTCGAGCGTCATCGATGCGGCCAGGAACTCAACCGGATAATGCGCCTTGAGATAGGCGGTCTGGTACGAGACCACGGCGTAGGCGGCGGCGTGCGACTTGTTGAAACCGTAGTCGGCGAACTTGGCCAGCAGGTCGAAAATAAAGTCGGCTTGCGGCTTGCTGACACCGCGCTCGACCGCACCCGAGACAAAGCGCTCGCGCTGCTTGTCCATCTCGGCGCGGATCTTCTTGCCCATGGCGCGCCGCAGAAGATCGGCCTCCCCGAGCGAATAGCCGGACAGCTCCTGCGCGATCTGCATCACCTGTTCCTGGTAGACGATGACGCCTTGCGTCTCCTTCACCAGATGGTCGATCTTCGGATGGATCGAGGCCATCTCCTCCTCGCCATGCTTTCTGGCATTGTAGGTCGGGATGTTCTCCATCGGGCCCGGCCGGTAGAGGGCAACGAGCGCGATGATGTCCTCGATGCAGTCGGGCCGCATGCCGATCAGCGCCTTGCGCATGCCGGCACTTTCCACCTGGAACACGCCGACCACCTCGCCGCGCGACAGCATGGCGTAGGTCTCGGGGTCGTCGAGCGGGATCGTCGCCAGATCGATGTCGATGCCGCGCCGGCGGATCAGCTTCACCGCCGTCTCCAGCACGGTAAGCGTCTTCAGGCCGAGGAAGTCGAACTTCACCAACCCGGCCTGCTCGACATATTTCATGTTGAACTGGGTGACCGGCATGTCCGAGCGCGGATCGCGGTACATCGGCACCAGTTCCGACAAAGGCCGGTCGCCGATGACGATGCCGGCGGCGTGTGTGGAAGCGTGGCGGTAAAGGCCTTCCAGCTTCTGCGCCATGTCGAGCAGCGTCTGGACGATCGGCTCCTTCTCGGCCTCTTCGGCAAAGCGCGGCTCGTTGGCGATGGCATCCGCGAGCTTGACCGGATTGGCCGGGTTCTGCGGCACCATCTTGGACAGCTTGTCGACCTGGCCATAAGGCATCTGCAGCACACGGCCGACGTCGCGCAGCACGGCGCGCGCCTGCAGCGTACCGAAAGTGATGATCTGGCCGACCTGGTCGCGGCCGTATTTCTGCTGGACGTAGCGGATCACCTCTTCGCGGCGATCCTGGCAGAAGTCGATGTCGAAGTCGGGCATCGACACGCGGTCGGGATTGAGGAAGCGCTCGAACAGCAGGGAGAAGCGCAGCGGATCGATATCGGTGATGGTCGTCGAATAGGCGACCAGCGATCCGGCGCCCGAACCACGGCCCGGTCCGACTGGAATGCCTTGCGCCTTGGCCCATTTGATGAAGTCGGCAACGATCAGGAAGTAGCCCGGAAATTTCATCTTCTCGATGATGCCGAGCTCGAACTCGAGCCGTTCGCGATATTGCTCGACCGTGTAGCCCGGCGTCGGCCCGTGCAGCGCAAGCCGCGCGTCGAGCCCCTCGCGCGCCTGGCGCGCCAGCTCCGCGGCCTCGGCCTTTTCGGCCGCGTCCTTGTCGGACCTATCGCCGCCGGTGAAGCGCGGCAGGATCGGGCTGCGGGTTTTTGGATAGTAGGAACAGCGCTGCGCGATCTCGACCGTGTTGTCGATCGCTTCCGGCAGGTCGGCGAACAATTGCGCCATTTCGGCCTGGCTGCGCAGGAAATTGTCCGGCGACAGCCGGCGGCGGGTGTCGACGGCGACGACGGAGCCTTCGGCAATGGCAATCAGCGCGTCATGCGCTTCATAATCGTCGCGCGACGAGAAGAAGGCTTCGTTGGTGGCGACAAGCGGTAGTTCGTGTGCGTAGGCGAGATCGATCGTCTGATGTTCGATGACCCGGTCGTAGCCCGCGACCCGGTCCAATTCGACATAGAGCCGGTCGCCGAACATCGCCTTGAGCGTCAAAAGCCGCGCCTCGGCCAGATCGCGGCGATCCTCCTTCAAGGCGTTGCCGATCGGGCCGCGCGGCCCACCGCTGAGGCAGATCAGCCCATCGGCCTTTCCCTCAAGCATCTCAGTCGTCAGATGCACCGCTTCGCCGGGCGGCGTTTCCAGGTAGACGCGGCTGACCAGCCTGACCAGGTTGGAATAGCCGGCTTCGGTCGCGGCGAGCAGAACGACCGGCCGCATCTCCGGGCCTTGACGTCGGCGGTCGCGCTGGCCGTCGCTGTTCTCACCGGAAAAGGCGAGCGCAATCTGGCAGCCGATGATCGGCTGGATGCCGTCCTTCACCGCCTTCTGCGCGAATTCGAGCGCGCCGAACAGATTGTTGGTGTCGGTGACGGCGATCGCCGGCGCCTCGTCCTTCACGGCATGGCCGACGATCTTGCCGAGCTGGAGCGCGCCCTCGAGCAGCGAATAGGCCGAATGCACGCGCAGATGCACGAACGGCCGCGCCGGCACCTCCGGCCGCGCGGCCGCAATGGCGGCTTCGCGCTTCAAGGGATCGCGTGGAAGTCTGTCATCCGCCATGGTTTCTCGCGCACTCGAAGGCTCTGAGTCGATGGAGATGTATTGTCCGGGACCGGGCGATACCAGTCCAGCACAAACGACCGCTGATCACAGGCTTGCCGCCTGCACGCGCCTCACCTCGGAGATTGTTTCGAAATTCGCTCCGGCGAGTCATGGAGGTGGTTTCGAGAACTGGAGCGCGGCGTACTTTTGGGTACGCGAGCACCGGAAGCGCAGAAAACGCCTTCAGATGGCCGCCGGAGTAGAATTCCAAACAATCTCTAGGCGAATTCCATGATCACTGCGTCCACAGCGAGACTGTCGCCGGGCTTGGCGTTGAGTTTCGACACGATGAGATCGCGCTCGGCGCGCAGCACGTTTTCCATCTTCATCGCCTCGACCACGGCCAAGGTCTCGCCGGCCTTGACCTCCTGGCCCTCGGTGACAGCGATCGACACGACGAGGCCGGGCATAGGGCAGAGCAGCAGTTTCGACGTGTCCGGCGCCACCTTCTCCGGCATCAGCCGTTCCAGCTCGGCGATGCGCGGCAGCATGGCGCGCGCGGTCACCGACATGCCTTTCCAGGCGATGCGAAGACCGTTGGCGACAGGCCGGATCTGGGCGACAACGGAGCGCTTGCCGACCGTGCCGCGCCAGATCAGGTCGCCCGGCCGCCAGTCGGATGAAACGGTCAGTGCCTTGCCGCCGTCGATCGACAGGTCGATCTCCATCGGAATGGAGATCATGCCTTCGAGGATGGACGCCTGGAGATATTCGCCGCCGAGCTTCACCACCCAATCGCGCTTGAGTACGCCCGAATGCGGCGCCAGCCGCCCACCCAGGCGGTCGAGCCGGTCGCGTCGCAGCAGTTCCACCGCGGTCACGATGGAGGCCAGCACCGCCTTTTCTTCGCTGTTCGGTACGATGGGCGCAAAACCGTCGGGATATTCCTCTGCTATGAAGCCGGTCGATATCGCCCCTTCCCGCCAGCGCGGATGCTGCATCAGCGCCGCCAGGAACGGAATGTTGTGCTCGATGCCGTCGACCACAAAACTGTCGAGCGCTTCCGACATGGCGTCGATCGCTTCGATGCGCGTCGGCGCCCAGGTGCACAATTTGGCGAGCATCGGGTCATAGAACATCGAAATCTCGGAGCCTTCGGTAACGCCCGTGTCGTTGCGGATGACGACATCGCCGAATTGCCCTTCCTCCGGCGGCCGGTAGCGCGTCAGCCGGCCGATCGACGGCAGGAAATTGCGATAGGGATCCTCTGCATAGAGCCGGCTTTCCACCGCCCAGCCATTCAGCTTGATGTCGCTTTGCTTCAAAGCGAGCTTCTCGCCGGCGGCGACCCGGATCATCTGCTCGACCAGATCGATGCCGGTGACGAGCTCCGTCACGGGGTGCTCGACTTGCAATCGTGTATTCATTTCAAGGAAATAGAAGTTCTTGTCCTTGTCGACGATGAACTCGACCGTGCCGGCGCTCTGATAGTCGACGGCCCTGGCCAGCGCCACCGACTGCTCGCCCATGGCCTTGCGCGTCTTGGCGTCGAGGAATGGCGACGGCGCCTCTTCCGCGACCTTCTGGTTGCGGCGCTGGATCGAGCATTCGCGCTCGCCGAGATAGAGCGCATTGCCATGCGCGTCGGCCAGCACCTGGATCTCGATATGGCGCGGATCGACGACGAATTTTTCGATGAACACGCGGTCGTCGCCGAACGAGCTCTTGGCCTCCGAGCGCGCCCGGTCGAAGCCGTCGCGCACTTCCGACTGGTTCCAGGCAATGCGCATGCCCTTGCCGCCGCCGCCGGCCGAGGCCTTGATCATCACGGGATAACCGATCTCGCCGGCGATCTTCTCGGCATGGTCGGCATTCTCGATGACGCCGAGCCAGCCCGGAACCGTCGAAACCTTGGCGGCATTGGCGAATTTCTTCGATTCGATCTTGTCGCCCATCGCCTTGATCGCCTTGGGCTTCGGGCCGATGAAGACGATGCCTTCCTTCTCCAGCGCTTCGCAGAAGGCGGCCCGTTCAGACAGGAAGCCATAGCCGGGATGCACGGCCTGAGCCCCGGTTTCCTTGCAGGCGGCGATGATCTTTTCAGGGACAAGATAACTTTGCGCGGCGGGCGAAGGCCCGATATGCACCGCCTCGTCGGCCATCTCGACATGCACGGCATCGCGATCGGCATCGGAATAGACCGCGACCGTGGCAATCCCCATCATGCGCGCCGTCTTGATGACGCGACAGGCGATCTCGCCACGGTTGGCGATCAGGATTTTCGTGAACATGCTGAGGTCGTTCCCCTCCGGTCGGTCGTTCCTTTTATGACCTGTGCTTGCGGGGTCAAGCCGACCATGCAAATCACTGCCTTTCAATCGATTTGCGATTCCAATTCATCGCTGTGGCCCAGTCTCGGCGCCAGCTTCCAGTTGATCGTGTCGAAAAAACCTGAAACCTTGGAAAAAAATTCGCATTTGGAGGACGCCCTATGAAAACCCGCGCCGCTGTTGCCGTCGCCGCCGGAAAGCCGCTGGAGATCATGGAGGTCGACCTCGACGGTCCGCGCGAAGGCGAGGTGCTGGTCGAGATCAAGGCGACCGGCATCTGCCACACCGACGAGTTCACTTTGTCGGGCGCCGATCCCGAAGGCCTGTTCCCGGCCATTCTCGGCCATGAGGGCGCTGGCGTGGTGGTCGATGTCGGCAAGGGCGTCACCTCGGTCAAGAAGGGCGACCATGTCATCCCGCTCTATACGCCCGAATGCCGGCAGTGCCCGTCCTGCCTGTCGAGAAAGACCAATCTGTGCACTGCCATCCGCGCCACGCAGGGCCAGGGCCTGATGCCCGACGGCTCGTCGCGCTTTTCGATCGGCAAGGACAAGATTTTCCACTATATGGGCTGCTCGACCTTCTCGAATTTCACCGTGCTGCCCGAGATCGCGCTGGCCAAGGTCAATCCCGACGCCCCCTTCGACAAGATCTGCTACATCGGCTGCGGGGTGACCACCGGCATCGGTGCGGTCATCAACACCGCCAAGGTCGAGCAAGGCGCCACCGCCGTGGTCTTCGGCCTCGGCGGCATTGGCCTCAACGTCATCCAGGGCCTGAAGCTTGCCGGCGCCGACATGATCATCGGCGTCGACCTCAACAACGACAAGAAGGAATGGGGCGAGCGGTTCGGGATGACGCATTTCGTCAATCCGAAGGAGATCGACGGCGACATCGTCCCGCACCTCGTCAACATGACCAAGCGCGGCGCCGACCAGATCGGCGGCGCCGACTACACGTTCGACTGCACCGGCAACACCAAGGTGATGCGCCAGGCGCTGGAAGCCTCGCACCGCGGCTGGGGCAAGTCGGTCATCATCGGCGTCGCCGGCGCCGGCCAGGAAATCTCGACGCGGCCGTTCCAGTTGGTTACCGGCCGCACCTGGATGGGCACCGCCTTCGGCGGCGCGCGCGGCCGCACCGACGTGCCGCGCATCGTCGACTGGTACATGGACGGCAAGATACAGATCGATCCTATGATCACCCATTTGCTGAAGCTGGAAGACATCAACAAGGGGTTCGACCTCATGCATGAGGGCAAGTCGATCCGCAGCGTCGTCGTTTACTGAAGCAAGCCACACGCCGCCGACCGATCGGCCTGCGACCTCTGTGGTTCACAACTGGGAGGAGAAAAGAATGGCGGAGAAACTGCATCCGAAAATCGACAATGGCCTGCCCAAGGAGAGCGCGAGCTTTGCCGGCGGCACGCTGGTCTGCGCTTGCACCAGCAAGCCGGTCAAGGTGAAGGTCAAGGGCCAGATCGCCCACAACCACGCCTGCGGCTGCACCAAATGCTGGAAGCCGGAAGGCGCTATATTCTCGGTGGTTGCCGTCGCCGGCACCGGGGACGTCACCGTCACCGAGAACGGCGACAAGCTGAAAGTGGTCGACCCCTCGGCGCTGATCCAGCGCCACGCCTGCACCGGCTGCGGCGTCCACATGCACGGCCCGGTCGAGCGCGACCATCCGTTCAAGGGCCTGACCTTCATCCACCCCGAGCGCTTCGTCGAGGACGGCTGGTCGCCGCCGGGTTTCACCGCCTTCGTCTCGTCGATCATCGAATCCGGCGTCGATCCAAAGCGGATGGATGGTATTCGCGCGCAGCTAAGGACAATCGGGCTCGAACCATATGACTGTCTCAACCCCGGCCTGATGGACTATATCGCCACCTGGACGGCAAAGAAGTCTGGCGCCTTGCCGGCCTGAACGCTGCAAGATTTCAGGCAGGGGCCGGACACGCTTCCGGCCCCTGTCCGTCTCGGAGAAACAATGTCCGCACCCGCCATCTACGTCGACGCCGATGCCTGCCCGGTCAAGGCCGAGGTCGAGAAAGTCGCCGAGCGCCTCGGCGTCGTCGTCACCTACGTCTCCAATGGCGGCTTGCGGCCCTCGCGCGATCCGATGATCCGCAATGTCGTGGTCTCCAAGGGCGCGGACGCCGCCGACGACTGGATCGTCGAGAACGCCAGATCCAACGATGTCGTGGTGACGGCAGACATTCCGCTTGTCGCCCGCGCGGTGGCGCTAGGCGCCCATGTGCTCGGGCCTACCGGGCGGCCGTTTACGCCCGAAACCATCGGCATGGCGGTGGCCATGCGCGACCTCAAGCAGCATCTGCGCGAGACCGGCGAGAGCAAGGGTTACAACGCCTCCTTCGCGCCACAGGACCGCTCGCGGTTCCTCGGCGAACTCGACCGCATCTTGCGGCGCGCGCTGAAATCCGCCACACCCGGCTAGAAACCGAGCGCGAGGGTGGAGACGTCATGGCCACCGAAACCCCGATCCAGGGACCCATGCAGCGCCATATGCTGTTCGCAATGTCGGCGTGTTTCGGCGCGCTCGCGCTCCTTGTGGCGTTGCTGCTGCACGCCCCGCTCGCCTACTCGATCGGCGCCAATGCCTTTTTCGCCGCCTACGTCATTCTTGTCGTCAGCCAGATGCCCAAATTCACCGGCAAATATCTGAGCAAGAATGCGCGCGCCACCGACCAGCCGGTGCTGGTCATCTTCGCCGTGACGCTCGTCGTCGTTGTCGTCGCCGTTGTCTCGTTGTTCCTGCTTATCAATCAGAAGAACAGAGGCAATTCCGTCGAGCTTGGTTTCGCGCTGCTGTCGATCCCGCTTGGCTGGTTCACCATCCATGCCATGGCCGCACTTCATTATGCGCATGTCTACTGGATGGACGGCGATGCGGTGGACACCGAGACCAAGAACAAAATCCCGGTCGGCGGATTGCTGTTCCCGGGTGACAAACGGCCCGAAGGCTGGGATTTCCTCTATTTCTCGGCGGTCATCGGCATGACCGCGCAAACCGCGGACACCAACATATCGACCACGCATATGCGCTGTGTCGTGCTTGTTCACTCGATCCTGTCGTTTTTCTTCAACACCGTCATCGTCGCCGCGGCCGTCAATCTCGCCGTCAGCCTGGGTGCTCCGTAATAAATCCGTGATCGGGTGAAACATCGGTTTGGATCGCGACGTATCAGGAGGACAATGAACGCGCAGGCCACGCCGCGAGGCCGGGAGACGAGACAAGATGGAATCCGTTGCCAGAAGCCAATCCGCCACCGGACCGGACGCTCCCGTGTCGAGTGACAGCACGCTGATCTACCGGCAGTCGCGCTGGACGCGGCTGACGCACTGGATCTGGGCCATTTCGCTGTTCTTCATGCTGCTTTCCGGGCTGCAGATCTTCAACGCCCGACCGCAGCTCTATATCGGTAAGCAATCCGGCTTCGGCTACAACAACACCATCTTCGAAATCGGCGCCGAAAACACGAGCGCCGGGCCGCGCGGCTACACCGAAATCTTCGGGCATCGCTTCGACACGACAGGCGTGCTCGGCTGGTCGGGTCCGCCGGGCAACGAGACGGCGCGCGGCTTCCCGTCCTGGGCGACCATTCCATCCTATTATGACCTCGGCACCGCCCGCGTCGTGCATTTCTTCTTCGCCTGGATCCTGACGACCACCTTGATCGTCTGGCTGGTCGCCAGCCTGGTCAACGGCCATATCAGGCGCGACCTCGCCCCGCGCGTCGACGACCTCAAGCGCCTGCCGCGGGACATAGTCGACCACGCCAAACTGAAATTCCATCACACGCGCGAATACAACACGCTGCAGAAGATGGCTTATGGCGGCGTGCTGTTCGTGCTGTTGCCGCTGATGATCATCACCGGCCTTGCCATGTCGCCCAGCATGAATTCGGTGCTGCCCTTCCTCAACGAGGTGCTCGGCGGCCGCCAGACGGCGCGCACCATCCATTTCACCGTCATGCTGCTGCTGGTCGGTTTCTTCATCATCCACATTCTGATGATCCTGGCCGCCGGCCCGATCAACGAATTGCGCTCGATCATCACCGGCTGGTACCGCACCGACCCTCCCGCGCATGACGACGAGACGACCGAGAGGAGTGCCTGACATGGCGAAGTTTGAGATCAGCCGCCGGAAATTCCTGACCGCCGCCAGCCTTGGCGCCTCCGGCATCATGCTGTCAGGCTGCGACGCCTTCGACAGCCAGTTGAGCATTGGCAGCGGCCTGCGCAGTTTCCTCGAAAACGCCAATGGCCTGACGTATCGCGCGCAACGCCTGCTTGCCGGCCGCGATGCATTGGCGCCGGAATTCAGCGAGGCCGACATCCGCCAGCCGCAGCGGCCGAACGGCGTCACCGCGCCTGACGATGACACCTACAAGGGTTTGCTCGCCAACAACTTCGCCGACTGGCGATTGGAGGTGTCGGGTCTAGTCGAGAAGCCGCTGTCGCTCAGCCGCGAGCAACTCCAGAACATGCCGAGCCGCACCCAGATCACCCGCCACGACTGCGTCGAGGGCTGGAGTTGCATCGCCAAATGGACCGGCACGCCGTTGTCGCTGGTGCTCGACCAGGCGGTGGTCAAGCCGCAGGCGCGCTACGTCATGTTCCATTGCCTCGACACGATCGACCGCAGCCTGTCCGGCGACATCAAATATTACGGCACCATCGACCTGATCGACGCCCGCCATCCGCAGACGATCCTCGCCTATGGCCTGAATGGCAAACCGCTCCCGGTCGAGAACGGCGCGCCGCTGCGCGTCCGCGTCGAGCGCCAGCTCGGCTACAAGATGCCGAAATACCTCTACAAAATCGAGCTGGTCGACGGCTTTGCCAATGTCGGCGGCGGCCGCGGCGGCTATTGGGAAGACAATGGCTACGATTGGTATGGCGGGATTTGATGACCATCCGCATGCAGGCCGAGCACGATCTGACGCCGATCGAGCTAAGTTCGCTCGAGGAACGCCTCCACACCGACAACCGGCGCGCGACGGGCTGCGCCGATGACCGGGGACTGGCTTTCGTTATTCGTGACGGTGCAGGGCATGCGATCGGCGTTGCCGCCGGCTACTCTTGGGCGAGCACGTCCGAGCTGACATTGATGTGGATTGACGAGGCCTATCGCGGTCGCGGCTATGCAACGCAGTTGGTCAGCGCTTTTGTGGCTGAGGCAACCGTTCGAGGAGTCAGGAGAATTTGGGTCTCCAGCCACGACTTCCAGGCGCCGGGCCTCTACGAGAAGGCTGGCTTCCGGCGCATCGCCGAACTGGCGCAATGGCCCGAAGGCCACTCCAACATCATCCTTTGTAAAACGACAGCAGCGGACCGTGCACTTTAGGCAACCTTCTCAAGCAGCGGCCTCAGCGCCGGATGGATCTCCGGCGAGGCATGCTTGATCAAGGTCAGCAGCGCGCGCTCGTTTTCGTACAGGGGCCTGTCCACGCCGATGTGCTCGATCAGCCATTTGGCTTCGCCGGCATCGATCGTCTCGGCGCGGCGGGCCAGGGCCTCGGCCGCCCTGTTCTTGGCCTCCCACTCGGCCTCGATGTCATCGGGGGACCGATAGGCCTCGATGATGCCGGCGAGGCCGCCGGAGACCATGCGGCTGAAGAAGCCGCCGATTTCCGGATCGGCGCGTTCGAGGAAGCTTCCCTGCCGCAGCGCCACATCACGGGTCGGCGCCTCATAGCCGGCCGAACACATGACGAAATTGGCGATCGCCTTGACGAAAAGGTCGTTCCAGGAAGGATCGTTCTTGGCCTGGGCGGTCTGCTCATTGATCCTGAACAGCAGCTCGGCCTCGCCGCGGGTGATGGCGATGTTGCCGTCGCCGCCATGGGCATGCAGGATGCGGCGCAGCAATTCGACTTCCGCCTTGGCGATCAGTCCGGGCACCAGCGCGCCGCCCAGCATCAGCGGCCCCTTGCCGTCGATGACGGCATGGGCGACCTGCTCCAGCGCATAGACGCAAAGCTTGCTCGGCGTGGATCTCGCCTTTTCCAGCACATGGACCAGCAATTCGAGTTCGGTGCGGCTGTCGACCATGCCGTCGCGCGAGATGGTGCGGACCAGCCAGTCGGCATTGTCCTGCGATATATAGCCGGACGGCTTTTCCTGATGGACGATGTAGTCGGACACCGCCTCGACGAAGAACGGTGCCCATTCCGCGCATTTGTCCTGGGCCGTCTGGTCGAGAGCGAACAGCGCCTCGGCCTCGCCACGGGTCACCACGCCATCGGCGAACACGTCGCGGCGCAGCATCACCACATCCTCCGGGGCAATGCGATTCTTCGAGGTCAGCCCCGCCACCGGCGCGCTCATGATCAATTCGCCCATTGTCGTCCCCGTCCGCCCCAAAGCGTTACATCGGCCTGCTATATCAGGAGTGTCTTGAAAAACCGGCAAACGGCGTGGTTAGCGAAGACTTGTCGGTAACATGTCGCTGGGAGGTGACAAGGTGTCGCCGACGGGCTATGGATGGCGTGTCGAGGGCTCGGGATTCTGAGTCCTACCTGTTTGCGGGAGAGAGCAGCGAGAGCTGCCGCCGAAGGGGAAATCGCCCGAAATCTCTCAGGCAAAAGAACCGTAGACGGGAAAGACACTCTGGAAAGTCGGGGCTTGCCCCCGCGCCGAAGGTGTAAGCGCCGCTGACAGAGTTCCGGTTGCGCGAGTCTCTCAGGCTTCAGACAGAGGGGCACGGACTGGTCGCCATTCGCGGCCGATTGCGTGCGACTCTGGAGACGACATGACGGGCGACGACTCAAAACACCTTCCCCTCGAAGATATCCACACAGCCGCCGGTGCGCGCTTCGGCGCCTTTGCCGGCTGGTCGATGCCGCTTACCTATCCGGCCGGCGTCATGAAGGAGCACCTGCACACCCGCGAGCATGCCGGTCTCTTCGATATCTCGCACATGAAACTGTTCGAGGTCAGCGGGCCACAAGCGGTTGCACTACTCAACCGCGCTTGCCCCCTGGATGCCGGCGCGCTCGAAATCTCGCAGTCGAAACTGTCCTTCTTCCTCAATGAGGCCGGCGGCATCCTTGACGACCTGATCGTCACCCGGCTCGGCGATACCAGATTCATGGTGGTCGCCAATGCCGGCAACGCCGTCGCCGACGAAAAGCATCTGCGTGAGCTCGCCACGAATTTCGATGTGAAGGTCGAGCCGCTCGACCGCGTCTTCCTGGCCATCCAGGGACCCGAGGCCTGGGCAGTGCTGTCGCGCGCCGGCATCGAGACTGGTTCGCTGCTGTTCATGCACGGGGTCGAGCCGCGGAAAGACTGGTTCATGAGCCGGTCTGGCTATACCGGCGAGGACGGTTTCGAGATCGGGCTGCCGGAGGCCGACGCGCGGGATCTCGTAGCCAAACTGCTTGGCGATGAGCGCGTGCTGTGGATCGGCCTTGCCGCCCGCGACAGCCTGCGGCTTGAGGCCGGGCTTTGCCTGCATGGCCAGGACATCACGCCCGAGACCGACCCGGCCGCGGCGGCGCTGATGTGGGCGATCCCCAGGGATATCCGCGCTTCCGGCGCCTTTATCGGCGCCGACGCCTTGCGTGCCGCCGTCGAACGCGGCCCGGCACAAAAGCGCGTCGGGCTGAAGCCGGAAGGCCGCCAGCCGGTGCGCGCCGGTGCCGCTCTGTTCGACGCCGATGGCAATCCCGCCGGCCATGTCACATCGGGCGGCTTCGGCCCCTCGTCCGGCCATCCGGTCGCCATAGGCTATGTCGCCACGGCGCTGGCAAAGCCCGGCACGCGCGTGTTCGCCGAGGTACGCGGCACGAAGATCCCCGTCGATATCAGTTCCCTGCCCTTCACCCCTCATCGCTACCGCAAAGGATGAATTTTATGGCAACGACCTATTTCACCTCAGATCACGAATGGCTCCGCGTCGACGGCGGTATCGCCACCGTCGGCATCACCGACTACGCGCAGGAGCAGCTCGGCGACCTCGTCTTCGTAGAACTGCCGGAAACGGGCAAGAAGCTGACCAAGGGCGACACCGCCGTCGTGGTCGAATCCGTCAAGGCGGCCTCCGACGTCTACGCGCCGGTCGACGGCGAGATCACCGAGGCCAACGGCACGCTGTCTTCCGACCCGTCGCTGGTCAACTCGGCGGCAACCGGCGCCGGCTGGCTGTGGAAGATGAAGCTTGCCGACGAAAGTCAGCTCGCCGGCCTCATGGATGAGGCCGCCTACAAAGCCCATATCGCCTGAAATCAGGACACAGAGATGATGACCGCAGCACTTACCCCCTTCTCGGCCCGCCATATCGGTCCTGGCGTCAACGATGTCAGGGCCATGCTTGCCGTTATCGGCGTTCCCTCCGTCGAGACGCTGATCAGCCAGGCCGTACCGCAGTCGATTCGCCTCGATCTGCCGCTGACCTTGCCCGCGCCGGCCAGCGAGGCCGAAGCGCTGGCCGAATTGTCGGCCATCATGGCGAAGAACACGGTGCTGAAAAGCTTCATCGGCGCCGGCTATCACGGCGTCCACGTGCCGCCGGTCATCCAGCGCAATCTGTTCGAGAATCCGGCCTGGTACACGGCCTACACGCCCTATCAGGCCGAGATCAGCCAGGGCCGGCTCGAAATGCTGTTCAATTTCCAGACACTGGTCACCGAACTGACCGGACTGCCGGTGGCGTCTGCCTCGCTGCTGGACGAGGCAACCGCTGTCGCCGAAGCGGTCGGCATTGCGCTGCGCCACCACCGCGACAAGCGCACCAAGGTGGCGTTCGCCGGCACGCCGCATCCGCAGACGCTGGATGTGGTGCGCACCCGCGCCGAACCGCTCGGCATCGAGATCGACGGCGAGACGATCGACGACAACACCGCTGCCTTGCTCGTCTCCTGGCCCGACACCCTTGGCGTCTATGGCGACCATAAGGCGGCGATCGACAAGGCCCGCGCCGCTGGCGCGCTGGTCGTCTTCATCGCCGATCCGCTTGGCCTGACGCTCACCGAAGCGCCGGCGAAGCTCGGTGCCGACATAGCCGTCGGCCCGATGCAGCGCTTTGGCGTGCCGATGGGCTTCGGCGGCCCGCACGCCGCTTACTGCGCCGTCTCCGATAAACTGACGCGCCTGATGCCCGGCCGCCTCGTCGGCCAGTCGACCGACAGCAAGGGCCGGCCCGGATACCGCCTGGCCCTGCAGACGCGCGAACAGCATATCCGCCGCGACAAGGCGACCTCCAACATCTGCACCGCGCAGGCGCTGCTCGCCAACATGGCGACGGCCTATGCCATCTGGCACGGCCCCGCCGGGCTGCAGGCGATCGCCGGACGTATCCACGCTCTGGCCAACCGCCTGGCGAGCGGCCTCAAGGCGGCGGGCGTTTCGGTGCTCGGCGCCAGCCGCTTCGACACGGTGACGGTTGAGGCGAAAGGCAAGGCCGCGCAAATCGCCGAAGCCGTCGAGAAGACCGGCCGGCTGCTGCGCGTCCTCGACGCCGACCATGTCGGCATCGCCTTCGACGAGACTTCGACAGATGCCGATCTCGATGCGATCGCTTCCCTGTTCGGCGCCAAGGCTGCCCCTTCTGCCGACAGCACCGTTCCCGGCAAGCCGCGTGGAAAGGAGTTTCTGACCCAGCCGGTCTTCAACGAGAACAAGTCGGAGACCGACATGATGCGCCTGCTGCGCCGGTTGGCCGACAGGGATCTGGCGCTCGACCGCTCCATGATTCCGCTCGGATCCTGCACCATGAAGCTCAACGCGGCGGCCGAAATGATGCCGGTGAGCTGGCCAAGCATCGCCAATCTGCATCCCTTCGCACCGGCCAGCCATTCGGCCGGCTATCGCGCCATGATCGGCGAGCTGGAAGGCTGGCTATCCGAAATCACCGGCTTCGACGCGGTCAGCCTGCAGCCCAATGCCGGCAGCCAGGGCGAATATGCCGGCCTGCTCGCCATCCGCGCCTATCACCGCTCGCGCGGCGAAGGCCATCGCACGATCTGCCTGATCCCCTCCTCCGCGCATGGCACCAATCCGGCGAGCGCGGCGATGGCCGGCATGAGCGTCGTCGTCGTGCGCTGCCTGGAAGACGGCAATATCGACATGGACGATATGCGGGCCAAGGCCAACGAGCATTCCAAAAATCTCGCCGCGCTGATGTTCACCTATCCCTCGACGCATGGCGTCTATGAAGAAGGCGCCCGCCATCTCTGCGCCCTCATCCACGAGCATGGCGGCCAGGTCTATTTCGACGGCGCCAACCTCAACGCGCTGGTCGCGCTCGCCCGGCCCGCCGATATCGGCGCCGATGTCTGCCATATGAACCTGCACAAGACCTTCTGCATCCCGCATGGCGGGGGCGGCCCCGGCGTCGGCCCGATCGGCGTCAAGGCGCATCTGAAGCCCTATCTGCCGGGCCATGTCACCGAAGGCTCGGCGCATGCCGTGTCGGCGGCCCCCTTCGGCAGCGCTTCCATCCTGCCGATCACCTGGATGTATATCCGCATGATGGGCGCCGCCGGACTGAAGCAGGCGACGGAGACCGCCATCATCTCGGCCAACTACGTGGCGACACGGCTCGCGCCGCACTTCCCGCTGCTCTACAAGGGCCGGCACGATCGCATCGCGCATGAATGCATCCTCGACACCCGCGTACTCAAGGAGAGCGCAGGCATCAGCGTCGACGACATTGCCAAACGCCTGATCGACTACGGCTTTCACGCCCCGACCATGTCGTTTCCGGTCGCCGGCACGCTGATGGTCGAGCCGACGGAATCGGAGCCGAAGCGCGAACTCGACCGCTTCTGCGAGGCGATGATCGCCATTGCCGGCGAAGCCGCGAAAGTCGCCAGGGGCGACTGGCCGTTGGCCGACAACCCGCTGGTCAACGCGCCGCACACCGCCGCCGAGACGCTGGCCGGCCAGTGGACCCACCCTTACTCGCGCCTGGAAGCAGCCTATCCCGCCGGCGACGCCGATACAGCGGCCAAGTACTGGCCGCCGGTGTCGCGCATCGACAATGTCGCCGGCGACCGCAATCTGGTCTGCTCCTGCCCGCCGCTGTCGGATTATCTCGGAGCGGCTGAGTAGCAGTCCTACGCAGAGCGCAAGGCCGGCTTGACCGGTTCGGCCTTGCCCATTCTTTTGCGGCTGATGACGCAGTTTCGGCCGGCGCGCTTGGCCGCGTAGAGCGCGGCGTCCGCCTCGGCCAGCACCTCGTCGAGGCTGCTGCCGTCGGCGCCTCCAAAGCCGATGCCGCCGCTGACCGTGCTGCGCAGCGGACCGAGCGCGGTAGGAACGATTTCGGTGCCGAAGGCCACGCCGATCCTGCTGGCGAGATCATGGGCCCGCTCTTCCGTCATCCGCGACATGACGATGGCGAACTCCTCGCCGCCCAGGCGAAAGGCGTCGACGCCGGTCCTGGCATATTTCCGGATGACGGCGGCGAAGCGGCACAGCACCTGGTCCCCGACCGGGTGACCGTAGATGTCGTTCGTCCCCTTGAAATGATCGAGGTCGAACATGACGACCGCCATGAACGGACCGAACGGCCGGTCGCCGTGGAGGGACATCAACCCGCGACGGTTCATCAGCCCGGTCAATGGATCGGTCATCGTCTCGGCCTTCAGCTCGATCTGCGCCTGCAGATGATGCAGCGAGAGCGTCAAGGCACCCAGACCCGTCATGCAAGCCACCGCCACGACGGAATTCAGACGTTCGGCCCAGTTGTCGGGCGCCGCCCCGAGCGCCCATTGCCCCTTGGCCGTCAGAACCACGCCACAAAGGGCAAACGACACCGCGCAGGTGCCGCTCAGGAAGGAAACCACCAGCAGGATCCGGCGATCGTGGCTGCCATTGACCCAGAACATGGCTCCGATCGTCGCCAGTAACACGGTCACCGTCGTGTAGGTGACAATGAAGCCGACACCATCAAGACCGAGAAAGGTGAAGGCCGCGCAGACCGCCATGGCGGCAAGTGTCGGCACGATCGCACGCCTGTGGTCCGGCATGCCGAGATACTGCATGGCCGAAAGGCAGATGATCAGGAAGCCCAGGCTGAGCAGCGCCAGCGCTATCTGGCAAAGCAGAGGATCGGGTTCCTTGGTGTAGCGCCAGAACAGGATCACATGCGCGACAAGCACGATAATGCCGCACGCCACCGTAAACACGAAACGCGCCCGCGGCGCGGTGAGCCAGATGGCAAACATGGTGACGGCCAGGCATGTGCCCGACAGCGCGGCCGCGAGCAGGAGCGAACTGAAATCCAGCATATCGGGCGGGAGCCTCTCCAGCGTCGGCGGTTACGCCGCATTCTAGGTCAGCGGCAGCCCTCGAACATGGTTTTCAGCCGGTCTTTCGACCCAAGCTGCGGTTAGGGTTTACAAAGCGTCGACAGTGCCTGGCCGGAAATCGGACCCTTGGCCGGCGCGAGGATCGAACGCGCATCAGCCCTTGTTCAGCAAAGCGAGATTGGCGTTGACGACCGTCGGGTCGGCCATGCCGGCCTTCGCCTCGAGCAGCAGCGCCCTGGCCTTCTTCTTGTTGCCGCGCAGCAGTTGCGAATAGCCCATATTGTTGACGATCTGCGGTTTGCGGCCTGCGACCTTCAGGAGTTGGCCATAGGCGCGGTCGGCGAAGTCGAAGCGGCCGAGCTCGTCATAGGAGGCGGCCAGCCCCATCCAGGCCTCCGCATTGTCGGCCTTCAGCTCGACGGCCTTGCGGAAATGCTGTTCGGCGAGACCATAATTGGCGTCGCGAAACTGCGCCTTGCCCTGCGCCAGGTCGGATGTGTCGACATCCTTCGCCGCCGGCTGGATCGCGGTCGTCTTGGTCGTGTCGACGTTGTTGTTCGTCGTACACCCGGTGATAACAAGGACGGCCGCCATCGTGGCCACCGCCGCAAATTGTGTCTGACGCATGCCCTGCCCCGTCGCCCGATTTGCCGGGTCGTTCTTCAGGTAAAGACTTTAGAGCAAATCGATTAAGCTTCGGTGCCGAAATGCAGCTAAGATTTGGGTTCCGCAATACCAGCCATTAACCACTGGGCCCCAACGCCTCAGGCGGACGCAGGAGGTTCTCTCACGGCGGATCGATGGCCTTGAGCGCCGCCGGAACTGGATAGCGGCTGCCGTCATAGCGCAGCCGGTGGGTCCGGCTCACCGACTTGCCGGGGTGGGACTGGCACTCGCCATCCTTGTCGGGCAACGGCTCGTCGGTATCCTGCCGCTCGACCGCGATGATGTCATGATAGCCGCGATGGATCGTCGGGCTCATCGCCAGGCTGACCTGGCTGGAATGAAAGGACCCCGCGCAACTGGCGTCGCCTTCGCCGCCATAGCCGGCTACGGCAAGCCCGTCGAGCACCGCACGTAGCGCGTTGCCTGATATGGCGTAGAGCCGCAGGTCGGTTTCGTTGAAGGGATTGGGCTGTGAATGATTGGCCATGTCGATGCGCAGGCCGAAGGCCGTGACACCGGGCGCCAGCCCATAGCGAGCGGTATCGAATTCGATGCCCCGGATGGCGACGGCATCGTCGTTCATCTGCCTGGGCTGGAGCAGTCGCTGGCGTACCTGCAGGGTTTTCCTGTCGACGACCAGAAGCTCGATGTCGCCAACATGCTGGCCGTCGACGGATTGGGCGCTGTCGATCAGCGGCACCGCGGCCAGCAGAAGATCGTCATGGGCGGGCCAGACCTTGCAGACCAGGCCCGGAATACCGTCCTGAGGAACCGCGAGCGGGATGCTGGTATGCGGTTCGAGCGTGAAAGAGCGGCCGTCGGCGCTCTTTTGAAGCTTGGGATAAGCCTGCCGCAACAGTGCGGCGGCATCGCCGCAATCGTCGGCGGCGGCCAGGGCGGGCCACAGGCTGGCGGCGAGAGCGGCGGCACATAACAGTATTCGCATGGGATCCTCATGTTGAAGGGCCGAGTTCGGGCTGTCGGCCCAGCTTGGCATTAAGCCCCGCAAGCCGCATGTGCCAGGCTGGCCGCTGAACATCGATGTCGCCTAGTGGCTGCCCGTCATCTTGACGATGATCGGGATGACAGCGATCATCAGTACAACGGGCAGGATGCACACCGTCACCGGTATCGACATCTTGGCCGGCAAGGCATGTGCCTTTTCCTCGGCCAGCGACATGCGCTTGTGGCGCATTTCGTCGGAGAAGACGCGCAGCGCGCCCGACAGGCTGGTGCCGAGTTCCTTCGACTGCTGCAGCAGCGTGGCGAAGGAGCGAACCTCGTCCAGGCTGAGGCGGTCGGCGAGCGCCTTCAGCGCATCGTCGAGGCTGCGCCCTGCCCTCAGTTCCAGCGACACAAGCTGCAAATTCTGGCTGAGCGCCGGATAGGTCTTGGCGAGTTCCTTCGAGACGCGCTCAATACCGGCTTCCATGCTCATGCCGGCATCCGAACAGACGATCATCAGATCCATGAAGTCGGGAAAGCCGTTGCGGTACTCGCGCATCTTCTCCCGCACCTGCTGGGTCAGCACCAGGCCGGGCAGGAAATAGCCTGCCACGCCCGACAGGATGACGAAAGCCCAGCGGCTGGTCATCGTCGCTTCGGCGCTGGCCAGCCACTGGTTGAGGACAAAGGCGCCGATCGCGCCGCCGACCAGCGCCGAGAACCGTATGATGAAGAACGTGCCGACGGCGCGCGGCTCCATGTAGCCGGCCTGGATCAGCTTCATGCGCAACCGGGCGACATTTTCCGGATCGCTCTTGGCGTAGAATTCCTGCGCCCGCTTCACCGCCTTTTCGCGCACGACATTGGCGTTCTTCTTCTGCAGCGGCTCGGGCTTCGCGGCTAGGGCGCCATGGTCGACCTTGAGCCGGCGCTTGACGTCGTTGCGGTCGCCCTTCGCCGCCACCATCGGCCAGGCGACGGCGACACTGCCCAAGGCCAGAAGCAGGATCGCCACCGGCATCAGGGAGGTCGGTGCGAGCGAGGCGAGGAATTCGATGAAGCCCTGCATGTCAGAACCTGAAATTCGACATCTTGAACATCATCAGATTGCCCAGCATCAGCCAGGTCACCGATCCGCCGATCAGGTACCAGGTTTTCGGCTCGTCCCAGACATCACGGTAGAAGCCCGGCATCAGCGCCATGATCGCGGCAAACAGCAGCGCCGGTATCGCCGTCAGGATGTAGGCCGACATGCGGCCTTCGGTCGAGATGGCGCGCACCTTGCGGCGAAGCTTGCCGCGCTCGCGGATCGTCAGCGCCAGGCCGTCAAGAATTTCGCGCAGGTTGCCGCCCGAACTGGACTGGATGGACACGGCGGTGATGAACAGCGGCAGATCCTCATGGCCGACCCTGTCGAACAGCGAATTCAACGCCGAGACCAGGTCGGAACCATAGGTCACCTCATCGGCGATGACGCCGAACTCGGTACCGATCGGATCGGGCATTTCGCGCGACACCATGGCGATGGCCACCGGCACGGGGTGACCGGCCTTGAGGCCGCGCGTGATCAGCTCCAGTGCCTCGGGCAGCTGCATGCCAAAGCGCTTGAGCCGACGCTTGCGCTTGGAGCGCATCACCATCACCGGCACCAGCGGCATCAGCACGACGAACAGGAGAAGCCCCATCAGCAGCGGCAAGCCATGCCAGATGGCGACCAGGGCCACGGCCATCGCCACGCCCGAGGTGATCATCAGGAATTTCGACAGCGGCATGATCATGCCCGACTGCGTGCGCAGCGCGCGGAACCGGTCCGGCGAGAACAGCGAGGTGCCGGCGTCGAGGCCGCGCTCCTTGCGCAGCTGGATCAGCACCTGCTCCTGGCTGATCTTGCTTTCCTGCAGCTTCATGCGCCGGTTGATGGCGGTGCGTTTGTCGCTGCGTCCGGCATAGAGGAGATAGCAGGCCTCGGCGATCATGATGCCGGTAAGTGCAGCCCCGGCATAGACGACATAGATTGCGCTCAGCCCGTCGAACACCTGGCTACTCCTGCGGCCGGCCGGGTTCGAAGTACCGTCCGGGAAACTCGATGCCCATGGCGCGCAGATCCTCAAGGAAGCGCGGCCGGATGCCGGTCGCCTCGAAATAGCCGAGGATGCCGCCATCGGCATCCATGCCGGTGCGTACGAAGCGGAAGATCTCCTGCATCTGGATGACGTCGCCTTCCATGCCGGTCACTTCGGCGACGCTCGTCACCTTGCGCTTGCCGTCGGAAAGCCGGGTCAGTTGCACGATGATGTCGATGGCGCTGGCGATCTGGCTGCGGATCGACTGCACCGTCATCGGCATGCCGGTCATGCCCAGCATCTGCTCGAGGCGCGAAATGGCATCGCGCGGCGTGTTGGCGTGGATCGTCGCCATCGACCCTTCATGGCCGGTGTTCATCGCCTGCAGCATGTCGAAGGCCTCCTCGCCACGGCACTCGCCGAGGATGACGCGGTCGGGGCGCATGCGCAGCGCGTTCTTGACGAGATCGCGCTGCTTGAGTTCACCATGGCCCTCGATGTTGGCGGGGCGCGTCTCCATGCGCGCGACATGCGGCTGCTGGAGCTGAAGTTCGGCCGCATCCTCGATGGTGATCAACCGCTCGTCTTCGGGAATGAAGGCCGACAGCGCGTTGAGCATCGTCGTCTTGCCGGTGCCGGTGCCGCCCGAAATGATCGTCGTCTTGCGTGCGTGGACGGCCGCCGCCAGCACCTCGGCCATGTTCTGGGTGATGGCGCCGAATTCGACGAGCTTGTGCAGGCCGAGCTTGTTCTTGGAGAATTTGCGGATCGACACCAGCGGCCCGTCGACGCCCACCGGGCGGATGGCCGCGTTGAAGCGCGAGCCGTCCAGCATGCGGGCATCGACCATCGGCTGCGATTCGTCGACGCGGCGGCCAACCGCAGCGACGATTTTGTTAATAATTCTAAGCAGATGCGCCTCATCCTTGAACGGGATATGGACCTGCTGCAGCTTGCCCTTCTTTTCGATGAAGCAGTTCTGGTGGCCGTTGATCAGGATGTCATTGATGTCGGGATCCTTGAGCAAGGGCTCGAGCGGACCAAGGCCGACCATCTCGTCGACGATATCGTCGACCAGCGCTTCGAGTTCGGCGGTGTTGATCGCCATCCGCTCCTGGCGGGTTTTTTCCGAAACGAAATCATGCACCTGACGGCGCATCTCCTCCTTGGGCAAGCGCTCCAGCGCCACCAGGTTGATTTCCTCGAGCAGCATGCGATGAATGCGCACGCGTGCATCGAGCACCTTGTTGGCGTTCTTTGCCGGCGCGACATCGGGCTTTGCCGGCAAAGCCTTCCGGCTGGTCGGGATGACGACCGCATGATGCGCGACCGGCGTCGACTCCGCCGGGCGCTGCGGACGCGCATCGCGGTTCTGCAGGGTGGAAAAACGGCTGGTCATCCGGCCTTCCTCTTCAAGAAGCCCTTGCCGAGACCGAACAGCGACTTCGATTTGGCTCCGGTCGCGACCGCCTCCTCCGGCAGGATGATCTTCTTCAGATCGTTGACGACATTGGCATTGGGATCGATCTCGTGCAGCGGCACGCCGCGGTCGACCGCCTCGCGCACCAGCCGGTAATTGTTGGCGATGCCGCCGACGAAATGCTCGCCAAGGATCTCCTGGACATCCGCCTGCTTGATGCCGTTGTCGAACATCTTCTGCTCGAAACGGTTGACGATGACATTCGGCTTCACTTCCTTGCCGGCGGTCTCATAGACCGCCTGGATCAGCCTTTGCGTGTGGCGCAGGCACGGCACCGTCATTTCGGCGACGATATAGAGCTTGTTGGATCCAAGCAGCACGGTCTCCGTCCAGGGAAACCACGTGCGCGGCATGTCGATGACGACATTGTCGAAATAGGCCGAGACGAGGTCCAGCATGCGCACCACGACGTCGGTCTTGAACGAGCGCATCTCCGCCGGATGCGTCGGTGCGGCCAAAACGCAAAGCCCGCTGGCATGCTTGGACAGCATCACGTCGAGCAATTGCCGGTCGAGGCGTTCGGGCTGGTTTTCGATCTCGGTGATGTCGAAACGCGGCTCGAGGTCGAGATATTCGGCACAGGCGCCCTGCTGGAAATTGAGGTCGACCACGCAGGTCGAGGCGCCGCGCGTCACCGAGTGATGCAGCTGGAACGCAGTCTGCAGCGCCAGCGTCGTGGTGCCGACGCCGCCGGCGGCCGGCATGAAGGTGTAGATCTGCGACTCGGTGTTTTCCTCACGCCCCGGCCCTTGCAGGGCCCGCACCACCGAGCGCACCAGATCGGCCGTGGTGATCGGCTTGACCAGGAAGTCCGCGACCTTGAGCTGCACCAGGATGCGGACGGCAGCGGCGTTGAACTCCTGGGTGACCACGACCACCGGCGCCTTGCCCTCCAGCCGGCGCATGACGCGCTGCAGCGACTCGACCTCCTCCAGTCTCGCCGCGTCCATGTCGACGATGATGGCGCCGAAGTCCGCTTCTTGGATCTCGCCGCGCAGTTCGGTGACATTCTTTTCCACTGTCGAGAGCTGGATGATCTCGGAGGCGGCGAATGCGGTCCGCGTGTCCTGCACGAAGGTCCTGTCCGTCGATACGAGCAGGATCTTCTTGGTCTTGATGCCGTTTGCCATTTTTGTCAGCCTGTGAGCGCGATCGCCCTTTGGGGTCAGTTGCCCGTGGTCTGTTGCGAAGCCTTCGTAGCGGCGGCCTGATCCGGCGTGACCGGCACGGCGTCGCCGCGCTTGGCAGGCACGAGAAGCCTTGTGTTCTGGACGCCGTACTTCCAGGGATCGACCATCTGCATGACGGTGTTGGCGGCCTGGGCGTCGCCGGAGCCCGGCGTCACCCCTTCGGTGCGTATGTAATCGTCGCTGGTGCAGCCGCCGGCCAAGCCGGCAAGAAGCAAGGCGACACTCGATTTCAAGGCCACACGCATGGCTTCAGTCCTTCGGCAGGTCGAGGAAGTGCCCGACCGTGGTGGCGGGAGCGGTCCGTGCGGCGCTGCCATCGGCCAGTGCCAGCGCCCGGCCAGTGTCCGACGCCTTCACCTCCTCGGTGTTGTTGAGGAAATAGTCGACATTGCTGGCCGGCCGCGTGCCGTCGGTCGGCTCGACCATTTTCTTCGACGGATCGACCGGCTTGACCAGGTAGGGCGTGACGATGATGACCAGATCGGTCTCGCGCCGCTGATAGGATTTCGACGAGAACAGCGCCCCGAGCACCGGCATCTTTCCGAGGCCGGGAATGCGCGACGTGGTGATGTCGTTTTGCGACTGCAGCAGTCCGGCGATCATGAAGCTCTGGCCGTTCTTGAGATCGACCGAGGTCCTGGCGCGGCGCACGATGAATCCCGGCACCGAGATGGTGCCGATGTTGTAGGAGGACGACGCATCGATCGAGGAGACTTCCGGCGCGATGTCGAGGCTGACCAGCCCATCCTTGAGGACGGTCGGCGTGAAGTCCAAGCTGACGCCGTATTTCTTGTAGCTGACGGAGATCTTGCCGTTGTCTTCAGAGACCGGGATCGGGAATTCGCCGCCGGCCAGGAAGCTCGCCGTCTCGCCCGAGCGGGCGATCAGGTTCGGTTCGGCCAGCCGGCGGGCGAGGCCGCGCTCTTCCAAGGCCTTGATGGCGATGTCGATCGACACGCCGTTCGATAGCAGCCGGCCGATGATTTCACCGGTTCCGGCCGTCGGCACGGTTCCTGGGTCGAGCGAAACATCGCGCCCGCCGAAACCGTAGGCGAAATTGGCAGCGTATTTGGCACCCAGATCCTGCCCCGCCTGGCGGTTGATCTCGACGAAGCGTACGTTGAGCTGAACCTGCTGCGACGACGAGATGTTGACCGAGTTGATCACTTCCTCGGTGCCGGAAAAGCGCGTTGCGATCTTGTTCGCCTTTTCGGCGGCGACCGCATCATCCGCCTCGCCCGATAGCACGACACGGCCATTGGCCGAGCCGACCTTGATCTTGGCGTCCGGCACGCTGGCGCGGATGGTGCTGGCCAGTTGATCCGTGTCGAGCGTCACTTCGATGTCGACGGTGCCGACGAGCTGCTTCTTCTCGTCGAACAGCGCAATGCCGGTTGTGCCGAGATTGTTGCCGAGCACATAGAAGGATTTGTCGGTCAGCGGATTGACGTTGGCGATCTCAGGATCGCCGATGACGATCTGGTAGAAGGCGGCACTCGTCACGATCGTCTTGGGCTTGCCCTTGGCGACCTTGATCGACGCATTCTTGGTCGCCGAGACATAGACGATGTCATTGTCCGCCTTGGCCAGGCCGGGCAAGGCGAGCATCCCGCCGGCAACCAGCGCAGCAGCCATCGCCAAGGCGCGCGCAAAGCGCGATCGGTCCATCATTCGATATAGGGTACGCATCAACATTGCCCTGTCCCGTCCGGTCCCCACCGGCTTTTACTTCTGGTCCCGCTCAGGAACCTGATATTCCTCTGCCTTCGTGCCGCGCGTCACGATGACCGTCTTGAATTTCGGCTTCTCCGGCTCCTTGGTCACTGCGTCGAACAGCGAGCCGGCCGCGGCCTGAGCCTTGGCCGCCACCGATCCGCCAAAGGACGAGATGGTGGTGACGCCGTTCTTGCCGTCGCCGCCTTCGCTGGCGGAGCGCAGCGACAGCGACAGCGTGCCGACGGTGCGGGCAAGCGCCACTTTCTGCGCGCCTTCGGTCGTCACTTCGATGGTCACGGAATTCGTGATCTGCGGCGTCGTCTGGCGCTCGTCCGCACCCTGGCCGACACTCAGCACCTTGGCGTCGGCAACGACGATCTCGGAGGTGACGGTCGAACCGGCCGCGCCTTGCGCGTTTTTGGCGACTTCCTGGATTTCGCCGGCATCGCGCGTCAGCACGACATCGACGCGGTCGCCCGGCGTGACGAAGCCGCCGACACCGGCGATCTCGTCGGTGCGGATGGTCACCGCTCGCATTCCGGGCGTCAGCATGTTGGAGAGCGTGGCGCGGCCGTTCGGCCCCGACAGCTTGGTCAGCAGCACCGGTTCGTTGACCTCGATCGGCGACAGCACGATGCGATTGCCCTCGCCGAGCAATCCGTCGATGGTGGCAAAGGCGCCTTGCGGCAGCGAATCCTGCGGCCAGGGGATCTCGATCAGCTTGGCGCGGTCGAGTTCCTGGCCGTAGCGCAGCGGCGCTTTCGCCACCACGATGGTCTTGAATTCGATCCTGGGCGCTACCGGAGCGGCGATCGACGCCGTCTTCTCTTCGGCATCGGCCTTGGCCTGGCTCTTGACCCAGAAATCCGCGGCAAAGATCGAGATCGCGCCGAAAACGGCGGCGATGCCGATCATCGTTATGGCCTTGCCCCTCACGCCGAAACCCCTGATGCCCGTCGTTTCTTGTTTTGTTGGGGCTCACGCTAGGCGGGTTTGTTAAAGAAACAGGAATTTTGAAAGGCGGCATTCGACCTATTTCCGCCCGCTTGGTTATCGAATGGTTTTAGGATAAGACGGGTCAAATCCCCGAACGTAACAGGAACCTCCGTCGCTTGGCGCTGAAAAGCGTGGCAGTATCGACGGGTGATTCGCAGCACCGGACCCCTATGGCAGGCATGGACGACAATAACGATCTCTTCGGCAATATGGACAAGCAGCCGCAGCCGGTTCGGACAACGGCGCGCCCGGCCGACCCGCTTGTGCAGGCAGCAGCCAAGCGCCCGGCCGCGACCAAGGATGGCAGCGAGGGCTATAGCGCCGCCGACATCGAGGTGCTGGAAGGCCTGGAGCCGGTGCGCCGCCGGCCAGGCATGTATATTGGCGGCACCGACGACAAGGCGATGCACCATCTGTTCGCCGAGGTCATCGACAATTCGATGGATGAGGCGGTTGCCGGCCATGCCACCTTCATCGATGTCGAGCTTTCGGCCGACGGGTTTCTGACCGTTACCGACAATGGCCGCGGCATCCCGGTCGATCCGCATCCGAAATTCAAGAAGCCGGCGCTCGAAGTCATCATGACGACGCTGCATTCGGGCGGCAAGTTCGACTCCAAGGTCTATGAAACCTCCGGCGGCCTGCACGGCGTCGGCGTTTCCGTCGTCAACGCGCTGTCGGATCATCTCGAGGTCGAGGTCGCGCGTGGCCGCCAGCTCTATCGCCAACGCTTTTCGCGCGGCATTCCGGTAAGCGGCCTGGAGCAGCTTGGCGAAGTCCACAACCGGCGCGGAACGAAAATCCGCTTCCATCCCGACGAGCAGATCTTCGGCAAGGGCGCGGCCTTCGAACCGGCGCGGCTCTACCGCATGACGCGGTCGAAAGCCTATCTGTTCGGCGGTGTCGAAATCCGCTGGACCTGCGATCCCTCGCTGATCAAGGAAAAGGACCAGACGCCAGCCAAGGCGGAGTTCCATTTCCCTGGCGGCCTGAAGGACTATCTCAAGGCGTCGCTCGGCGACGACTTCCAGGTGACGCGGGAAATTTTCGCGGGAAAAAGCGAAAAGCAAGGCGGCCATGGCTCGCTCGAATGGGCGGTGACCTGGTTCGGCGGCGACGGCTTCATCAATTCCTACTGCAACACCATCCCGACCGGCGAAGGCGGCACCCATGAGGCCGGCTTCCGCAACGTGCTGACGCGCGGCTTGCGGGCCTATGCCGATCTCGTCGGCAACAAGCGCGCCTCGATCGTCACCTCGGAAGACGTCATGATCTCGGCGGCCGGCATGCTGTCCGTGTTCATCCGCGAACCCGAATTCGTCGGCCAGACCAAGGACAGGCTGGCGACGATCGAGGCAATTCGAATTGTCGAGACCGCGATCCGCGATCCGTTCGACCATTGGCTGGCCGACAATCCGCAGGAAGCCTCGAAACTGCTGGAATGGGTGATCGCGCGCGCCGACGAGCGGGTGCGCCGGCGCCAGGAAAAGGAAGTGTCGCGCAAGAGTGCGGTGCGCAAATTGCGCCTGCCGGGCAAGCTCGCCGACTGCACGCAGAACGCGGCGGCCGGTGCCGAACTGTTCATCGTCGAAGGTGATTCCGCCGGCGGCTCGGCCAAGCAGGCGCGCGACCGCGCCAGCCAGGCAGTACTGCCATTGCGCGGAAAAATCCTCAACGTGGCCAGCGCCGGCAATGACAAGCTGGCCGCCAACCAGCAGATATCGGACCTGATCCAGGCGCTCGGCTGCGGCACGCGATCAAAGTACCGCGACGAGGATTTGCGCTACGACCGCGTCATCATCATGACCGACGCCGACGTCGACGGCGCCCATATCGCTTCGCTGCTGATCACCTTCTTCTACCAGGAAATGCCCGCGCTGGTGCGTGGCGGCCATCTCTATCTGGCGGTGCCGCCGCTTTACTCGATCCGGCAAGGCGGCAAGGTCGCCTACGCCCGCGACGACGCACACAAGGACGAGCTCCTGCGCACCGAATTCACCGGGCGCGGCAAGGTCGAACTTGGCCGCTTCAAGGGCCTGGGCGAGATGATGGCCTCGCAGCTCAAGGAGACCACAATGGATCCGAGGAAGCGCACGCTTCTGCGGGTCGATGTGATCGACGCCGAGGCAGCGACGAAGGACGCGGTCGACGCTCTGATGGGCACCAAGCCGGAAGCCCGCTTCCGCTTCATCCAGGAACGTGCCGAATTCGCCGAGACGGAAGTGCTGGATATCTAGCCGCTGGCCAGTTTAGCTTGCGCTCCCGATATGGAGACCGGCATGTGACCTGGGCGCGGCTGAAAGCCTATTTCGAGACGAGCCTGGCCGGGTTGACGCAGCCGACGCGCTCGGACTGGATTTTCGCCCTGCGCACCGTTTCGGCCGGCCTGATTGCGCTGCTCGCCGCCTATGCCCTCAAGCTCGACCACCCGCAATGGGCGATGATGACGGTGTTCATCGTCGCCCAGCCGGTCGCGGGCATGGTGCTGGCGAAGGGCTTCTACCGGTTGCTCGGCACGCTGGCCGGCGGGCTGGCGGCGATCGGTATCACCACTGTCTTCGGCACCAACCCATGGGTTCTGGTGACGGTGCTCGCCGTCTGGATCGGCATCTGCACCTTCGTTTCCTCACTGCTGCGCAATCCCGAGGCCTATGGTGCGGCACTTGCCGGCTACACGGCGATGATCATCGGCCTGCCTGCCTTCGGACAGCCGCATCTGGTCGTCGATCTCGCTGTCGCCCGTTGCGCGGAAATCGTGCTTGGCACCGTCTGCGCCGGCGTGACCAGCAGGCTGATCCTGCCGAAACTGGCCAGCGATGCCATCATATCGCGGCTGAAGCGCTGCATTCTTGACCTTGCCACCTATGCCGCAGGGGCCTTCTCGGGAGGTGATACAGCGACACTTTCCGCACTCCATCGCAAACTCGTCGCGGACACCCAGACACTTGGCGAAATGCGCGCCTATGCCAGGCTGGAAGCGCCGAGCTTCGCGCCGCGTGCCCACCCGGTTCGGCGCACCATCGGACAATTGCTCTCGGCCCTGTCGGCGGCACGCGCGCTGCATTCTCACGCCGCGCCGAAAAACGCCGCCCTCATCCCGGTGCGTTCGGAATTGCAGGCCCTTGTCGGCGATCTGGCGGCAAAGCCCGGCGCACTGGACGATACGGCACCCTGGGTGGAACGGCTCGACGCGATCTCGGCCAAGGCCCGGCAACTGCCCGATGCCTCGGTCGACCAGGGCGACGACAGGGTCGGCACCATCACGCGCCTCACCATCGCCGCCGATTTTGCCGAGGCGCTCAAGCAGGTGCTGCGCGGGCTCGATGCCTTGCGCGCGCCGGTCACACGTACCGGCCGCGCCAGCAGGCAGCCTGCGCTGGTGGTGCACCGCGACTACCCCGGCGCATCGCGCAATGCCGTGCGCGCTGCCCTTGCCACCTTGCTGGTCGCGGCCTTCTGGCTGACGACGAAATGGTCCGAGGCAGCGGGTACGGTCATTCTCGTTGCCGTCGTATCCAGCCTTTTCGCCGCTCGCCCCGATCCGGTGCAGGTGTCCTGGGGCTTCTTCAAGGGAACGCTGCTTGCCCTGCCCTTTGCCTTTCTCATAGGCCAGATAGCGTTGCCCGCCCTGCCCGGCTTCGGCTGGTTCGTCCTGTTTGTCGTGCCGATCCTGGTGCCGACGGCGCTGGGCATGGCCAATCCGCGCTATGTCGGCGTGGCCACGGCCTTCGCCATCAACTTCCTCGCTTTCCTCAGTCCGCATCAGGCGATGACCTACGATCCTGGCCCGTTCTTCGCCGGCTCGGCGTCCGTGCTGGTTGGTATCCTGCTGGCCATCGGCGTCTTCATTGCCGTGCTGCCCGCCGATCCGTGGCTCGCGGCAAACCGCATCGTGCGGGCCATGCGCGAGGATTTGGCACGGCTTTGCCTGCACGAGCGCGTGCCGAGGCGTTCAGCCTTCGAAAGCCTCGCCTATGACCGCGTCAACCAGCTGATGCCGCTGGTGCAGAACTCCGGCAGGAAGGGCGAGGCGGTGTTGGGCGGCGGCGTTGCTGCCGTGACGGTCGGCCTGGAGATCCTGAGGCTGCGCGGCACAAACCAAAACCATGCCATCCCGTCCGAAACCGCACTTTCGATCGCCAATTTCCTGAGAGGGCTGGCGCGCGAGCTGCTGTTCCGCGCTCCGGGTGATCCGCAGACAGCGACCGTCGCTGTCGCCCGGCAGTATGCGGCGAGCATCGCCCATCGCAACGCCACCGGCGACATGCTGCAGATCGCGGCATCCCTGCGCATCATTGCCGCAGCGATGGAGGATTTTCCGGATTTCTTCGCGAAAGACCGAGGCTAAGCCGCCGCTATCGCCAACGCATGGCCGCGTGCGTTTTCGCGCAGCGCGTCGAGATGGATCGACTTGACCAGGGCGGCGAGATCGCCTTCCGCGGATTGCCCGCCCAACTCCTTGAGCATCAGCCAGCTGACTTCCTGCACGCCGGCGACGCGCTTGCCATTGGCGACCTCGCGCCAGATTTTCAGCGCACGCAGGATGATCGTATGCGTTGCCGCAGCCAGGCCCGCGCCGCGGAACAATGCCTGCAAGGCCACATCGTGGCCGCCGGCCAGCAGCGCCCTCACCCGCGGTTCGGACTGCTGGCCGAGTGCCACCAGCGTGGAGCCGAAGAAATCGACCTTGCCATGCGCTATGGTGCGGATGAGGAAGCTCGCGGTGAGATCGCCACGCAGCCTGAGATGCTCGATCAGCGCGGCATGTTCTTCCTGGCGCGTGCCCTCGATCAGCGTCACCGAGGCCTTGACGCAGGCGTCCCGCAGGACGCGATCGGCCCGCGCGGCGCCCATCAATGCCATGACCAGCGGTGAAGTCTTCAATGTCTCGCCGAGCTTTATGAGCAGCATGTGGCGGCAGTCGGCCGGAAGACGGGCGTCCGAAATCAGCGCCTCGCGCACCAGCGGCAGATGCCCATGGCGTTCGGCCATGCGGCGGAAGCTCAGCGACGCGATGTCGGCGCCGCTATTGGCGAGCAGCACCGCGCAGGCTTCCGATTCGCCGATCTCGGCGATTGCCGCCGCCAGCGCCATCGAGACGACAGGCCGGTCGGCGATCAGCTTCTGCGTCGCCTTTTGGCTCGCCGCCACGCGGTTGATCAGATCGGCATCGGTGAGCAGCGGTGAGCGCGCCAGCACCACACCGGCGACTTCCGGCTGGTCGGACGCCAGCGCACTGATGATCTGCAGCGGCGCGTGGTGGCTCATGGAGAGCGCTTCGGCCATCGCCAGCCGCACTTTCGACGAGGCATCGTCGAGCAGCAGCGTCAGCGCCGCCTCGGCGGCGCAGCGGTCCTCGAACGGCAATTCGGAATTGACATAGGCCCGGGCCAGCGCATTGGCCGCGGCTGCGCGCTCGGACACTCTTGCCGTGTAGATCCATTTCAGGAAATGCGAAACAACAACCATGCCCGTCTGCTTACGCCCCTTGCCGGAAGGTTTCCGGCCCCGCTGAAGACGGTAGGCAGAAATGGTTTACGAACGGTTCACCATGTTCATTAACTGGCTTGCGACCACCGGATGCAGCGCCTATCAACCGTCAATCAGCGCAGGAGACTGAAAAATGGCCGGCTTATACCTCGAAGAGTTCGTCGTCGGCCATGTCTTCCGGCACACGCTGCGCAAGACCGTGACCGAGAGCGACAACATGCTGTTTTCGGTGATGACGCTGAACCCACAGCCGCTGCATATCGACTTCGATTTCGCCGCCAGGAGCGAATGGGGCAAGCCGCTGGTCAACTCGCTGTTCACGCTCGGCCTGATGATCGGCATTTCGGTCAATGACATCACGGTCGGCACGACGGTCGCCAATCTCGGCATGAAGGAAACCACCTTTCCGCATCCGGTTTTCCACGGCGACACCATCCGCGTCGAGAGCACTGTCATCTCGGTACGGGAATCGAAATCGAAGCCGGATCGCGGCATCGTCGAATTCGAGCACCGCGCCTACAACCAGCATGGCGACCTGGTCGCCAAGTGCACCAGGCAAGCGATGATGCTGAAGAAGATCGCCTGATGCGCTCGCTGCTGTTTGTCCCCGGCGATTCCGAGCGAAAGCTGGAAAAAGGATTCGGCGCCGGCGCCGACGTCGTGATCGTCGACCTCGAGGATTCCGTGGCGCCGCAGAACAAGGCGACGGCGCGAGACATTGCGGCACGCTTTATCGCCGAACGCAGGGGGCAAACCAGCTCGGCCATCTATATCAGGGTCAACGACCTGTCGACCGGATTGACGGATGACGATCTTGCCGCGCTCGTACCGGCGAAGCCGGACGGCATCATGCTGCCGAAGTCCAACAGCGGCCAGGATGTGCAGCAGCTCTCGGCAAAACTCAGGGTGCGCGAGGCCGAGAACGGCTTGGCCGACGGCGCCATCAAGATTGTACCGATCATAACCGAAACCCCGGCGGGTGTGCTCGCCGCCGCGACCTACGCCGGCGCAAGCGCGCGGCTCGCCGGTCTCACCTGGGGCGCGGAAGACCTGTCTGCGGCGGTCGGGGCGCGCACGGCCCGCGACGAGCACGGACGCTACACCGACGTGTTCCGCCACGCTCGCCTGACGACCATCCTGGCGGCCGCAGCCGCGGAGGTCGCGGCGATCGACACCGTATTCCCGAATTTTCGCGACATGGCGACCTTCGCGGCGGAATGCGCGGAGGCCGAGCGCGACGGCTTCACCGGCAAGATGGCCATCCACCCCGATCAGGTGCCCGTGATCAACGCCGCCTTCACGCCCTCGGCCGAGGCGGTGAAGCAGTCGGCGGCGATCGTCGCGGCGTTCGAGGCGGCCGGGAATCCCGGCGTCGTCGGCATTGACGGCAAGATGTTCGACCGCCCGCATCTGCGGCTGGCCGAACGGCTGCTGGCACGCGCCAAGGCAGCCGGGCTCTCCGCTTAGTCTGGCGAGCCTTTGCTCGTCAGTCCCGCGCCAGCACGATGATCCGGTCCTCCGGCAGATAGGCCAGCGCTTCCGATCTCAGGGGATTGACGGTGACGCCGCCCAGCGCCCGCTGGTCGGCAACTCCGGCGCGGATGCGCCGGTAGCCTATCGCGATCTCGCCGCGCAGCCGCGCCGATTCCGCGATCGTCCAGAAGGTCAAGGGCTGGTCGATGGCGACATAGTCGGCGACCGGCCGCATGTAGATTTCGGAGCCCTGCTCGTCGAGCAGATCATCGAAGATCGCGGCGAGATATTGGTTCTCGGACGCCTGCGCCAGCATCAGGCTGACCAACCGGTTGCTGACGACGAAATCTTCGGCCTTGGTCACCGCCGCAAGCTCGCGGTTGCGCACGTCGATCATCTCGCTGACGATGGAGATGTGCAGGCCGGCATCATCGGCGATCTTGCGCAGATGCAGCAGTGTCACCAGCGTGCGCGTGTCGGCCGGCTGCGCGGCCATGGTTTCGCTGTAGCCGAGGACCAGCACGTGGTCGTAGGAAGGCACGTCTAGGCTTGAAAGTGCCGTGCTGCTCGACGTGTCGGTGATGCGGCAGGAAACCTCCAGATTGTCGCCGGCGACCGGCAGTCCGGCAACTTCCTGCTCGAGGCCAGGCGTATCGGCGGCGATGGTCAGGATCGAACCAGGCGCGACATAGCGCGACAGTTCATAGGTGATGATCGGACCGCGCCGGTTCCAGCCGAGGACCAGCGTGCGCTCCGGCTTCGCCTCGACGGGCCGTGGGCCGCGGATCGCCGCCGCATTGATCTTGATCCCGGTGCTGCCGAGCCTGATCGCGGCATCGTCCTCGGCGATGATGATGGCGCGCATGTCCTTGCCGATCACCGTATCCGACGGCGGGTTGAGATTGACGCGCCCCTTTTGGTCGCAAAGCCCGATCAGCGCGCAATGCTCATAGGCCATTACCGCCTCGCCGAACGTCTTGCCGGTGAGTTCCGGCTGCGCGGTCGTGTAGATCTCGCAGCCGTCGAAATCGAGCAGCTCCGAATAGACGCCGCTGAGGCCCGACTGCCGGCTCGAATGCACGACGATGCGCGAGATCAGCTGATCGGCCAGCACGAGCTGCACCTCGGACCCGCCGACGACGCGGGCGACCTCGGCATTCTTGCCGTCGCGGATCTCGGCGGCGATGTTGTAGGGGTCGGTGCGCCGGCTTGGGTCGTTGACCAGCGCCAGCACCGTCTTGATGACCTGCGAATCCGGATCGTCACCGTCCGGCGACAGCACGATGACCGACCGCGAGGTCTGCGGATTGACGATGGCGAGATCATAGAGATCGGTCGGATCGCCGCTGCGGCAGATGATGCGCGTGTTGCCCAGTTTGCCGACCTTGGCCGCGATCTCATCCTCCATCGCGACCTTGTCCATATTGGCCATGACGACGATGCGCGGACGGCGACGGCTGGCATTGGCAATGACGAGTTCGGAGATGACGTCGAAGATCGACGGCGACCAGTTGAGGATGATGGTGTGATCGGCCTCCAGCACCCGAGAACGGCCCTTGCGCAATTCGTCGAGCTTGCCGTCGACGCCGGCGCTGAGCACGCCGATGAGGGCCGATACGACGAAGATGCCGGCAAGCGTGACGGCCAGCATGACGAGGCGGAAGGCCCAGCCTGTGTCGCCGCCCATCGTCCCGGAATCGAGCGTGCGCATCAGCGATTCCCAGAACGCCTCGAAGAAATTCAGCGGCTCGCCACCCTCCGGCGCGATGCGGGTCACGGCAAGGAAAGCCGCGGCGGCGATGATGATCAGCAGGGAAACGACTGCAAGCCAGCCGATCAGCGCGATCGGGCCGGCGGCCATGCTCTTGTCAAAGCCGTAGCGCAGCCGGGTTTCCAGCGTGTCTCGTCTCTTCATGCCAGTGGTGCCCCCGCACTATCCCCAAGGTCGATGCGCCAACCCCAACGCATCGCCGAAGCCGCTCTCTTAGCGTGTGTTCGGAGGAAGGGGAATCGTTTTTCGCGGTCACTGCCAAGGAAGCCGCCGTGAGGCGAACCTGACGCGCCGGTCTGGTGCGGTGGCTACCAGACCATCGGGATCAGGCGGTAGCGGACCTGGGTTGCGTAGTCGTCATAGCCGCGCAGGCCGGTGCGCAGGGTCTTCTCCTCGATGAAGGTGCGCATGGCGAGGAGAACGATGAACACGAGCACGGATACCAGCCCCCACCAGGAGCCAAGCAGGAGTGCGGTGCCGGCGAAGAAGAGGATGGCGCCGGCATACATCGGGTGGCGAACGTAGCTGTAGGGTCCCGTGGTGATCACGCGCTGTCCACGTTCGTCCTGGATCTTCACCACGGGTGCCGCGAAACTATTCTCCAGCATGGTCAGGTAGCAGATCCAGATTCCGACCAGCAGGACCAGCGCGCCGACCGCCTGCGCCCAGAAGGGGACCGCCGACCAGCCGAAACGGAAGTCGAATCCCATGAAGCTCAGCCAGCCGAAGATGCCGATGAGAAGTATGGAGAGCAGGACCTTGTCGGCCGCGGTCTGATTCTTCTGGATGGGAGGGCTCAGCCGCTCGTTCATCAGGCCCGGATCGCGCCGCGCCAGCGCCACGCCCATGGTGAGGCTGAGCCCCACCATCACCACCAGATAGACCCACGCCCCCGGCCAATGCAGCGTTCCGGCCGACAGGAAGAGCAAGGCGCCCATGACGCCGAACCAGATGAATGTCTGAAGCACCAATTTCGCGATCATGATCGACCTTCCACGTTATGCCCCTCGCCCGCATTGGCTGAAACAGACCAATGGTCTATCATACCGACCACTGGTCTGTAATTCAAGCGGACTATCTGATATCCGTGCTGGACGGGAACGACCGTCGCGTGCAGAAGGTTTCGTCATGCCCCGTGTCATCAAGCATCCAGAGATCAGGCGAGAAGACATTCTGGACCATGCCCAGGCCCTGTTCCTGACGCAGGGCTACGACAGAGCGAGCCTCAACGACGTGATTGCCTCCGCCGGCATCTCGAAGGGCGCCTTCTATCACTACTTCCCCTCCAAGGAGGCTCTTCTGGAAGCCTTGGCTGACCGTTTCGCGCGGCAGGCACTGGCTGGGGTCCAGGGTATACTCGACGATCCCGGCCTCGACCCACTTGGCCGGCTGAACAGCCTGCTCAGCCAGTCGCGGCAGGCCAAGATCGAGACCGCGGCAGAGGCCTGGGCTCTTTTCGAAACGATGTTCCGGCCGGAGAATCTGGTGCTTTTCCACCGCATCAACCTGGCGGCCAACGCGTCGTTTTCGCCCCTGCTGGTCAAGATCATCCGGCAAGGTGTCGAAGACGGCACCTTCAGGACCTTCGATCCGGAGGGTGTCGCCGATATCGTCATGCAGTTCGGCTTGGCCACGCACGATGTCGTCGCCAAGGCGATCGCCGGCGGTAGCGACGCCGATATGGAGGTCGCGATCAAAGTCCTGGAACAACGCGTCAGGCTCTACGAAATCGCTCTCGACCGCATCCTCGGCCTTCCCGACGGCAGCATTCGGATCGGGGAACCCGGCTATATCAGAGCCGTCATGACGGCCCGACGGAAAGCCGACAAGGCGCGGTGACTTGCCAGGTCCAGAAACCTACTCCTTGCTCCAGCGTGGCCGGCGCATCGAGAAGACCTCATTGACGCAGGCGTAGTCCATGTAGCCGAGCCGAGCCACATTGCCAGCCTTGATGATGTCGAACAGGCCATCTTTCAGGAAGGCGTCGTCAATGTGCACGCCGACCACCTCACCGGCGACAACGACGGCGCTCGTCGGCGTTCCATCCAGCGCCTTCGGGCGAAACACCTCCGTCACCCGGCATTCTAGCGCGGCAGGCGCGGCCGCCACGCGCGGTGGCTTCACGAGACGCGAAGGCGCCATGGCGAGATCGGCATAGACGAACTCGTTGACGCCGCGCGGCGCGTTGACGGACGTATAATTCATCTTCTCCGCGAGATCGCGGCTGACCAGATTGGCGACGAACTCGCCGGTCTCCTGGGCAAAGGTGGCGCTGTCCTTCTCGCCCTCCGAGGAGAACCAGACGATGAACGGCCGCGTCGAAACAGCATTGAAGAAGGAGTATGGCGCCAGGTTGATCTCGCCTGCCCCGTTCAGCGTCGATATCCAGCCGATCGGCCGCGGCGCCACGATCGCCTTCGACGGATCGTGCGGCAGCCCGTGTCCCTTGGGCGGCTCGTAGAACATTCAGCCTGCCCAGGCTCCTGAGTAGTCGGCATAGAGCTTTGCCGGATCGGGCCGTGGCCGCTCCGGCGCCGGGCCGGCATAGGAGCCGATATGGATGAAACCGACGACGCGCTCCTGCGGCGCCAGTCCGAGGATCGCCCTGCCCTCCGGCACGTCGGAATACCAGTTGCTGATCATGTTGGTGCCATAGCCCAGCGCATTGGCTGCGATCATAAGGTTCATCGCCGCCATGCCGCCTGACAGGAACATCTCCCATTGCGGGATCTTGGGGTTCTCTTTCGGCACCGACACCACGCCGATCACCAGCGGCGCGCGGGAGAAGCGCGCCAGTTCCTGGTTGCGGCGGCCCTCGGGCAGCGGCCCTTCCCGCTGTTCGGCAAGCGTCGCCAGCTTCCTGCCGATCTCGATGCGGGCATCGCCGCGATAGAGGATGAAGCGCCAGGGCTCGAGCCGGCCATGGTCAGGCACGCGCGTGGCGGCGGCGATCATCGTTGCGATATCGGCGTCGCTCGGCGCCGGCTCCTTGAGGTCCGGAATCGGCGCTGAATTCCGGGTCAGCAGGAAGTCGATGATCGGCGACGCCATGGGCGCAAGTCTCCTGAACACTCTGTTTTGAGCTGAAGCGCACCATCGGGAATTCGGGCGGCTCGGGCAAAGGCGCGCAAGCGCCGGCTGAAGAGTCTATCGATCGGACTCTTAAGCCTTGAAATTGCCACCGCCATGGGCTTCAACGCAAGGCATGTTTGAGGGGCGACTGCGTCTTTTCCTGGTCTGGCTCTGCGCCGCGCTGTTCCTGCTGCCGGTCTCCCTGGCTGCTGGGCAGGAAAAGGACGGCGTCAGCGACCTGAAACTCCCCGGAATTTCGAGCTACGCGACGCCAAAGAGCGAAGCCCCGCTGGCGCTCGGCGGCGGTGGCGCCATCACTTTGTCGGCGCAGCTGACCGACAAGGGCACCGATATCACCCGCGGCCTCGTCTGGCGTGTCTTCAAGCCCGAAGCCGTCAACGGCAAATTGCCGATGGTCGCCTCCGCGCATGGCGGCAGCGCCGTCTTCCAGCTCGAACCCGGCAGCTATCTGATCCATGCCTCCTATGGCCGCGCCGGCGCCACCAAGCGCATCACTGTCGGCAAGGAAGCCAAGCGCGAAAGCCTGGTGCTCGACGCCGGTGGCCTGAAGCTCGATGCGGTCCTGTCCGGCGGCGTGCGCATTCCCCCGAAAAAACTGCGCTTCTCGATCTATGAGGGCACCGCCGAGGCCAATGGCGACCGCGCGCTGATCATTCCCGATGTCGAACCCAACAGCGTCGTGCGGCTCAATGCCGGCATCTACCATGTCGTCTCGACCTACGGTGCGGTCAATGCGGTGATCCGCTCCGACATTCGCGTCGAGGCCGGCAAGCTGACGGAAGCCACTGTCGAGCATCATGCCGCCGAGATCACCATGAAGCTGGTGCGCGAAGCCGGTGGCGAGGCCATCGCCGACACGTCATGGTCGCTGCTGAACGAATCCGGCGATCCGATCAAGGAGACCGTCGGTGCCTTCGCCTCGATGGTGCTTGCCGAGGGCGACTACACCATCATCGCCAAGAACCGCGACCGCATCTATCAGAAGGATTTCACGGTCGTGGCCGGGCAGAACCAGGAAATCGAGGTTCTGGCGACCGAAGCGGCGGCCATGGACCCCGAAGAAGGCGCGGACTAGCCTCCGCTGCGAATTCTCTAGCTTTCAGGCGGCCAGCTTGGTCCGCGCGGGCAGGAAGGGAATCCGGCGGCGCGGCACCTGCGGTGCCAGGTCGAACACACCGCGGTAAAGCCGGTCGAGCAAAGCCTTGCGGTCGCGCAGCGGCTCCAGTTCGCTCCAGCTCAGAACGTCGCCGACGCGCACGTCGATCGCCTTGCCGGACAGCCGCGCGAATTCGTGGATGAGCATCGAAAGGCGCAGCGTCAGCGAAGCCTTGCCGACGAATTTGGCCACGCGGCCATCGCGCTCGGCCATGTTCATCGGCCCGCTGACCAGATGGAACAGCCTGCCATTCTGTCCGGAGAAATGCATCGGAATGACGGACGCCTTGGCATCCTGCACCAGACGCGCCGGGAACATCTTCCATGGCAGGTCGCGCGCCCGGCCAAAGCCTTTCGGCGCGGTGGCGACGCCACCGGCGGGGAACACCACGATGGTGACACCCTCCTTCAGCAGCCGCACCGCCTCGTGGCGCACGGCCATGTTGTTCTTCAGCGCTTCCTTGGTCTCGGAAAAGTCGATCGGCAGCGAATAGGGCTCCATCTCGCGGATCTTGAGCAGATCCTTGTGGATCATCACCCGGAACGGCCGCCCCAACTGCTCCGCCAGCGACAGCACGGCAATGCCGTCGCCAATGCCGAACGGATGGTTGGCCACGATCACCAGCGGTGTGTCCGGCAATGGTGCGGGCGGCCATTGGTCGGTGGTGCGGATCCGCACGTCGATCAGGTCGAGCATGCGGCTGAACACGCGCTCGCCTGATGGCACCACCTGGCGGCGCCAGAAATCATAGAGCGCGGCATAGCGGTCGCGGCCCGACAGGCCTTCAATGGAATGGATGACCCAGCGCGTCAGCGCCGGCTGTCGCGGATTGGCATAGGAAAGCTCGGGAAACGGTTTTTCGCGCGTCTTCAGCTTGAGCATGAGGGCTCGTTACAAGGTTGGCGTGACAGGGATATGAAAATGGCGATGGATCGCTCCACCGCCATTCCTGGGAACTATCGGATCAGGCCGCGCGTTTGCGCCTGCGGTCCGGCGTAACGGCCTCTTCGGTCAGTTGCGCGATCGCCTCGGCAAGGCCAAGCGATTCCTGGTCACGCGAGCCGAGCCGGCGGATGTTGACCGTCTGTTCCTCCGCCTCGCGTTTGCCGCACACGAGGATGACCGGCACCTTGGCCAGCGAGTGTTCGCGGACCTTGTAGTTGATCTTCTCGTTGCGCAGATCGGCTTCCGCCAGCAGACCGGCGGCCTTCAGCTTTGCCACCACCTCGGTCGCGTAGCTGTCCGCCTCCGATGTGATCGTTGCCACCACCACCTGTAGCGGCGCGAACCACAGCGGGAAATGGCCGGAATAATTCTCGATCAGGATGCCGAGGAAGCGCTCCATCGAACCGCAGATGGCGCGGTGCACCATGACCGGCTGCTTCTTCTCCGAATCCGAGCCGATATAGAAGGCGCCAAAGCGTTCCGGCAGGTTGAAATCGACCTGCGTGGTGCCGCATTGCCATTCGCGGCCGATGGCGTCCTTCAACACATATTCGAACTTCGGCCCATAGAAGGCGCCCTCGCCCGGATTGATCGAGGTCTTGATCCGGTTGCCGGACCGCGTCCTGATCGTCTCCAGCACGCTGCCCATGATCGCCTCGGCATGATCCCAGGCCTCGTCGGTGCCGACGCGCTTGTCCGGCCGCGTCGACAGCTTAACGCTGATTTCGTCGAAACCGAAATCAGCATAGGTCGACAGGATCAAATCGTTGATGCGCAGGCATTCCGACGCCAGCTGCTCCTCGGTGCAGAAGATATGCGCATCATCCTGCGTGAAGCCGCGCACACGCATGAGCCCATGCAGCGCGCCCGACGGTTCGTAGCGATGCACATTGCCGAATTCCGCAAGTTTTACGGGCAGATCGCGATAAGACTTCAACCCATGCTTGAAAATCTGCACGTGGCCAGGGCAGTTCATCGGCTTCAGCGCGAAGACGCGGTCGTCGTCGGTATCGTCGCCGGCAACCGTCACCTTGAACATGGCGTCGCGATACCAGCCCCAATGGCCCGACGTTTCCCACAGGCTCTTGTCGAGCACCTGCGGCGCGTTGACCTCCTGATAGCCCTGCTCGTCGAGGCGGCGTCGCATGTAATTGACCAGGTTCTGGAACATCTTCCAGCCCTTGGCGTGCCAGAAGACAACGCCCGGCCCCTCTTCCTGGAAATGGAAGAGGTCCATCTCCCGCCCGAGCTTGCGGTGGTCGCGCTTCTCGGCCTCCTCCAGCATCGTCTGGTAGGCTTCGAGCTGCGCCTGGTCGGCCCAGGCCGTGCCGTAGATGCGCGTCAGCATCGGGTTGTTCGAATCGCCGCGCCAATAGGCACCGGCCACCTTCATCAGCTTGAAGGCGTTGCCGATCTGGCCGGTCGAGGCCATGTGCGGGCCACGGCAGAGATCGAACCAGTCGCCCTGGGCATAGATCTTGAGGTCCTGATCCTCGGCAATGGCGTCGATCAATTCCAGCTTGTAGCGCTCGCCCTTGTCGGCGAAGACCTTTTTCGCCTTGTCGCGCGACCAGACTTCCTTGGTGAACGGCTTGTTGCGCGCGATGATCTCGCGCATCTTCTTCTCGATCACCGGAAAGTCGTCCGGTGTGAACGGCTCGTTGCGGGCGAAGTCGTAATAGAATCCGTTCTCGATCACCGGACCGATGGTCACCTGCGTTCCCGGCCACAATTCCTGCACGGCCTCCGCCAGCACGTGCGCTGTGTCGTGGCGGATAAGCTCGAGAGCGCGCGCATCGTCGCGGGTGATGATCTCGACCTTGCCGGACTTGCCGAGCGGGTCGCTGAGGTCACGCACGGTGCCGTCAATAGCGTAGGCGACGGCCTTCTTGGCCAGCGACTTCGAGATCGATTCGGCAAGGCCGGCACCGGTCATCGCCGCGTCGTAGTCGCGGACGGAGCCATCGGGAAATGTCAGGGAAACGGAATTCAGCATATGGTTCTCCTATCCAGTCCCGCAAACGAGCGCGGGTGGTTGAAATGCATGTCACCCAAAAATGTATGATGGTCCTGGGGTTACGACATACACAAGATAAAGCCGGATGCGCCAAATCACATGGACAAACGGCAGCGCGCGGGTTTTAGAGGCAGTGCCGGGCTAGGTAAAGAGTGCTGACTGGCCGGCCGTCAGGAAATGTCGGCAGTGATGTCGCAGCCCTCCGCCCAGGCTTGCGAACATCCCCGCAATCGTCTGGAATTGCCGATATGGAAAACGCAACACCCAGCCGAACCGCCCTTGGCGTCGCCCGCATGAGGGCTCTGCATCAATTTTCACCGCAGGCAGGGTTGTTTCGCGATCCCTACGCGATCGCGATTCTGGGTGAAGCCGCTCCCGCGGCGCGCGAGCTTGAACAGGAAGACGAGCGCCGCCGGCGCATGCGCCTGTTCGTGGCAGCGCGCGCCCGCTTCGCCGAGGACTGGCTGGCGGCGGCGGTGCGTCGCGGTGTCCGCCAACTCGTCGTGCTTGGCGCTGGCCTCGATACGTTTTCGCTGCGCAATCCGTATCCCGACCTCAGCGTGTTCGAAGTCGATCACCCGGCCACGCAAGCCTGGAAACGCAAATGCATTGCCGACAGCGGTCTCGCCGAGCCAGCCGCCACCAGATTCGTGCCGGTCGATTTCGAGCGGCAAAGCCTGTCTGCGGAACTGGCCGCGGCCGGTTTGCAGTCGACCGCGCCGAGCTTCTTCATCTGGCTGGGGGTCGTTCCCTACCTGACGAAGGAAGCGATCTTCAAAACCTTGTTCTGGATAGCCAGTGTCCCCGGCTCGGAGGTCGTGTTCGACTACAGCGAACCGGCTGCGAACCGCGGCGCGGCTGGACAGGCGGCGCTGGCCTTCCATGCGGCCCGCGTCGCGTCTGTCGGGGAGCCATGGATCAGCTTCTTCGTGCCGGCCGAGCTGGCGAAATCCATGGGCGAGCTCGGCTTCGACGAGATTGAAGATATCGAGAGCGGCGATATCGCCGCCCGTTTTTCCGAGGCCCCGAAGGAAATGACGAACAATTCCGGCGGCCACATCATCCGCGCGCGCAGGAGCATCTGAGCGACCTATTTCACCAGCAGTGGCAGGTCTTTCAGAAACGCCGCCCGCGTTTTGAGGCCTTTTGGCATATCGGTGCGGGTGGCATCGACAACAAGGCGGGCAAAGACGATCTGCTGGCCGTCCTTTTTCGCCCAGCCGACGAACCAGCCGAGCGAACGCTTGTCCCTGATCTTGTCGGCATCATTGGCCAGCCTTGTGCTGCCAGTCTTGCCTTGCACCGTCCAGCCTCCGGCCTGGAACGTCGGGATGATGGCTGACGTCATGTCGTAGGCCTTGGCCGAGACCGGCAATTTGCGCGCCAGCAGCTTGCGCAGGAAATCGACCTGCTCAACCGGCGTGATCTTGAGCGAGGAGTTGACCCAGGAATGGGTAAGCCCGTCATTCTTGCCGGGATTGCCGGAAACGTCTTTGTTGCCATAGTCGAGTTTCGAGACATAGCCGGCAAAGCTCTCGGGTCCAAGCTTGCGAGTGATTTCACGCGAATACCAGAGGATCGAATCCTTCTCCCAGATCGTCGGGTCGACTGTCTTCTGGTCCCGCTTCACGGCCGCGAACTCTGGCTTGTAGTCCCAGCTCGGCGTGTGCTCGTCGCCCAGGATGCCGGCGTCATAGCCGATCAGCGAAAGCGGCACCTTGAACGTCGAGGCCGGGCTGAACCGCTGGTCGCAGGTGCCGTCCTGGTAAAGCACCTTGCCGCTCGCCGCATCGGCAATGAGGGTGCACTGCACATCCCCAAGCGGCGCCGATTGCGCGCGCATCGGGAACCCCAGCAACCAGGCGAGCAGGAAGAGGACTCCAGCCAGGATAAAGGGAAGACGGTCGATGTTACGCATTGATGCTCGCTCCAGAAGGGTGTTCGCGAGCGGGCTTAGCGAGGTCTCTTGTCTCGATTTTGTCTCAAATGCGCAGTTGTTGTGCAGGCTGGCGTTAACCCTACCAGTTCGTAAAGAACGAGACGCCCGCGCAAAACCCGTCAGGTGCGATCAGCCCTTTGCTTCGCCACGCTTCTTGCCGATCCGCCAGTATCGCCACGGCATGAACCAGACGTAGCGATCCGCCAGCAACTCCGGCACGAGGTCGACACCGTGCGTGCCGAACGGCCCGCAGCGCAGCACCCGGAAAAATCCCATCCAGCCGCCGGCCCACAGGCCGTGGCGGGCGATCGCCTCATGCGCGTATTCGGAACAGGTCGGCAGATGCCGGCAGGAATTGCCGACAAAGCCGGACAGCGTCAGCTGGTAGAGACGCACGAGCGAAGTGCCGACGAGACGGCCAGGCGTCTTGCGCCACGGGCCGGGCCAGTTGCGCCCTCGCCCCGGCGGTCTGACAGTATGGGCATGCCCATGCGGGTCGTGCACCGCAGTCTCCGTATCGCGTTTCCCGTGCGATAGATGTGAGCTTCGTCGGGAGAACGCAATCCCTCCCCGTGCTGTCATGGGCGGGAGCGACGAGACGGCAGCCTGTCAACCGGAGGCGCCCAGCGGCCGTTGCGGACAGGCTCCTCGCCGCACTTTGCATGGTGGCTTTCGTCACGCCATTGGAATGTTGCGATCCGCATGACATCGCCAAGGATGCTCAGGAACTGGATCATGGTCGGTCTCCTTTGACGCGATTAGATCGCCGCTGGCCTTGGCCTTCAAACGAGTATAATTTCCACTTCGGATAATCCTGGGTTATGCGAATGAAGCGCGGGCGGCTGCCGTTGACTGCATTGAGAAGTTTCGAGGCGGCGGGCCGGCACCTGAGCTTCAGCAAGGCCGCAGAGGAGCTTTTCGTTTCCCAGGCGGCGATCAGCCGCCAGATCCGCGAACTTGAAACCTTCCTGCGCCAGCCCTTGTTCGAACGTCACCATCGCCGCGTCGAACTGACCGACACCGGCCGCCGGCTGCTCGCCCAACTGGTCAGGAGTTTCGACGACATCGACAAACTGCTTTCGGAATTGGTCGCCGCCCCCGCGCAATCCGTGGTTCGCGTCAGCGTCGAGCCGTCGCTTGCCTCCGTCTGGCTGGTGCCTCGGCTCAACCGGTTTCGCCAGTTGCGGCCCGATATCGACGTGTCCCTCGAAGTCGATGCCAGGCTGATCGAATTCCGCAGCGATCAGCCCGAGCTTGCCTTGCGCTTCAGCGCAAAGGCGACCTCGTGGCCGCGCAACCAGGCGGAGCGGCTTGCCTCCACAGTCGATTCACCGGTTTTGTCGCCGGCGCTGCTCGCCTCGGGCCCTCCCCTCGAAAAGCCGATCGACCTTGCCCGCTACACACTTTTGCATGAGGAGAATCGCCAGGGCTGGACGCGCTGGTTCGAAGCCGCCGGCGTGCCGGCCGATGCCGTGCCCGCGCGCGGGCCGATGCTGGCGGATATATCGCTTTCAAAGCAGGCCGCCCTGCTCGGACATGGCGTGGCGTTGGGCGATCTCTTGCAGATCGGCAACGAGCTCGAAACCGGCGCGCTGGTCAAGCCGTTCGACATCGACGTTGCGTCCGGCGGCTACTGGCTGGTGGCCAGGAGCTTGAAGGAGCTTTCCGAGCCGGCCGCAGCGTTCGCCGACTGGATCCGAAGTGAATTTGCCTAAAGCAGACGGACATTGGAAGCAAAGGTCTAAGCCGGTTTCCGGGCCGGGGCTCCCGCTACTTTGCGTTCTTGTATTTATCGAGAAGCTTGTCGATGTCGTTTACCCCGACTGCTGGACGCCCGCCCGACGTGTCCTGTGCCGGGTGGAATGTGAGGACGACCTCGCGCCACAGATCGTAGTGCGCCGCATAGGACGTCAGGCCGGGAAACGGCGCACAACGCTTGATGGCCCGGACGGCAGCCTCGGCGACCTTGTCCGGCTGTGGTGTGACAGGATCGAGGATTTTTGGCGGACCGGCGAGAGAGCCGTCCTTGTTCAGGCTGATCCGGACGCGCGCAACACTCGTGGCATTTGCAGGCACTGCCCAACAGGTCTGGATAGCCTTCATGAGATAGTCGTGGATATCCCGCGTGACTGCCACGTCGGCCCGGCTCGAGCCACAGCCTGACATGAGTGCGCCGGCAAGGCTCCAGACGAACACCAGGCCATGAAAGGGTCGGTGTCGCGGGCTGCCGCGAAGTCCGCGCATCGTCAGAACGGGAAATGGCAAGATCAGGCCGCCTGTTCGGCGCGCTTCTTCTCGATTTGGCCGATGGCGTCGACCACGGCGTCAAAGGTCAGCATGGTCGAGGCGTGCCGTGCCTTGTAGTCGCGCACCGGCTCCAAATATTTGAGGTCGGCGAAGCGCCCTTCCGGCGGCGCGCCATTCTCTTTCAGCATCTTCAGCATGGCGTCGCGCACCGTGCGCAATTCCTCGGCGCTCGCGCCGACAACATGCTGCGCCATGATCGAGGACGACGCCTGGCCGAGCGCGCAGGCCTTCACGTCATGGGCAAAGTCGGTGACCACGCCGTCCTCCATCTTGAGATCGACGGTAACGGTCGAACCGCACAGCTTGGAATGCGCCTTGGCGGTCGCGTCCGGATGCTCGAGCCGGCCGATGCGGGCGATGTTTCCGGCAAAACCGAGAATTTTCGCGTTGTAGACATCGTTGATCATTATTTTCCAATCCGTCGCCGCCAAGCGAACAGCGATTGCCGCTGCTGCGTCTTCCTTTCGCTCGCTACGACCTTATATAATGCTGGCAGTCCGGTAACGACAAGGCGATGAGCGCCGCTGTCCTGGCCGGGAAGTTCACGCCGCTTACGGGGCTGGAAACGGGGCGAGTTTCCGACACCGAAAGGTCGTGGTCCGTTCAACTCGTTCCTCCTTGGAGAGGAACTACGGGAGACGCCTTTTATGGATGCCGTCATCAAGAAACTCATGCCCCAGTCCGTCTACATGGAAAAGCCGGTCACCGACCGGCCGAGCGAGGCCGAGGTCGAGGCCGCCGTGCGCACATTGCTGCGCTGGACCGGCGACAATCCGGACCGCGAGGGGCTGATCGACACACCCAAGCGCGTGGCCAAGGCCTACCGCGAAATGTTCGGCGGCTACGACATGTGCCCGGCCGATGAACTCGGCCGCACCTTCGAGGAGGTCGCCGGCTACGACGATCTCGTCATCGTCAAGGATATCCAGTTCCATTCGCATTGCGAGCACCACATGGTGCCGATCATCGGCAAGGCGCATGTCGGCTATCTGCCGGATGGCAAGGTCGTCGGCCTGTCCAAGATCGCGCGGGTCGTCGATATCTTCGCCCATCGCCTGCAGACGCAGGAAGCGCTGACCGCGCAGATCGCCGGCGTCATCCAGGATGTGCTCAACCCGCGCGGCGTCGCCGTCATGATCGAGGCCGAGCACATGTGCATGGCCATGCGCGGCATCCGCAAGCAGGGCTCCACCACGCTCACCTCCACCTTCACCGGCGTTTTCAAGGACACGCCCGAGGAGCAGGTTCGTTTCGTCACCATGGTTCGCGGCGGCGGGGCATAACGTCTAGGCCGATATCGCTAGGCCATGATCCTGAAAAACGCGGACCGGTTTTCGGGTAAGATCATGGTCAAACAGGAAGATACACCGGCGATGTCGGCACTGGAATTTCCCAAAACTCCATCAGACAAGAAAGCCCTGGAGGAAGGCGCGGTGTTTTCGCCGCGCTTCGACGCCGCCAGCCTTGTCACCGTCGTCGTCACCGATGCCCAAGACGGCATGCTGCTGATGGTCGCGCATATGAATGCGCAAGCCTTGGCGCTGACACTGGAAACCGGCATCGCCCACTACTGGTCGCGCTCGCGCAACGCGCTTTGGAAGAAGGGCGAAACCTCGGGCAATTTCCAGCATGTCGTCGAGATGCGCACCGACTGCGATCAGGATGCATTGTGGCTGCGCGTCAAAGTGTTGGGCCACGACGCAACCTGTCACACCGGCCGGCGTTCATGCTTTTATCGGACGGTGGGACTCGTCGACGGCAAGGGGACACTTGTTGACGACGGCAGCAAGCCGCTGTTCGATGCGGAATTCACGTATCGGAAGCCATCGTCTTGAACCATCTGCCTCACACCAACCACACAGATTCATCATTTCGATACGGCCTGTCCGTATATTAGTCTTGGGACAAGGGAGATCATGATGCTCGAGTGGGCGTCATTGCGTAACAGACCAGATGTCAGGGAGGCCAACGGCCTGACCTCTTCCGGCGGCGCGTCCGAAACGAAATCTCCCAAGAAAACAGCCATTTCGCTCGCTTTGGGCGGCGGTTGCGCAAGAGGCTGGGCTCATATCGGCGTGCTGCGCGCGCTCGATGAAGCCGGCATCGAAGTTTCGATGATCGCCGGCACCTCGATCGGCGCGCTGGTCGGCGGCTGTTATCTCGCCGGCAAACTGGATGAGCTGGAAGAGTTCGCCCGCAGCCTGACGAAGCGGCGCATTTTCGGCCTGCTCGATCTCAATCTGCGCGGCAGCGGCCTGTTCGGCGGCTTGAAACTCGATGCCCGTCTGCGTGAGCATGTGGCGGGCGTCCGTTTCGAAGACCTGCCAAAACCCTTCGTCAGCGTCGCATCGGAAATCCGCACCGGCCACGAGATCTGGCTGTCGCACGGCTCGCTGATCACGGCCATGCGCGCGTCCTACGCATTGCCTGGCGTGTTCGAGCCGGTGAATTGCAACGGCCGCATGCTGGTCGACGGCGCGCTGGTCAATCCGGTGCCGGTATCGGTTTGCCGCGCCTACGAGCAGCCGCTCGTCGTGGCGGTCAACCTTCACTACGACCTGTTCGGCCGCGCCGCCGTGATCAAACACAGCGCCGGCGAACTTGTTGTCGAAAAGGACGCGCCGCGCCCCGGCCATGTCGGCACCGAGCACCAGTCGCATCAGACCCGCCTCGGCATCACCGGCGTCATGGTCGAGGCTTTCAACATCATCCAGGACCGCATCTCGCGCGCCAGGCTGGCGGGCGATCCGCCAGATATGTCGCTGCAGCCCAAACTCAGCCATATCGGCCTCACCGAATTCCATCGCGCCGACGAGGCGATCCAGCTCGGCTATCAGGCGACGATGGCCCAGATCGGCGAACTGACCCGGCTGCAGACCGTTCTCGCCTGAGGCCAGCCGCCGTCCGAAACACCGTCCGTTGCGTCCCATCGACGGAGTGGTGCTGCACCCTTGAAGCGTTGGCGGCCTTTTCATTTGCCTGTTGTGTGAAAAACTGATTGCAAAACGCAATTGGTTATGCTGGCCTGTGCTGCTTATACGGAGGCGCCAATGGCCAAGCTCGTTTATTCCATGCTCACCTCTTTGGACGGCTATATCGCCCGATCGGACGAGGACATAGCACTGCCAGTGCCGGAGACAGAATTGCATCAGCATTTCAATGACATGATGAGGCTAGCCTCAGCAGTGCTTGCCGGGCGGCGGATGTACGAGACGATGCGCTTCTGGGACAGCCCTGAGCGCGAGACCGGCTCCACCGAGGTCGAGCGGGACTTTGCCCGCGCATGGCGAGAGACACCGAAGATCGTCTTCTCGACCACGCTTCGGCAGGTCGGGCCCAATGCCCGGCTGGTGAATGGCGATGCCGAGACCGCGGTGAGATCGCTCAAGTCAAAGACGGATGGCCTCGTCATCCTCGGCGGCGCAGACCTTGCCGCCGGTCTGGCACGAGCAGGGCTTATCGATGAATACCGGCTGTACATGCACCCGGTCGTGCTGGGGGGCGGCAAGCCGTACTTCCAGTCCGGCCTGTCGCTGAGGCTGAAACCGCTTGGCAGGGAAAGCCTGCCCCAGGATGTGACGCTAATGCGTTATGCGCCGGCCAACCAAGCTGCATAGATACTGACGCGGCTACGCTCGCGCCGCATCGACAATGCGGAATTGCACCGTGCGGTTGCCGTTCCAGTAATTACCAGATAGCGAGCCGGCGACATGCACGCTCTTGCCACGGTTCTTGAACAGGAATTCGCCAAGCACCGTATCGACGGCACGAAAGGCGATCGCCTGGATACGGCCGCCGCTGTCCGACTGCAATTCACAGCGTATATGGTTGGTGCCGACCGGCCTGGCGTCGGCCAGCCGATGGCGCGGCAGCACGAAGACCGGCGCGACGTGGCCGGCGCCAAAGGGGCCGGCCTTTTCCAGCGCGTCGAGCAGGCTGAGCGTCGCGCCTTCGGCCGCAAGCGCGCCATCGATCGCCAGGCTCTCCTCGTCCTGTAGCCGAAACACGTCGGCAGCCGCCCGTTCCTCGAAGAACGCCCTGAGTTCGCCGAGCCTGGCGCGCTCCACAGTGATGCCGGCCGCCATGCCATGACCACCGCCCTTGACGATCAGCCCGACATCGGCGGCTTCGCGCACCAGCCGGCCGAGGTCGAAGCCCGACACAGAACGGCCCGAACCGGTGCCGATGCCCACAGCGTTGAAGGCAATGGCGAAAGCCGGCCGGCGCGCATGATCCTTCAGCCTCGAGGCGAGCAGGCCGACAATGCCGGGATGCCAGTTGTTGCTGGCGGTGACGACGATCGCCGGGCCGCTGCCACCGGCAAGCTCGGCATCGGCCTCGGCGCGCGCCGCGGCCAGCATCTCCTGCTCCATCAGCTGCCGCTCCTGGTTCAGCCGGTCGAGCGTCTCGGCGATGGTCCGCGCCTCGACCGGATCGTCGGTCGCAAGCAGCCGGCTGCCAAGCGCCGCATCGCCGATGCGCCCGCCGGCATTGATGCGTGGCCCGATCAGATAGGCGAGATGGAAGGTGCTGACCGGCTCGCCAATGCGCGATACCCGCGCCAATGCGGCCAAGCCTTCATTCTTCTGCTGGCGCGCCATTTGCAGGCCTTTGACGACGAAGGCACGGTTGACGCCGGTGAGCGGCACCACATCGCAAACGGTCGCCAACGCCACGAGATCGAGCAGCGAAAGCAGGTCTGGCGGCGCGACATCGCTCAGGCCACGCAGGATTTTCGCGGTCTGCACCAGGGCGAGGAACACGACACCGGCGGCACACAGATGCCCCTGCCCGGAAAGATCGTCGTCACGGTTTGGATTGACCACCGCAATCGCGGCCGGCAACGCGCCGCCGACCTGATGGTGGTCGAGCACCACGACATCGGCGCCGGCTTCGTTGGCGGCATCGACGGAAATGGCACTGTTGGTGCCGCAATCGACGGTGACGATCAGCGTCGCGCCGCGCGACACGAGTTCGCGCATGGCATCGGGATTGGGACCGTAACCCTCGAAGATACGGTCCGGAATATAGATTTCCGACGGTATGGAGAAATGTGCCAGAAACCGCTTCAGCAAGGCCGACGAGGCGGCGCCATCGACATCGTAGTCGCCGAAGATCGCTACCTTTTCCCGCGCCATCACCGCCGCCGCGATTCGGGTTGCGGCCTTGTCCATGTCGGTCAGCGACACCGGATTGGGCAACAGGTCGCGGATCGTCGGATCGAGGAAGCGCTCGGTCTCGTCGGCGGTAACGCCGCGTCCGGCCAGAACGCGCGCGACGATGTCGGGCACGCCATGACCTTGCGCGATGGCAAGCGCGACCATGTCCTGCCGTTCGGTCAGCCGGTGCTCCCAGGAGAGACCGGTCGCCGACTGCCTGACATCGAGGAAAAGGCGCCTTTCGCCCATTATGCGCTTTGCCAATTCATGGTCGGCCGCAGGATAGAGCATGTCGCGCAAAAATGTGCAGCGGTTTTGGGCTAACGACATGCGCGGACAACAGCCTAAAGTGCTGCGCGTGAACGCGACGCGCTTTAGGGCCAAAGACGGGCAAAACCAGGCGGTTCGCGGCGGGTGGCGTCGCAGGAGAATTCAAGACAAACCACGCTTTCCGCTTTTCAGCCAGGCGCGCCTGATCCATTCGTCGGCGGCGTCGCCCATTGTCTTGTCCCGACCGTCCTTTAGCCAGGCCATGAAAGGCCGATCGAACCTGAACGTATCGCCGCATTCGCGGGTGAAATAGCGGCGCACATTCTGGGTGTTGCGATAGGATTTCGTGATGGGCGTGGCACACGAAATCGGATCCGCGTGCCAGTCGAACACATTCATCGTCAATCCTTGCGCCGCCAGGGTTCAGATGCAGCCAAGGGCTAGCAACTGCGGTGCGGCTTCGCAAGGAGGCCTAGAACTTATCCAGATCCTGATGCCGCGCCTTGATCTCGCGCACGGTCCGCGACGATGAGCGCAGTACGATGGTGTGGGTGGTGATATAGGTGCGGCCGAACTTGACGCCGGCCAGCATGTTGCCGTCGGTGACGCCGGTCGCCGCGAACAGCACGTCGCCGCGCGCCATGTCTTCCGCATGGTAGATCCGCTTCGGATCGGAAATGCCCATCTTGGCGGCGCGCGCGACCTTGTCCGGCGTATCGAGGATCAGCCGGCCCTGCATCTGGCCGCCGGTGCAGCGCAATGCGGCCGCGGCCAGAACGCCTTCCGGGGCGCCGCCGGTGCCGAGATAGAGGTCGATGCCGGTCTCCTCCGGGTCGGTGGTGTGGATGACGCCGGCGACATCGCCGTCGCCGATCAGCCGGATCGCGGCTCCCGTGGCGCGCACGGCATCGATCAGCTTGGCGTGGCGCGGCCGGTCGAGGATGCAGGTGGTGATGTCCGAGACCGCGACGCCCTTGGCTCGCGCCAGGCTCGCGATGTTCTCGGCCGGAGAAGCATCGATATCGATGACGCCTTCGGCATAGCCCGGACCAATGGCGATCTTGTCCATATAGACGTCGGGTGCGAACAGCAGGCTACCCTTCTCGGCAATGGCGATGACAGCAAGCGCGTTGGGCAGGTTCTTGGCGCAGATCGTCGTGCCTTCGAGCGGATCGAGCGCGATGTCGACTGCCGGTCCTTTGCCGGTGCCGACCTCTTCGCCGATATAGAGCATCGGCGCCTCGTCGCGCTCGCCCTCGCCGATCACCACCGTGCCTTTGATGGCAAGACGGTTGAGCTCCTGTCGCATGGCATCGACAGCGACCTGGTCGGCAGCCTTTTCATCGCCACGGCCGCGCAGCCTGGCGGCCGCCACGGCGGCCCTTTCGGTGACGCGCACCAGTTCCATGGTGAGTATCCGGTCAAGGCCGGCGACGATGTTCTGGGCCACATTCATGTTCGGCAAATCCTCGTTGGCGTAGCGCCTCCCGCCGGAGGCGGGCCTGTTTTGTCAAACGAGCATGACAACGGCAAGACCGGCCGGACGTTTTATCGAAAAGCCAGCAATATCAATCGATTGAACCGCATTTCCGACAAGATTGCGGACCGTCGAAAACGACCGGGCCGCCTTGAAGAAGCACTGAGGATTGCCGCCGCGATCTAGAAAACCGCGAGATATCTGAGCAACGAAATGATGCCGATGATGATAACGATGACCTGCACGATCTGCCGCATCCTGGCGTCGAGCGGCAGGCGCTGCACGAGATAGAGAACGAGAATGATGACGAGGAATGTGATCAGTATGCCTATCAACATGGATGAAGCCATGATGCCCTCCTTCAAATGAATTCCTGAAACGGGAAACGAGCCGGCACTGCCAGCCCGTTACCGGCACGCTCAATACCAACGGCGGGGCGTGTCGTTGTTCATCGACTGGCCGACGGCGATCCCGGCCAGAAAACCAAGCAGGCCGACGACGCCGATCACGGCTGTCGTCGTGCCCGGGTTTTCGCGCGCGACTTCCGAAACCGCCTGAGCCTGGCTGCGCAGCTGCTGTGCTGTGCGCGATGCACGCGCCGCGGCCGTCTCATAAAAATCCGAAGCCTGTTCGCTGGCATCATCGAGCATTTCCGCGCCCCTTGCCGAAATGCTCTTGTTGATCTTGGTGATCTCCTTGCGCAGTTCAGCGATCTGCTTTTCCAGCGTTTTCTGGATATCGTCGATGGAGGGGGTGTCGGACTTGCTGGTATCGGCCATGAAGCGGCTCCCTTGGTTACTGACCAAGAGAACGGCGCCGCAACGAATTCGTTCCGGCCAATGCGCGGCTGGTCGCCATCTGTCGACCGCAGGCGCCGGCGAGGACGTTACCCGCCGGGGGACGACTACCCTGCCCGCTCGATGCGGATGACCTGCGGCTTGTCGGTCAGGTGACCGTCCTTGGTGATGCCGTCGACGGCCTTGCGCACGGCTGCCTCGGTGGTCTCGTGGGTGACGAGGATCACCGTCTTCTGCGCCGCCGCCTCGCCGCTGACCGCATGCTGGACGATCGATTCCAGCGAAATATCGTTGTCGGCCATGCGCTTGGCGATCGCGGCGAAGACGCCGATGCGATCATGCACGGTCAACCGGATGAAGTAGCCGCCGGCATGGCTGCGCATCTGCGCCTTCTTGTAGGGCCTGAGCTCCTTCGCCGGCAGGCCGAAGACCGGGCCATGCTGGAAGCCGGGCCGGCTCTTGGCGATGTCGGCGATGTCGCCGATGACGGCCGAGGCAGTGGCGTTGCCGCCGGCGCCGGGGCCTGAAAGCAACAATTCGCCAAGAATGTCGGTCTCGATCGCCACCGCATTGGTGACGCCATGCACCTGCGCGATGACGGAAGCGGTCGGCACCATGGTCGGATGCACGCGCTGCTCGATGCCGCTTTCGGTGCGCTGGGCAACGCCAAGCAGCTTGATCCGGTAGCCGAGATCGCCGGCCGCACGGATGTCGGCCTGGGTGATGTTGGAAATGCCTTCCATATAAATGTCGTTGGCGGCGATCCTGGTGCCGAAGGCAAGGCTGGTCAGGATCGACAGCTTGTGCGCGGTGTCGTGGCCCTCGATGTCGAAGGTCGGATCAGCCTCGGCGTAACCCAGCCGCTGCGCGTCCTTCAGGCAGGCGTCGAACGAAATGCCCTCGGCCTCCATGCGGGTGAGGATGTAGTTGCAGGTGCCGTTGAGAATGCCGAACACGCGATTGACCGAATTGCCGGCCATCGCCTCGCGCATCGTCTTGATGACCGGAATGCCGCCGGCCACCGCCGCCTCGTAGTTGAGCAGCACGCCCTTCTTCTCGGCGATCTCGGCCAGCGCCACGCCATGCTTGGCGAGCAGCGCCTTGTTGGCGGTGACGACGTGGCGGCCGGCTTCGAGCGCCGCCTTGACCGACAGGCGCGCTGGCCCCTCGTCGCCGCCGATCAGTTCGATGAACACGTCGATGTCGGCGATCTGTGCCATCTTGACCGGATCGTCGAACCATTTTGCGGCGCTGACATCGACGCCACGGTCGCGTTTCGGGTCACGCGCCGAAACCGTCGACACGACAATGTCGCGCCCGCATTGCCGGGTCAGTTCCGCTGCCTTGTCGCGCAGCACCCGCGCCACCGATGCGCCGACCGTACCAAGTCCGGCAATTCCAACACGCAGAGCTTCAGCCATGGAAGGCGACGTCCCTCAAAATCAGATCGAATTTTTGCTTACCGGTGGGCGGACAGCGGCACCACATTGTTGGGCTGCTTGGCGCTGGTCGACAGGAAGCGCTTGATGTTGCGCGCCGCCTGGCGGATCCGGTGCTCGTTCTCGACCAGCGCCAGGCGCACAAAATCGTCGCCATGTTCGCCGAAGCCGACACCGGGCGCCACCGCCACATCGGCGTGCTCGATGAGCAGCTTGGAGAATTCGAGCGAACCGAGATGCTTGAACGGTTCGGGGATCGGCGCCCAGGCGAACATCGAGGCGGCGGGAGCTGGAATGTTCCAGCCGGCGCGCCCGAAGGAATCGACCATGACGTCGCGGCGCTTGTGGTAGACCTCGCGCACCTCGGCGATATCGGCGCCGTCGCCGTTGAGCGCATGGGCCGCCGCCACCTGGATCGGCGTGAAGGCGCCGTAGTCGAGATAGGACTTCACCCGGGTCAACGCCGAGATCAGCCGCTCATTGCCGACGGCAAAACCCATGCGCCAGCCGGGCATGGAGAAAGTCTTCGACATTGAGGTGAATTCGACGCAGACATCGATGGCGCCCGGCACCTGCAGCACCGAAGGCGGCGGGTTGCCGTCGAAATAGATCTCCGAATAGGCAAGGTCGGACAGGATGATGATGTCGTTCTTCTTCGCGAACGCCACCACGTCCTTGTAGAAGTCGAGCGAAGCGACCAGCGCCGTCGGGTTCGACGGATAGTTGAGGATCAGCGCCAGCGGCTTCGGGATCGAGTGGCGAACGCCGCGTTCCAGCGCTGGAATGAACCCATCGTCCGGCTCGACCTGCAGCGAGCGGATGACGCCGCCCGACATGATGAAGCCGAAGGCATGGATCGGATAGGTCGGGTTCGGGCACAGGATGACGTCGCCAGGCGCGGTGATCGCCTGCGCCATGTTGGCGAAGCCTTCCTTCGAGCCGAGCGTGGCCACCACCTGCGTGTCGGGGTTGAGCTTCACGCCGAAGCGGCGCTGATAATAGGCCGCCTGGGCGCGGCGCAGGCCGGGAATGCCGCGCGAGGAGGAATAGCGATGGGTGCGCGGATCGCGCACCACTTCGCACAATTTGTCGACGATGGCCTTGGGCGTCGGCAGGTCCGGATTGCCCATGCCGAGGTCGATGATGTCGGCGCCGCGCGAACGGGCACTGGCCTTGAGCCGGTTGACCTGCTCGAACACGTAAGGCGGAAGCCGGCGGACCTTGTGAAACTCTTCCATGGCAGTTCCAGACAGCAAAAGGGGCTATGGGCGCGCGCTATATACTCATTTGCAGGTAGGGTCGAGGGCGGGATCGCATTTGCCTTCGATCTGCTTCAGCGTCTGCGGACCATGTTTCGTGGCTAGGTCCGCCAACGCCGCCTGATTGGCGACCGCAGCGCCGCCGCCGCTTTTGGCGCCCTGTGCGCCGCCATCAGCCTTGAGTTCGGCGAGCTTGGCGTTCGTCTCGGCCTGCGTCAGCTGCTTGTTCGCCACTTTGGGCGGGATGTTGAGGTTCGGAAAGGTGCCGGTATCCTTTGGACCTGCATTGTCGGCCATCGGCACCGGAGCGCTGGTATTCGTGCTCGAACACCCGGCGATCCCCAAAAGCACGATCGCCGCGCCGATGCGGCAAAAGCGTGCGGCATCAAAAAAAACAGTCTCGCCAATATTAATCGTCATATTGTTTCCTTGGCAGCCGAGGTAGAGCGAGATTGGACCCTGTCGGATGTCCCATGTTAATATGTCAAGAAAACGCTTCGGGAGGAACCCCGCGAACCATGTCCAAAACACCCGATTCGGGCAAAACGGAAGATGACGAGCCTTCGACCGTCGAGCAATATCTGGTGAAGGATCCGGAGCGCTTCGCGTTGAACATGGCGCGCATGATCGAGCAGGCCGGCAAGGCGGCGTCCGCCTGGGCCGAACCGCGCGAGCGCGGCGAAGTGCGCGACCACGTCGCCGAGCCGGTCGTCGACATGGTCAAGACGTTTTCCAAGCTGAGCGAATACTGGCTCGCCGACCCCCAGCGCGCGCTCGAAGCGCAGACGCGGCTGTTCGCCGGCTACATGACCGTGTGGGCGAACGCCATCCAACGCGTCAGCCCCAACGCCGAAGGCCCCGACGACGCCGTCAAGCCGGAGCGCGGCGACAAGCGTTTCCAGGACCCGGAATGGGGCCGCAACGCCTTCTTCGATTTCCTCAAGCAGGCCTATCTCGTCACCTCGCGCTGGGCGTCCGAACTGGTCGAGCACGCCGAAGGTCTGGACGAGCACACCCGCCACAAGGCGAGCTTCTACGTCAAGCAGGTGTCCAATGCCATCTCGCCGTCCAATTTCATCCTGACCAACCCCGAGCTTTTCCGCGAGACCGTCGCTTCCAACGGCGAGAACCTGGTGCGCGGCATGAAGATGCTGGCCGAGGACATCGCCGCCGGCAAGGGCGACCTGAAACTGCGCCAGGCCGACTATTCGCCCTTCGAGATCGGCAGGAACATCGCCACCACAACCGGCAAGGTCGTCGGCCGCAGCGATGTCGCCGAGATCATCCAGTATGATCCGGCGACCGAGACGGTACTGAAACGCCCGTTGCTGATCTGCCCGCCCTGGATCAACAAGTTCTACATACTCGACCTCAACCCGCAGAAATCCTTCATCCGCTGGGCGATCGAGCAGGGCCACACCGTCTTCGTCATCTCCTGGATCAATCCGGACGAGCGCCACGGCGCGAAGGGATGGGAAGCCTATATCAGGGAAGGCCTGCAATATGGCCTCGACACGATCGAGGAGGCGACCGGCGAGCGGGACGTCAACACGATCGGCTACTGCGTCGGCGGCACGCTGCTGGCGGCGGCGCTGGCTCTGATGGCACAGGAAGGCGACGACCGCATCAAGTCGGCTACCTTCTTCACCACGCAGGTCGACTTCACCTATGCCGGCGACCTGAAAGTCTTCGTCGACGAGGAACAGGTCGCGGCGGTGGAGAAGTCAATGAACGAGAAGGGCTATCTCGACGGCACCAAGATGGCGACCGCCTTCAACATGCTGCGCTCCGGCGACCTGATCTGGCCCTATGTCGTCAACAACTACATGCGAGGCAAGGACCCCCTGCCCTTCGACCTCCTCTACTGGAATGCCGATTCGACCCGCATGGCGGCGGCCAACCATTCCTTCTACCTGCGCAATTGCTATCTCGAGAACAACCTCTCGCGCGGCAAGATGGAACTGGCGGGGCATACGGTCTCGCTCGGCGATATCACCATTCCGATCTACAACCTCGCCTCGCGCGAAGATCACATCGCGCCGGCGCTGTCCGTCTTCCTCGGCTCGAAATATTTCGGCGGCAAGGTCGACTACGTGATGGCGGGATCGGGCCACATAGCCGGTGTCGTCAATCCGCCCGCCTCCGGCAAGTACCAGTATTGGACCGGCGGCAAACCGGAAGGCGATTTCGGCCAATGGATTGCCAGGGCCGCTGAGCATCCCGGGTCGTGGTGGCCGCACTGGCAAAGCTGGATCGAGGCCAAGGACGACACCCGTGTGCCTGCCCGCAAACCCGGCAAGCATATGAAAACCTTGGGCGATGCTCCCGGCAGCTATGTGAAGGTGCGAGTGTAACGGACTGTAATGTCTGGTGAGTTGACGGCCCGTCAAAAGCGGGCGAAATGGTGTCGTCAACCATCAAGCAGCCGTAATTCGGCAATCACTGCAAAAATACTTCCAGGCTTGCGGATTTGACACAGGTCTCGTTTCCGGATCGGAGACAAAGGTCACCTTGGACAGCGACTTCCAGTGCTGCGCCAAGGACGTACCGACCGGACATCGAGGGGGAATTTGACTTTGAAATCAGCAGGATGGAGCCTCGCAAAGGGAGAACGCAGCGCCATCTTGGCAGCGCTCTGCTGTGTGCTCCTGGCCTCCTGCACATCGGCCGGCGACCCGACAATGTCGGTCGGAATGCCCGGCTACAATGCCTCCCCCTCTGACATCAATGCGGCCGCCACCGGCAAGTCCATCGCCACCGCCGATTCGACATCGCAGACAACGGCCACGCAAACGACCGTGATGAGCGAAGGCGACACCGCACTCCCCGAAAAAGTCGCTTACGTACCGATCGCCAAGCCGCAAGCAGCCTTTCCGCTGATAACGCCGGCCGGCGCTGAAGCGATCGCGGGACAAACGCCGCAGGCCTTGCAGCAGCCGGCCCAGACGGCGCAGCAGACAGACGCGGTCGCCCAGAAGATCGCCGCCGCCGATGCCGCGGTGACAACGCCAAAGCCGGCCGCGGCGCCGGTGATGAACAATCCGGTCTATGTGACCGCAGGTGAGGCGCCACCAGCCGAGGCGCCAAAGAAACGTGGCTTCCTGGCCTCGATGTTCGGCGCCACGCCCGCTTCGGCCACACCGGCTCCGCTCATCAACACGCGATCGGGCGAACAGCCGACCGCACAGGCCAAACCCGCGCCTGCGGCGGCGGCAAAGCCGATCATCACGTTGGCCTCGGCCGACTCCACGGCAAAGCCGATACAGTTGGCATCGACCGGTGACGACGCAGGTCATATCACCGGCAGCGATGCCTTGCCTGGCGTGCGCCAGACCGCCCTGTTCGAGATCAAGCGCAAATCCGGCCTCGACGACGAAAGCGACGTCGACCTCAATGAGGACGAGGGTCCAATCGGCGGCAGCTATCAGGTTGCGTCCGCAGCCGGCATGGCCCGGCTCGCGCCAAACGGCCTGCTGAAGCAGAACGAAAGCGTCGATGTCGCCTGCCTGAAGCCGTCTCTGGTGCGCGTGCTGAAGACGATCGAAGGCCATTACGGCCGCAAGATGATGGTCACGTCAGGTTACCGCGACCCTGCCCGCAACCGCCGCGCCAACGGCGCCAAGAACTCGCTGCACATGTATTGCGCCGCCGCCGACATCCAGGTGCCCGGCGTCTCCAAATGGGAGCTGGCGAACTACATCAGGACCATGCCCGGCCGCGGTGGCGTCGGCACCTATTGCCATACCGAATCGGTACATGTCGACGTAGGGCCCGAGCGCGACTGGAACTGGCGCTGCCGCAGGCGAAGCGGTGGTGGTGACGGCTGAACGGCGCGATTTGACGGGCCAGAGCGGCCAGGTCGTGCCATCAATATCGTTCCAGCGGACTTTCCACATTGGCCCGAGCATGCCCCAACTTCGTCATCCACGGGCGGAGCAGGAGCGAAGCTCCGTCGCGAAGACCCGAGGATCCATTCCGTGACCTTGGTTGAAGAGTGCGGCCGAGCAGAATTCCGCACCGTTGCAACGCCTTGAAGTCGCGGCATGGATTCCTTGGGCTGCGGAGCAGCTCCAGGGGTCTGCGCCGCGTCGCTTTGCTTCCTGCTCCGCCCTGGAATGACGAAACAATGGGCGTTTTCGCTAGTCACCAAGCCGCGCAGTGGGTGATGAAGCCCCCGATTCCAAAGCCTCGGAAAAAAGTTGTCCAAGCCGGCACCTGACGGGTTGCCGGTTGCGCACAACGTCAGTATAAGCCGCTTCGTCTGAGCGCGCCCATCGTCTAGCGGTTAGGACACCGCCCTTTCACGGCGGTAACAGGGGTTCGATTCCCCTTGGGCGTACCAGACCTTTCAAACACTTAGCGACCTCCCAGTCCTTACTGTCCAATTTTTGGGCAGATTCCAGGGAATTGGTCAAAATGGCAACACAAACAATTTCGCGTGCATGATGGACGTCACCACCCGCGCCGAATCCGGCATGTCTGATGCGGCGGACCTTTCGGAGATTCGCCCTTCCATCACCGGACATGTCGCCGCCTGCGCCGAGCCCTTTAGCGCTCCTTCGGCTTCGGGGCGATCTCCTCGACCCGAGCCCTCGCGCGCCATGCTGAAGCATCGCCTGTCCGGCGCTTGGGTTTCACCCTCATCCTGTGTAGTCAGGATAGTGCGCACGTGCGCCTTGCCGAAGACGCTGGCGAGCAGGTTGTGGCCGGCTTTGTCGGTCATTAGCCGGGATCGGTGCTGTTGAGGCTGCACATGCGGATCAGCCAGCGTCCGCCAGCAGCCTGTCGCTCAAAAACGCTGAGCGAAGTTCCGTTTCCGGTCGCCTCACCCTCCGAATAGGCCGCGAGAGACCATGCCAGCTTCCCGGATGCCCCCGCCTCTGGCTAGTGTTTTGTCGGGGTGGCGTATTGGGTCCAGACGCCATGCAGCGCCTCTATCGCCGCGCGGCCGCGAGCCGGCGGCGCATAGGGAGAATGCAATTCCGCGTCAGAGGTGAATACCGCCGCGCAACCGGCAGCATCGCCGGCCCGATAGGCCGCAACGTAGATGTCCCAAAGCTCCTGCAGTTCGTCGCGGATCGACATCACTTCCTCCCGGTAAGGCCACGGAACCTTGGGCGCCTGTTGGCCTGCTCAGCCGCGGGCGGCCGCGCCGGTGCTGTCCCACGAAAGGCCGGCCGCGAGTTCATTTGCATTTTAGCTAATTGAATGTGAGATGGTCGTGAAATTCCGAGCGGGGGCTCATGACCACAGACATTTTTCTGACCGCTATCGCGGCATTCTCGATACTCGTTCCGCTGTACTTCATCCTCAGGTGAGGCGTTAAGCCGCCTGGCGGGCGCACCAGCGCGCGTTCCTCGCTGGCGCTGTCCTACGCGGCAGAGGCTTCCCGTGCGTCCTGACGCCCGCCCATGGCCAATCGCTGTGTCTCTGGATGCACCTGCAATCTGCTTGAACGCAGAAACCCCGCCGCTCCATTTGCGAAGCGGCGAGGCCTGCCCCAACCTCGGCCCCAATTGCCGGTCCCAACAGCCGGCATCGCTGACAATGCAATTGTTGTGCCAGCGACGATTGATCCATTACTGGACGGAAGAACCGGTCGCCGCAAGTTGCGCGGCCGCATCGTCCGGCCTGCTCAGGCGCCGCCCACCAGGCGCGATCGATTTCAAGGCCGACGGCGCCTTCCTTCCAGGGAGCCTAGCAAAGCCCGCCCTTTTCACGGCGGTAACAAGGGGTTCGATTCCCCTTCGGCGTACAGACTTTCGTGCACTCCACCCCCTGTTTGCCGAATATCTCAGCCGCCCTTGCCTTGAGTCCCGGAGCAACCGCATCAACCATCTTATTAGCAAGCGCTTGTGTTCCTCACAAAGCCGGATCATTATCCAAACCATCAGGTCGCTGAAGGGGTAGAGCGCCATGGAACTGAGCTGCTATGATCCGGGCGGGAGCATTTTTACATCACTCGCCTTCCTTAACCTCACGGCTGTTTTCATCATTCTGGCCGCCTTCGCCGTTGCGCGACTGATGGCAATGTCCCGCGCGGATTCTCTCGACCAGCTTCGGTTCGCGCCGATCCAAGCCGCAAGTTGAGGACTGTCGTTCCTTGCCTTCAGCAGTCATGCTCTCGACGGTGTGCGCAATAGCGAAGTTGTGGGGGCGCCATCTTGTTCGTTGATTACTACGAACTCCTGGAAATCAGCCCGAACGCCAACTCGGAAACGATAGAACGGGTATTCCGCTATTTTGCCATGCGCTACCATCCTGACAATCAGGACACCGGCGATGAATCACGCTTTAGCGAAATCCTGGAAGCCCACAATGTGCTCAAGGATCCTGTGAAGCGCGCGCGGTATGACATCCAGCACAAAGACCATTTGAATCTGCGAACGGAGTTGATTGGGGAAGCCAGCAACAACACAACCATCGAACGCGATGTGGCTATTCAGGCGAAATTGCTCTCGCTGCTTTACGTCAAGCGCCGGCAAGACGTAAACAATCCCGGCATTGGCGATACAGAAATCGAACGTTTGTCAGGCTGTCCACGAGAACATCTTGAGTTTCATCTCTGGTACCTAAAAGCCAAGGGCTGGATTGGAAGGATCGAGAACGGAACCTTCGCGATCACCGTGGAAGGCATCGATCGCGCCAATTCCGAACATCGCCGTGACACCACGATAAGATTGCTGGACCATGCCGGCTGAAACGCGGAAGCTCGCGTCAGCGCCGCATTTCACTAACCGCCGACCAGCGGTACGGTAACGGTGGTGGCGTAGTTGATCGGAAAGGTGTCGAGGTAAGGAAAATCGACGACGAAGGCATAGGTGGCGGTCAGATGCGCCATGCGGAAACCGCCGCTTGCCGGGTCGATGGCGATCGTCACGTTCACATCCTTCAAACCCAAGGCCTGCAATTTCTGCCTGGCGATCGATTGGATGTCGGCCTGGGTCAGCGTGTTCTGAAGCTGCAGCGAGCGCGATGATGTCTCCAGCGTATAGCGAACGCTGGACACCGAATGCATCGACCAGCCCAAGGCGAAGATCCCGAACAGCAATATGATGAGGAACGGTGCGATCAGCGCGAACTCCAACCCGGCCCCGCCCGATCGATCTTGCCGGAAGGCGCTTTGCCTGGCGCGATTCCAGGAAAGGTGTGAGCCGGTTGTCCGGGGAAAAGCGCGCAGCGCTTTCGCTTGTGAATCGCGGGACGACAAAGAGCTAGGGCGTTTCGCCATTTCCGCGAAACGGTGAGACGCCCTAGCGAACACGGATCACCTCCAGATGGCCGATGACGCTGGAAGCGGAAAAGACGCCGAAGGTGAAGGGCGGCGTCCAGGTGGCCGATGCCTGGATCTGAACATAGACCGACGGCACCTTTGGTCCGCTGCACAGAGTAGAGGCGTCGACCACGGTCGTCCCGCACATATAGATCCGGCTTAGCGTGACCTGGCCGTCCGCCGGCCGTTTCTCCCAGCTCGAAATGGCGACGGCCTGCGTCGCCGTATCATTCGTCGAGCCTTCCATAATCAGGTTCGCGGCGGTCTTGACGCCGGCACGCATCGACAGCGAACTCGTCACATAGGACCAGCCGTCGATGATACCGAGCAGCGCCGCGCACAGGAAAGGCAGGACCATCGCGAACTCGACCGCTGCAACGCCCGTTTTATCGCTCAGGATCGGCACAGATCGGGGCTCCACGGAGGCTACTCCACCAGCGCCACGGACCGCGCCGCCGGAATGTCGCGCATTCCGAGGCTCGTGCAATCCTGGTTGATGGTCGTGCTGCCGGACCATTGAATCGTATTGGCGACGACCTGGGTGCAGCCGCTGTTGCCCGAGAAATTGCCAAGATAATTCACTTGCTGTTTGGGGAAGTAGATGGCCCCGGTTAGCAGCGAATCCGCTGTTCCATTGAATGTGCTGGATGCACTGTTGCCGGCCCTGTCGCCGTAGAACAGCACACCGGAATAGATACCCGAGGTCGGCGCGCTGAGCTTCACGGAGGCGTTGCCATTCATGCTGACGGTCGAACTGCCCGACATGAAGATGGTCACATCGCTGCCGGTGATGATCGCGTTGGCGTTTATCTTGAGATCGCCCTGAACGACATAGACGCCGGGCGAGAGGGCGACATTGCCCTTCAGCGTCATGCCGCTGCAATAGGTGCCTGGGCTCAGCGTCGCCTTGTTGTCGTTCTGGCATGGGTTCGAGGCCGCCGGAACCGGCAGGTCTGCAAATGGATCTGCCGCAGGCAGCGCCTGGGTGATCGGGGCCGCGCAGACCGTGGTGACGGGATTGCTGAGAGACACGCCGCCCGCCGATATCAGGCAATCGACCTGGAGGCTCGCCGAGCCCTGGAGCTTGATGGCGTCCGGAGCGATCGAATTGGACATCACCACGCAGCCGGTGACCTTCACTGTGGTATTGCCTGAAAACGATGCAGCCTGCGATGCGGTCTGGTCGAGCGCGGTCATGCAGGCCTTCGAGGCATCAGTGATGAGGGCCACCGCCCTCGCCTGTTCGGGAACCTGGCTCTGCGTGAAGATCGAGGTGAACATCCGGTTGAGGTTCTGAGAGACGATGACCTCGACCGCCTTCTTCGCCGTATTCGGCCCGGACGCCGGCGGCGTGTTGACGATGATCGTGCCCGAGCCCAGCCCGTTCGTCGCTGCCGACTGCGTCGCGGCCGCGACGATCGTCGGCTTGTCGGAACCCGAGATCTGTTCAAGCGCGCCGGCATAGGCCGCGGCATCGGCCGTCGCCTGTAGTCTCAGGCTGTTGTAGTACCAGTAGGAGGTCTCCACGCCAAAGCCGGCCGCGCCGACGACGATCGGCAGGCTGAGGGCGAAGATGGTGGCAACATTCGCCCGTGTGCTCCGGCGTATACCGGTCGCCATGATCCGAATTCGGGCGAAGCAATTGAAAATCATAACTTAAATTAGAAAGCATGCATATATGAAGGAACGGCTAAAAAGTTCGGTTCATTTTTTGATGAGGGCTTCGATTGGCTTCAAACAGTGGGCCGTCGGCTGATCAGTGCATGCAGACGTCGCGATAAGCAAGAAACTCACGGCGCTGGAACGTCAGCACGGTTCGGCACCTTGCGCCTGGGCAAAAGCCTTCGAACTACATGTTGCTGGCTGGACGAATCGGAGGCGGTGGGCGATGCGCGGGCTTTTGCCGCGATTTAATGGGAATGTCCGCCAAGGATGCGCGTCTCGGCTTGATGGACAGCGATAGGGCATTGCCACGGCGCTTCAGCAGCCCAACTGATATCTTGGCAACGAGGTCCCGTATTTCCATGGGCGCTCCTCCCGAGCAGCCCCCGCCACCTTATTATTAGCAGCGAAGCGAATTCTCCGCATTTAACTTTGATGTATCAAGGTCGCGCAATGTCGCTTCGATGTCAGCGTCATCGAACGCCATCTCCGCCCGTTGACGGTGACCGCGTCCTCGGCCGCCCCTGGACAACGAAGGTGCAGCCTGATGCTGCCTGGAAGAAATATTTTCTTCAGGCGGAAAGAACTGGAGTCGACTCAGTCGCCAATCCAGCCGAAAGCTCTCTCTGTACGGCCAGGAAAAACCTGCGCACTTCATCACTTGCGGTTGCTCTGTCCCTGCCCGACCCGACAACCAGGTCAAGCAACTCGGCCGCTTTAGCCCTCCAGAACGAGGCTGCAGGCTCGCCATGCAGATTGTCTAGGCTGGCTGCAACTTCCCTGACCAAGAACAGCTGACGGTCGATCGGGAATGCACGGACTTTTTCTGGGGACATCTTCCAAACCTGAACTGACGCAACGAATCAACCATTGCTGAACAAGCAATGGCGTAGCCGCCAAGGTGGAAACGGAAGCTTAACGCCGCTGTCGATGCATCATCGTGCGAGGAAATGCAGATGATGATCGAGGCACGAGATCACCACGCACATTCAAGGCAAGTTGGTTGAGAAAACGGAGTTGGTCGATCGGAACAGGCGAAGCAGCCCTCAGGCCCGCTGCAGGCTTGCCTCGCCGCCACGCTTGCGCGGCGCCATCATGTCGCTGGCCATCAGTCCGGTGACACGGCAGAACGCCATGAACGCCCGGCAGGCATCCTCGGTCTTGACCACGTCCACCGTGGCGCCGAAGCAGGCATTGAAGGCTTTCTGATAAACCGGTCCCTGCCGGCGCGCCGGCCAGTCCTGCAGGAAATCCAGCGCCTGCTCGACGCTGTAAATCTCCTCGACGGGCAAGCCGGGGCCTTGCGCAATGCGCACCGGCACCTCGAATTGCAATCTATCCATCCGCAAATCTCCCGAACCCGTCGCCCAGGCAGCGCCGTTCGTCGTCAAAAGTTGCTATGCCCGCTCAGTGCCACGCAAATGTGTCGCCACTGCGGAAACGGCCGTTTTTGCTGCGCAAGATGGCCGGAAAGGAAAGCAACCGTGCAAAAACCGATAGAAATTGGCCCGACGAGACGAATATCCCGCCGGCCAAGGCCGCATCAGCCAGTTCTTCCTTGAACCTTTTGCCCTCAAGTGCCAAATCTGGCGGAATACCCACGCCAGAACTCCTGCAGCGCTCACTCTTCCCATACGGACAAAATGGTCACCTATCTCGACGCCGCCACGGCCCCTCTCAGAAACACCGGCCAGATCCGCCTCTATGGCGAGGACGGTTTTGCCGGCATGCGCAAGGCATGTGACCTCACCGCCCGTTGCCTGGACGCGCTGGTGCCGATGGTCGCGCCCGGCGTCACCACGGACGCCATCGATCGTTTCGTCTTCGAGTTCGGCATGGATCACGGCGCGCTGCCGGCGACGCTCAACTATCGCGGCTACACGAAATCGTCCTGCACCTCGATCAACCACGTCGTCTGCCACGGCATTCCAGACAACAAGCCGCTGAAGGATGGCGACATCGTCAACATCGACGTCACCTATATTCTCGATGGCTGGCATGGCGATTCCTCGCGCATGTATCCGGTCGGCACCATCAAGCGCGCGGCCGAACGCCTGCTCGAGGTCACCCATGAATGCCTGATGCGCGGCATCGCCGCCGTCCGGCCGGGTGCCCGCACCGGCGCCATCGGCGCCGCCATCCAGACTTTTGCCGAAGCGGAGCGCTGCTCGGTGGTGCGCGACTTCTGCGGCCATGGCGTCGGCCAGCTCTTCCACGACGCCCCCAACATCCTGCACTATGGCAGCGCCAATGAGGGCGTCGAGATGCGGCCCGGCATGATCTTCACCATCGAGCCGATGATCAATCTCGGCCGGCCGCATGTGAAGGTGCTGTCGGATGGCTGGACGGCGGTGACGCGGGACCGTTCGCTGTCGGCACAGTACGAGCACACGATCGGCGTGACCGACACCGGCTGCGAGATTTTCACGCTCTCGCCCAAGAACCTCGACCGGCCCGGCCTGCCGGCCTGATATTTTTAATACGTCGGGCGACCGCCTTGCCCGACTGATTGGCTGGATGCGGGGGCTGATGGGGAAGGCCAGCGACGACGACGAGCGGAGTTTCTTCGCCGAGGTGCCGGTTCGGCCCGCGGCGAAGGCGAGGCCCATTCCAGCTGAAAAGCCTGGATATCTCGGCCACCGCGACCGTTTGCGCGAGCGCTTTGCCTCGGCGGGTCCAGACGCCCTGCCCGACTATGAACTTCTGGAGCTCTTGCTCTTCCGGCTGATCCCGCGCGCCGACACCAAACCGGCCGCCAAGGCATTGCTGGCGCGCTTCGGTACGCTGGCCGAAGTGCTTGGCGCGCCCGTCAACCTGCTGCAGGAGGTCAAGGGCATCGGCCCGGCGGTGGCGTTCGACCTGAAGGTTGTCGCCGCGACAGCGCAACGCATGGCGCATGGCGAGGTGCACGGCCGTGAAGTCCTTTCGTCCTGGACGCAGCTCCTCGCCTATTGCCGCTCGGCCATGGCCTTCGAGGCGCGCGAGCAATTCCGCATCCTGTTCCTCGACAAGAAGAACGCGCTGATCGCCGACGAGGTGCAGCAGACCGGTACTGTCGACCACACGCCCGTCTATCCCAGGGAAGTGGTCAAGCGCGCCCTCGACCTGTCGGCCACCGCGATCATCCTGGTGCACAACCACCCGTCAGGCGATCCGACGCCATCGCGCGCCGACATCGAGATGACGAAAGAGATCATCGAAGCGGGCAAACGGCTGGGCATCGGCGTGCACGACCACATCATCATCGGGCGCAAGGG
>NZ_NSFU01000021.1:0-110991 GCF_002294875.1 Mesorhizobium sp. WSM4312 | reverse complement strand
CGCCGAGCTTGGCGATATCGTAAGGCGGCCAGTTGTCCGCATTCTGTGGCGAACTGGCGTTTTCGAGCAGGTTGAAGATGCGGTCAAAGCCGATGCTCGACCGATAGAAGGGGGAAAAGTCCACGTTTGTTCTCATAGCTACATCCTCCTTGGAGCAACATAGATACGAGGGAACGCCAAGAAGCCTGGCGCTCCCTGACACGTCGGCCCTTGTACGGCGACCGACAAACATGAGTTGGGAATCGATTTCCGCCGCGCCAAGAGGCGTCTTTAACACCCATTTTGGCGACCGTTTCGAAGAGCTGCTGGCAAGCGCCCCGACCACTACCCATTTGCTCTGTTGGGATTTCAAGTGGAGGTAAGTATGACCATGACACGCCAAGACGTCGTCTCGGTCCTTGGACCGATCGACGACTCAACGATTGCGGAAATCATCGCGTCCGGTGCCTCGCTCGAAGAGTTGAGAGAGGCATTGGCATGGACGGTCGGGGATGAGGCGTTGATAAGCCAGGGACGCGCATTGCCAGGAACACGGGTCGCAGGGTTGATCGATCTGATCGAGCACGATGATGAAGACGATATAGCACATCAGGCCCAGCTGAAGCCGGGCGCCGACAACTGATTAAAGACCGCGTGGAGCGCTAAGGTTCGACCGCGCCGTCTCCGGGTACCTGCAAGGACGTGAATTGCCTGCCACCGTTCTCGATAACTTTGTAGCGCGCTGCTGGCCCCCCAACGAGCGACGTGCTGTAGATTGGTCGAGCCCCACCGACACCATGTGCCCGACGGAAAATCTCTTTCCGCCTAATACGAACCTCTGCCAGCATCGACCTTCGGTCATCAGAAAGACCATTGTGCTGGCCGGGCTGCAAGTACAGGGGTTCAACTATTCTCAATGCCCGCAGCCTGATTTTATTCCCGACGGCAGACAGTCCAAATCTGCCTGCATTTCACCTAAATGCCAGTATGAAGAGGAACCAGATCGAAGGAGAGGTATTGAGCTAAGGTGCTTTGCAGATGAGCGTTGAATGGACCGGTATTTCTTTGACGTCTACAATAGCGAGGGGCCGGTGCTGGACGAGAATGGCCAGTTATTTGCCTCCAAGGAAAGTGCCAGGGACGAGGCCTTGCGCGTCCTCCAGGATGTCGCGCGCGACGAGATGCCCGACCGCGATCTTTTCAAGCTGACGGTCAAAGTGCGGGGCGAAAATGGGGCAAAGGTGTTTGAAGCATCCCTCATTTTGACCTCTGGCTGGATCGCCAAGGATTCGCAGGCGCGCTAATCGATAACTAGCTGCCTCAGTAGGTCTCAGCTGCTAATTTTCGTGGTCATTTGAGAGCGATCTCCAAGGCAGCGGTCACAGGAGCGAACGAATTCGCGTCCCGAACGTCTGTCCGCGTCTCTTGCCAGCCTGATCGAGCGCGCATTGGGTGGCGTCTTGGGACGTGGCCAAGCTCTTGTTCGCGCACGTGCCGGCAGTACCTGGTTCGTCAGCGTCCTGCTTCAACTGCCGGGCCAGTGTAGAAGAAAAAGCCCGCTCCCGAGGGATAGCGGGCAAGTCTTCTAGGGACGCGCTTTTTCGCGGCGGACTGCAACTGTATGCGGATCACATTACATTAGGTCCTGATGTGGGTACTCGATGGATTCCCAGCTATGTAATGACCGGGAAGACGATGTATCTCCAACCCCAAGCGGCACCATCGACCTTAGCATCACCTGACTATCAAAAGGCTTTAGTGCCACAGTTTCTCGCTCAGCCATTCAAGGAACTTATTGCCACCGATCGTTTTGCGAACCCGTGCGGCGGCCCACTGAGCCTTAAATGTTGTGCCGACGTGGCAACTGCAGACGATGCTATGCAATTGCCAGTCGGTCAGTTCGAAGAACCGCTTGGCTTCTCCATAAGAATCATCCCGCAGGCCCAGCTCCCGCAACACCGGATCATCAAAGGCCACAGTGATAGGCGAGCCCTGACAGCGTGAAGAATCACGGGCCTCCCGCTTCAGATGCTCGGTCCCGGTAAGGGCACCCAGGCACCGATCTGGGTCTTTTTCCAGCAGCGCTGCCCAACGTTCTATGCGCTGTTGGCGAGTCATGAACGGATACGTCGACAAAGGCTGAACCTTCGCGATTGTCTGCAGTTGGTCTAGCGTTTGATGTTTCATGGTAGGCTCCCGTCGATTGAAGTCCCCACCCTGCAAAACTATCGCGCACCGACGTCCTGACAAGAGCCGGGCCCGGTGCGGATCAGCGATAAAATTGGCCAGCTGCAGGTGAATGGCAGGGCTCGTTGATCCGGCCGCTTTCATTGGCGGCGCTGTGAACGCTCGTCCTTGACTATCCGTGGGCCGCGCAGAGTCGATGGCGAGCAATTCGTTCAGTCCCACCCATGCCGGGCCTCTCGAATTTTCTTAGGCCGTTAACGCCCAAATCGACCGTGTCTGAGCCCTTGCCGCCATCCTTTTGCGAAGCCTCAAGCCCGTTGCCCCACATTCTTGATCTCCGCGAATAGGATGACGTCAGTCGCCCTTCCAGTGGCGCTGGACCTCGACACGACACGGGCATAGCGTCAAATCGAACAAACTAGGCGCGATTCAAGGAGCCATGTTTGGAGCTGCCATGGGCGCAATGACCCCAGCGTGGCCGGCAGGAGGTTCAGCATGTCTACGAAGAACCTGTTCTGCGTTCGGCTGGTGCTGGGAACTCTGAGGATCCCGCCCGGCTTTGCTCACGTCTTAGCTCAGGAGATCCCGAGCGATTTCGGCTATCGTCGCGATCACGGCGGAAGCAGATTATCGAGGACTAGGCGACGCTCGATTTCCTTGACCCTCTCGACAGTCGCGGCTCTAGGTTTCTTCACATTGGCTCAGTTCGAATGTCGGAGTACAAAAGTATTTCAGCGACCGGCAAGCTAGGAGCGCACCTCCAGCGGCACGAGCCCTTCATGCCGCTCATCGAGATAACAAACAATGTGGTCACCGACGCGCTCGAAAGTGAGATCGACTTTCTCCTCCCCTACGGCCAGGTGACGAATGACGATATTGTCGATGCCTATTGGCAACCGTGGACGGTCGACCTCGATGGTACGGTTCCACCCGTCGATCCGAATTCCCAGACAGGCTTGCAGCATCATGAAGGCCGACCCCGCCGACCAAGCCTGCGGCAGACAAGCGACAGGGTAGGCAACCGGTGCATCGCCAATTGCCCGGGTGAACCCGCAGAATAGTTCGGGAAGCCGCATATTAAACCGAACCGCGGCCTCGAACATGCTGCTCATGAGCTTCACGACACCGGCACGCTCTTGGTAGCGGGCGAGCCCAGCGGCACAGATGGCAGTGTCATGCGGCCAGATCGAGCCGTTATGATAGGACATCGGATTGAATGGCACCTCGTCGTCGGCCAAGGTGCGCACGCCCCAACCGCTGTTGAGATGACCCGAAAAGAGCTGTTCGGCTATTGATGACGCCCGCTCCGCCGATGCCAGCCCGACATAAAGCAGATGACCGGCGTTAGAGGCGCGCACCGCGCATTGCTTGCCTTCCCCGTCTATGGCCAAGGCGTAGAAATTGTGGTCCGGCATCCAGAAATGCCTCTCCACTGCGCTGCGGATACTTTCTGCCAGCGCGCTCCAGCGCGCTGCTTTGACCGTGTCGCCGCGTCTGGCTGCCAGTGCGGCCATGCCCTGGTAGGCTGCAAAGACATAGCCTTGTACCTCAACCAGGGCGATCGGTCCCCTCGGAATCGTGCCGTCGGCATGGAATATGGCGTCGGCACTATCCTTCCAGCCTTGGTTGAAAAGCCCAGTGTCCGCCGCCCTGCTGTAGGTCACGAAGCCCTCGCCGTTACGCTTTCCAACGTCCTCTATCCATCCCACGGCCGCACACAGCGAATCCCACATGCGATTGACAAACACCTCATCGGCAGTGCGATCGGCGTAGGAGCAGGCGAGGTAAACATAGAGCGGGGTCGTGTCGACACCGCCATAGTAGCGCCCGAACGGCAGCTCGCGCAGCACCGCCATTTCCCCCTTGCGCGTTTCATGCATGATCTTGCCGGGTTCGGAATCATCGAATATCGAAGTCTCGGTGGACTGATAACGAGCAAGGAATGCCAGGACCCCGCGGGCAAGTTCTGGGTTGAGCCACAGCATCTGGAGGGCCGAAATGACGCCGTCGCGACCGAAAGCGGTCGAGAACCATGGAATGCCGGCGTAAGGATACGGTCCGGTCTCAAGATCGGTGGTCAGCAGTGCTATGTCGGCGCGCGTGCGCGTAAGCCAGTCATTGAACACGCGGCCCGAACTGAAGACAGTGGCGCCCTGACGCCGCTTCGAGCGCATGGCAAAACGTGCTCGGGCCGCCGCGGCGCGAAAGCGGTCGCTGGAGGGGACTTCTTCGTCGTGACCGACCTCTACAAACAGCGCTCTTGCGTCACGCCTGCCCACTACAATGAAGAACACGGCGTGGTTGGATTGGATCTGGTCAGGCGGCGTCGAGAACGAGATAATCGACTGGCGCGCCAAATTGTCGAGGCCTTCGTAGCGAAACATGACGCTTGCTTCGCCGATCAGCGCGTCATGAGCGTGACCGCGGCGGCTGCGCGTAGTGCCACGGACCTCGAACATATCACGAAAATCGGCGTCGAAGTCGAATCTCACGGGTAGGAGCACTTCGCGCCCAGAGTAATTCGTGAAGGTGACCCGCTCGAACATGCGATTTTGCCAGATGAACCGTGTTCGATCGACGTGCACGACGCCCGGCAGCGTTTCACGGCCGTCGGGCCCCGTAGTGGCCAAGTTCGTGAGGTTGGCGGTAAACAGTATGTTGTCCTGGGAAAGCGAGGCGCCTAGCAGGGATGGAATGCGCCCGCCGATGAACAGACGGAAGCGCGATAGTACGCGCGTGTCGTCGCGGAAAAGGCCATCGCCGGTGCCACGTATGTCGCCGTAGCTGTCCGCGACGATGAAGCAGTCCTCATGCTTGAGCGCAAATTGTCTATGAGGCTCGCGTGGTGCCGATTCATCCATCGCCGGCAGCGCCACAGCTGGGTCTAGCTTGCGATCTTCGATTTCAGCGCTCATGTCAGCTCTCCCGTTCGAAAGAGACTTAGCCCACATGCTTGTCGATCGTCGCCGACGTCGAATCGTCACCAGCGCCCCGCCTCGGCAGGCACATGCTTTGACCGCAAAGAGGCTCTTTCGACTCCGTGTCGTATGATTGGCCAATTTTGGATTTTGAGCAATCAAACTTGATATCAAGCCGATCGCTTTATGCCGGTTCGGCCGCCTGGGCAGCTATGTTTCCAGCATAGCTATTTTTTCGGAGGGACATCGCTTGTCGCCCGTGAGCGAGCGATAGATCGCCATATAGTCGGCGCACATGCGCTGGGCGGTGAATCGCTTTTCAAAAGTTCTCCTCACCCGAGAGCGGTCGAGGTCACCTATCCGATGCACGGCCTTCACAGCCTCTGCGATATTTTCCACGATAAATCCCGACACCCCATCATCGATCACTTCAGGAACGGCTCCGCGATTGAACGCCACCACAGGAGTTCCGCAGGCCATCGCCTCAATGGTCACGAGGCCGAACGGTTCCGGCCAGTCAATCGGGAACAGCAAGGCTGCCGCATTGCCCAAGAACTCCGCCTTCTGCCTTTCATTGATCTCGCCAATGAACTCAACGTTTGAATTTCGCAGCACCTGTGGTTCGACGCGTTCTCGCCAAAACGCCCGATCAACCGAGTCGATTTTGGCCGCGATTTTCAGCGGCATTCTTGCGCGGGCGGCGATTTCTATCGCGGCCAGCGGGCCCTTTTCCGGTGAGATGCGGCCCAGGAACGCCAGATAGCTCGAGGCCTTCTGACGCAAGGGTAGAATACCAGCCGGCAAGCCGTGATAAACCGTTCCGAGCCAATTGACCGGCGGCATCGGTCGGCGCTGATCGTCGGAGATCGAGATCAGTGGAACGTCGTCGAACATTGCATAAAGCCGTGCGAGATCCGGGAGGTCAAGGCGGCCATGAAGTGTCGTAACGGTTCGGCTGCTAAACTCTCTAATGACCGGAAAGTGGAGGACGTCGACATGAAAATGCAGCACATCGAAGGCTTCCGCCCATCTGCGCACCTGCTCAAGCATCGAAACGTGACAGGGGACAGGGTCCCTTGCCTCTGGGCTCAGGCGTAGCGCAACGTCGCAACACGCCACAAGTTCGGCCGACGTCCTTGAGTCGCCGCTGGCGAACAGCGTCACCTCGTGGCCCTGTCGAACCAGCTCCTCGGTCAGATACGAGACGATGCGCTCTGTGCCACCATAGAGCTTGGGAGGAACGGACTCCATTAGAGGAGCAATCTGGGCGATCTTCATTTTGTAAGTGCGTCCGCAACTTAAGAATCGACGAGGGGCCGACGCGCATGCGAGGGCTGTTCCCCCACGCCGCAAACTTTCGAATTACTAATATGTTCCCGAACTACGATAAACGACTGGCGGTCGGACACGGTGTAATCGCACACAAGGCCTCGGTCGGCTCGAGCCCCGTAGGCCAAGCCGCTAGGTGTTCAGGCAAACTTGAGACCTTCACCAAAATGCGGTCCAACCCGGCATTGGGGCGCTTCGAATCCTCGAATTCTATTGAGAGCAGACAACAGGAACGCCGGCTTCTCAAGCGGCCGGCGCGGCCCAGCTAGGCATCCTGTGGTCAACCTGAAGGCTGGTCTGGCCTCTTGCGAGGCTTGATCGCCTCGAAAATCACTTCACACAGGCTTCTGCCGCGAGCTTTCATTACGATCAAACGCCCTTGCCGAGCGCGAGTTTCTATTGATTCGGGCTATCCTTTGCCATGACGTTGACGAGTACAACGCATGCCAGCAGGGACACGACACCGCCTAGCAGGTCGTGGCTCGACAGACCGGCAAAATAGACCAATTCGAACGCCAACGCGGACATACAACTAGAACTGCCAGGCAGTGCGAATGTTCCGCCTGTGTACTGGATTCACATTTCCGGGAGATACGCCCGCTCCACGCTTCTTCGGGGTCAGCATTGTCCCCTCGATCCGAGCTTTATCGCCGATCCCCTGCCTACGCACCGACACACATTTGATATTGAGCCCGGCTGCGAGCGACCCTTATAAATCATGTTTTCGCCATTGCTTTCTAAGGTCTTGCGATGGATAACGTGACCGTAAGCGCCAATGATCAGGTCGGCCCTTGCGTTGAAGTGATCGAAGTCTGCGGAGAATGGTTCGTCCGCGTGGTCAACGGCGACGAAGAGATATTCCGATCATTCGAATTGGAGGCATTCGCCCTGGCCTACGCAGAGGGCCAGCGAATACGTCTCGGGCTTGCTTATTTCGATCAGCTGTAGCGTTGAACGCCCGCTTTCTGCGGGTGATCATCGAGGACTCCACGTGATCATTGCCGCCCATAACGCGGGCCTCGGCACGACATGGCTAGGAGTTCGATGAGTTGGGCTCGCCTACGCCAGTCACGTCCGCGTCTGATGTGCGAAAATCCTCATAATCCACTGTCGCGACGACCGCACCGCTTGCATCCTTAGCTCGCACCGCCCAGCCGACCGGCGCTTCACCACGCGAGAGCGCGTGCTGCCACAGGTCAGCCGCAGAACGCCGGCATTCGGCCAAGACCGCTTGTAGCGTGGGAAACGAAAGGCCTGCGAGCTCCTGCACGTGACCCTTGTCCTGATACTCGAGGATATAAGACGCGTCGCGGCCCGGTTCCGGCTGACTTCGCATCCTCGCGTCGTCGGCGGCGCTGGTTTCATCGAACGTGGCCGCGTGTAATAGCAGCACCTTTGCCTTCGCAATCAGTTGCACGTCATCGAGGGCGTTGTCATAGGCGAGCGAAACGGAAATCGCCTCGCCGCCTTCGCCCAGGAACCGCACTGTAGGGAAGGGTCCGTTTTCGACGACCGTTTCAAGAATCTGCATGGGATGACTCCAAGGCTATTGGTCTTTCGGCTCAGTCCTTGACGTACGCCCCCGGCTGTCGCCCGCTCTTCGGAGCCTTGGCGTCCTTGGAATGTTCGGAAAGAGCGGGCCCGGCGCCGGAGACCTTCTGGGTGGACGGGGATGGCGTTGCAGGCTGTGATGGAGACTTGGATTGTGGGGCTAGGGGGTTCTCGTCCGAGGTTGTCATGTCGTTTTCTCCCATGTCATGAGTCAGGGATGAACTAGCCATCGACATGGAGGTTCCAGCGTCGTGGCATTTCCAGAAAACCGCTTAGTTTGCGAGAGCGAACCTTCGGGAATGGTCGAGATCCGCAAGCTCAGGAGTTGCGAGCAGATCTACGACGCTCGTCCATAACCACGACGGTGCCTTAGCGTTCGCGCTGGAGGCTTCCGACGGTTCGCGGGTCACAACTGCGCCAATCGGCGAGGTCAATCTGGCGGCCGTGCGCTTCGGCCAGATCGAACCGGGGCGGTATCGGAGCCGACGCTGCCGTTGTTCATGAACCGCTCGACGCACAATTCTATCCGCACGCCGGCGCTTCCATCTATGTTCTGAAATCGCCCCCAGCGGCTATCATCATAGACAACGATGGTCTCCGCAGTGGCCTTAATTTGGGCGGCCATTGGCCGACCATCGTCCTCGTAAGTGGCGCCGATCTCGTAGCCCATTACATCGCATAGTCGCGGATGGCATCTTCCTGGTTGCCGATCCAGTAGGTCTGGTGCTCTTTCGACGTGCCCAGATATTGGGCCGCACGCACCACTCGGGTACCTGAAGGAGCTTTTGGCATCGCTACAACCATCTGGCCGAAGTCGGCTTCTATCGCTCGGGTTAAAGGTTCCGACAGCATGCCATTCCGCACGCTCATCGGTGCGCGGCGCTAGCTTTTCAAGATGTGTTTGCACATATCCAATCAGATTCGCGGGTTGATGAAGCGTTCGGCCTCGTTGTGCCTAAAGGTATGGAGTGATATCCGATACCAAACAGCGGAATTGAGCAAACAGCTGGCCGCGATGGCACGTGAGGAACAGCACTGCCGTCTGCTCATGTTAGTGCCCAGTGTAGGCGCCACAGCCACCGCCTTTGCCGCAGCCGTGGAGGATCCGGCGAACTTCAGGAAGATGATTCCACCTTCCGCAATCCATAAGTTCGATCCCAGCGGTTTCCAGCATGGTCGCTCAGTCTAGTCCGCCAGATGGGCGCCTTCCACCCAACAAGGGCCGTAGCAGCGCGGTTCGCCGGCTGGGTTCCGCACGCGCCACCATGCGTTTGCGAGGAGTTAGGCCTGAATCGCAACAAGCGCTTTCCAACTGAGGTACACGCCAATTTGCTAATCGCGCCCATGAGGTCTACTCTGCTTGTATCGGCCGCCAGTGTTTTCGGATGCAGCCGACAGTGAGAGGTACATGCTCTTGCCCGTCAGGGAGAGCGCCGTGCCCCAATCCCTTCTTCGCAACCATGTATTGCAAGCCCTCTCGCCTGAGGATTTTGCGCTCTTACAGCCGTCAATGCATCACGTCGAACTGGGCATCAAAGACCGACTGGAAGTCCCATATCAACTAATCGAGCATGTTTATTTTCCGGAGGCGGGAATCGCTTCGGTGGTCGCGGCCATGACGGGCGGCCGGCAAAGCGAAGTGGGCATCATTGGCCATGACGGCATGACGGGGGTTGCGGTTGTTCTCGGCCGGGACAGTTCCCCCAACGAAACCTACATCCAGGTCGCCGGCAAAGGTTGGTTGCTCCCGGTCGAAAGCCTTCGCGACGCGATTGAAGAAAGCCAGTCCCTTCGCGGCTCGCTGCTTCGCTACGCGCACGCGTTCCTGGTCCAGTTGTCCCGCACGGCACTTGTCAACGGCCATTCGAAAATCGAGGAACGGCTGGCCCGGTGGTTGCTTATGGTCGATGATCGTATGGAGGGCAACAGGATCTACCTGACGCACGAGTTTCTGGCCACCATGCTTGGCGCCCGGCGCCCTGGCGTGACGATAGCCCTGCAAATGCTTGAATATCGGGGGCTGATCCACGCCAAACGCGGTGAGATCACCATTGTCGACCGGCCCGGAATGATAAAGCTGACGCACGGCGCCTATGGCGACGAAGAGCAACGTCACTTCGGCAGTGATTCCAGCTGATTGTCCCGAATCGGACACACCCTTACGGGTTGACGAATTGGTGCCATAAATCGTGTTGGTTTGGGTTCAGGGAGGAACTCACATGACCAACAGTTTTCACACCGTCACGGTTGAAAGGGCGGCCGACGCCTATGTCCGTTCCAGAGGCAAGGCCCGCTTCCTTTCCATCGCACAGGCAATTCGTGCCATTCGAACACTGCTTCTGGCGTGTAAGGCCACGGACCCTGAGCTGGAAGAGATACTGGCTGCGGCATGCATCCTCCACAGCATTCCTGTCGCTTTCGACGCAATGACTGCCGATCGCTCTGAAACACGGCTTCATTCATAGGCCCTGCAATGGCAGACGTCGCTCCGACGCTTACTTCATCGCACGTTCGCCAAACGGTTGTCCGTTACCTGCTTGATAATGTCAAAAATCCGAGCGTTCGATAGACGTGGTCATCCACGCCGTCGGAGAAAGGAGCTCTGCGAGCTAACGGATTGGGAACGGGGGGACTACATAGCTCGAAGCGCGATCGACGCGGGTCTTGCTGTGGAGTTCGATGCGGGGGTTCCCTGATCGCTCCTCTAAAGCAAAGAGCTTGCTACCGGCCCTACGGCAAGGCGAACATTGCGAACCAAATTTCGGTCCCACAGTCCCGGTTCGCAGGCATTGGGGAGGCGCGGCGAGCGGCTAGGACCTACCGGCGTGGAATGAACCCCAGGCAACCGGCCGCATCAATTCGCTTACAAACGTCCGCTACTGATTGCTCAAAAGGCCGACTTCTCGGTCGTTCGAGCAAGCATTCTGATCTGCTTGAACCGGCCTTTCTCAACCACGTGCAAAGCCGTCACCGCGGCGATGTCGTCCTGCTTGGCATCCCAGTTGACGACGTCTGGGTATGCAATGCCACGATATTGGCTTTTCCGGAGCGCCGATATCACGCCCTGTCGGCTAAGCTGATTTGCGCGCTTGGCCAGCCTTATGGCCTCAAGCAACTGTGCCGCAGCGTCATAGCAGTTTACGGCATAGTTCTTGAGGGGACCGAAGCGATCCGTATAGCGTTGAGCAAATTCCCGCGACCCTTGGACGACACCAATTTCCGGACAGGCTGAGAGGACGAGGACGCCCTCATCCTGCTCGGCCGCCTGGCCGGCGGGCTCCAGGAAATTCCAACCATCCCAGCAACCGTCCCCGGTCGCGAGCAAATGCCGTACCCTCGCCGCCCGCATTGCCTTTAGCAACGGCGCGCCCTCGAATGTGCCGCCGTAGAACACCAGGTCGATATTTTTGGGAAAGCTGCCGACCAACGCGCCGAACTCGGTGGTTCCTTCCTCTACAGCGATGTCCTGCACAACACCGCCTCCGCGGCGCCGAAAGGCGTGGACAAACTCGTCGGTCATACTTTGTCCGTAGACGGTGTTGGTTCTGACCACGACAGCGCGCCGTTTCCCCATTTCGGCGGTCAGATGGTTGGATATGGCGGACGCGGTAACGTCGTCGCGGTTTGTGAACCGAAACACATTGTTCCAGCCCGAATCCGTTAGCTTCGGGTTGGAAACGATGGGTGAAATCAGCGCCATCGACGCATCGCAATAGCGCTGCGCCACGGCGAGCGTGACGTTGCTGTTGTAGTGCCCAACAATGCCCAGCACGGCCTGATCAGCGATCAAGCTTGACGCCACCTTGGCGCCCTCGGCCTCGTCGCCTTTGTCGTCGCGCCGGATCGCCTCCAACAAGATACCCTCAGCCGCGTCGTTGGCATCCTCGACCGCCAGTTCAACTGCCTGCGCCATCTCGATCCCGAGATAGGCAGGACGTCCCGTAAGTGGGGCGACGACCCCGATCCTTACCCTTTTGCGATCGCCGTTGCTGTTTTTCGTGGCGTCGACCATGAGTTACCTCCTTGTGAGTGGAATTGCGGTTGGCAACCAGCAGGCAGGCCACGGAGGCGACAACCAGAAAGCCTCCGATCAGGGTGGTTGCGGTGATCTCCTCGCCAAGAAATGCCCAGCCGAGGAACATCGCAATCACGGGATTGACGAACGTGTAGGTCGCGACAAGGGCGGGCGAGATCTTCTTGAGCAGCCAGATGTACGAACCGAACGCCACCACCGTGCCGGCGAGCGTGAGGTAGCTCCAGCCAAGGAAGGATGACAGGGAAATCTGCGCCACGGCTCCAATCGGTTCGCCTCGCGCCGCGCTCAACAGCATCAGTGCTGCGCCGCCGGTGACCAATTCCCGGCCGGCAAGTGCCACCGAGGAACCCTTGTTGTTGTGGCCTTCGGCAATGAGCGTGCCAAGCGCCCAAGAAGCGGACGCCATCAGCAAAAGCAGGATGTCGGACAGTTGGAGCCCTGCGGGACCGGCAACGCTTCGCCATGCAACAAGGACGACTCCGAGCAAGCCGGGAAGCAGCAGTAAAATGGTCCTGACAAGAGGCTGGTGCGATCTGCCGAGAATGCTTCTTCCGACGATGATCCAGAATGGGATCGTCGCCAGGAGCAAGGCTGCAAGGCCGGACGGCATGCGCTGCTCGGCATAGGCCAAAACACCGTGACAGCCGACGAAGAACAGCACGCCACAGAGGCCTGCGCGGAGCCAGGACCGGATCGAACCGCCGTCGTCGGCTTTGGCCCTCGAATGCGCCAGCAAGATCACTCCGCCGACAATCGAGCGCGTGCCCATCAACGCAAAGGGTGGGATGGTTTGGACAGCGACCGCAAGGGCGAGATATGTCGAGCCCCATATGAGATATATGGCGGCAAAACCGCATACGATCGTAAGCTTTTCTCTTGAAGAAGCGGTCATCGAACTTATAACCATCTATCATCGAACTTATAACCATCTAATAGGTTAGGTAAGGTTAAGCGGCATGAGCCCGATTGGTTCCACGACCTCTCCAAAACCACGTGCCACGCGCGTTGCGGAGCGCCATCTGGCGAACGAGGATCTGGCGATCCGCTTCGTGAACACGGCGGCCTGGAGGTTGCGTTCGGACGTTGAAGAACGGCTCCCCAGCCCGGAAGCTCTGCTGGACTGGTTTCACGCCAACGACCTGGTTTCCCGTGGCGAACGAACGGCGTTGCAGCGGGCGTGGAAATCCGATGTCGAGGCTGCCAACTCCCTTTATGAGAGCGCGATCGCTTTGCGCGAACTGATCTACAATCTGCTGATTGCGCGGATCGATGGCCAGACGCCTCGCACCAAGGACCTTGAGGCCTTCAACCATTTCCTGACCGCTGGTGGGGTAGGCGCAACCCTCGCTTGGCGGGCAGGCGACTACGCTTGGCGCGCGACGAAGGGAGTGGGGAGCCTTCTAACTCCGATAACCCTGTCGGCTGCTGAGCTCCTGACCGGGATCCGCTCTGGCAAAATCAGGCAGTGTCAGGATGAGAGAGGGTGCGGCTGGCTTTTTGTCGACGAGAGCAGAGCGCAGAATCGCCGATGGTGCTCGATGGGAGATTGTGGAAATCGTGCGAAGGCGCATCGCCACTATCAGCGAGCAAAGGGGTATGCCCTGAAGTCGGATTAGCCGACCTGCTCGACGGAATGCGTACGCGCCGGTAAAGGCTTGACAAGAGATTTGGCGGAGACCGATGGATCGAGCCAGGCAGCCCAGTCTTTCCGGCCGAGGATGACGATCTGCCGGTCATGATTGGAGACAATGTCTGGGCCGAGAATGCTTCGCCCTCATCCGTCGTCTCGCGCCAGATGCCGGCAATGCGCGTCGCGCTTGTTGGACAGCCATTTGTCCTTGCGCTTTTTTAGGATAGCGCCGCCGGTTTCAGACGCAGCGGCACACGGCCATGTCGAATTGTTGCATTCAAACGATTTGCGACGCGATCTTCGCATCCTCACCCTCGTGATCGTGAGGATATGATGGGATCGCCCGACCATGCGGTCGAAAGCATTCGAGGGAAGAAATGGAACGTTCGCGGAACGGCATCCGGCAATACACTGACATTCCATTCGAGGCTGAAAGTTACGCCCGCTCCTAGGCAGGCGGCCAGGCGTTCCGGCTCGCGTCGAGGTCGCGGAAGATAAGAAGTGCGCCTGACTGTCTGACAATTACTTCTCGGAAGGGTCCCGGATGTCTTCCTTGCTGACGAAATAGTCGCTTGCCACCGCAAGCACGGCCAGGAAGGTGGCGCCATATCGCGCGAAGCCGAAGGCCTCAGCCGCGGCAATCTTTGCGCCGCGCTTATGCTCACTGACAAATTGGGCCGCCGCGTCCCGAATTTCGTCGGCAGCCTCGCCGAACAGCGCGTGCTCTTTGGCAGTCGGCGGAAAGGCCCGGCCAATGATATGGCCAACCAACACCCCTACCGCCGAGCCGGCGATCATCTTGGCTCGATCGAGATTGGCAACGGCGCGACGCTTGCCAGCATGATAACCGCTTGACCTTGCATCGGCATCTCCGTCGCTTGTCACCGTCGCCGTGGTTACTTCGACACGCCCAGCAGCGACTTTGCCGTCAGCACTCCTTCGTCCCGCATCAAAAACGGCGACTGCGCCCAATGCAACGGCGGCCGCTATTCCGCCATTCTCCTGGACCGCATCCGAGATGCCCCGGAGCGCCGTGGCAACTTTCTGTTTGGCGTAGTGTGTGGAAACGTCCGCCAAATGTCTGGGTTGCAGCCGGCGGCTCACCTCGCTTACAGGGCCGAACAGTGCTTGCCGTTCAGTTCGGCTCTGCACCAGGATGTCCCTAATCTCATTGCTGGGTTGAGCCATAGCGTATTCCCTGCTTCAAGGCCGCGAGATCAGTCCGCACCTGATTGACTGTCTCGACGGGCGTAATGGTCCATCCGGTCAGCGCGCGCTTGGCCAGATAAAGGGAGATCAAACCTCCCGCGATCAAAACAAGGCCGACGATCAGACAGGCGAGCATCGGACCTACCCCGAAGGAGATCATCGCAAGGATGAGACACTGAACCAGAGCGAACGCCGCCAGCGCAAAAAACACGGCCGCCGCCATTCCACATGCGCCCGAAGAAACCAGCGTGGTGGACTTCGCTCGCATTTCCGCCTCGAGGAGGCGCAAGTCTAGGCGCATCAACGAGCCAAATTGGCTTACCGCTTGGCCGAACACGCTTCCGAAGGGCCGGTGGTCCGTTCCATCATCCATGCCAATGATCCTTCTCAGGACCGATCGGAACTTCGCATGATCCGCGTCAGGAACACGCCGGCTAGAATGCCGATCCCGAAAAAGGCGGCAGGCTGGCGCTGCGCGAATTTCGTGACGGAATCGAGCAACTCGCCGACGTTGCGGTCCCTGATATCGGTAGAGATACGCTCGACACCTTCGGCCGCCGTGCGCACCATGCTTGCGACCTGGGGCGATTGCTTTTCGATGCCGTCTGCCGCGTCCTTCACGGAATGGGCGATATTGGCAATAGCATCGGCGCCCGCCGTCTTGTTGGACTCGACTGCTTCCTTGAAGGCGCCCGCGGCATCAGCGGCGACAGACCCTGCATAATCTTTGGCATCGCTCGAAACGGAGGCGGCGGCATTCTTCAGATGCGACGCGGTCTCCGCCGCACTTGTCTTAAGCTTGCCGAGAGCTTCTTTGCTGGTCTCGGCACGCTCGGCGTCCTCATTGCCCCAGCCGTTCTCGTTGGCGTTACCTGGTCCCGGAAAGTCGTCTGTGGTTGGCGTGTCCATGATATTTCACTCCTGTGTTCCTAGGAATTGAACTTCGCCACCATGAAGCGGTTCCTGCCCCCGACAAAAAAGCCTATCGAGCATCGCCGCTGACCGGATTAGCGCAGTCGCTGGACGCGATCACGGCGCTCGTCCGCCCTTTTCGGCCAGTCGCATCGCTCGTCCTCACCAGCATCAGTGCGCAGTGCGCTAAGGCAGAACGTTTGAACGTCCACCTCCGCTAGTTGACGGCCAGTCGTAGAAACGTTTGGAACTGGGTTGCCACCGCCCACACCACCGTGCCAGCAGCTGTCGAGAAACGTGATCGGCTGGATCCGCTCGGGCAACTCGGGGTGGGGGATGTTTGGCCGGATCCGCACGTTCGCGCTGGGTGCGAAACTTTCTTACGTCTCCCAGGCCGAGGACGGTGGCCGACCCGGACTTAGGCACTAGCGGTGGGTCGGCGTCGCCGTGACAGCGACCCGGTCGAGCGCAACCTCTAGGGTGGTCGTCAGGTCGCCGCCGACCGTTTGAAAACGATGGTAACCCTGGTCCCTTCGTCGGCGCTGGATTTCACTTCGAAGTGCGCTTTGGCGTTTTCGGTCAAGGAGTGCGCGATGAGTGCGCCAAGCTTGCCGGGCTTCGGCCAAGTCTCACCCTGCGGCAAGCCAACTCCGTCATCGGCGATAGTGATGCGGCATCCTTCGCCATCGACCACGCTGTGAAGCGTTATCGTTCCGCCTTCTCGTCCCTTGAAGCCGTGTTTGAGCGAATTCGTCAGCAGTTCGTTCACCACCAGGCCAGTCGGCATCGCAACGTTGACCGAGACGGGATAGGTATCCACTTTCATGTCCAAGCGTATGCCTTCGACGGCATGCGAAGCCATTACCGCAGATGCTATCTGGCTGAGGTAGATGCCGAGATCGACCTCATCTTCCTGCTCGTCGTTCGACAGCGCCTGGTAGAGTATCGCAAGAGCGTCGACGCGCCCGGCCAACCTCTCGAACCGTTTCTGATCAGGCTCCGCCGCATTGCGGGTCTCCAGTCGGATGAGTGCGGTGATCATCTGGAGATTGTTCTTTACCCTATGCTGCAGTTCCCGCAGCAATGTATCCTTCTCGCGGACACGCTCCTCGATCGAGGGCGCCTCCTCGCCGTGAGAGGATACGTCCACCAAGGCGACCAGCCGAAAACAGGTCTTGCCGTCGTCGTCCACTATCAAATTTGAATAGGCGTCAACGACTGCTGGTCCGTCGTCGCCGCGTTCAAGGCGAAAAGTACCGACAAAATCCGTTTCGTTGACAACGCATTCGGCCAGCGCCTTGTCTTTCTGCTCACGGATACCAGTCCCCGACAGCGCTGCCCAGTTTTTTCGCGCCAGACTGGCGGCCTTCAGGCCGGAGAGCTTTTCGAATTCCGGATTGGCATAGACGACGCGTTCCGTTTCGATCAGGTCTGAAACCGCGATCGCAATAGGCACCTGGTCGAGGAACTTCTTGAACTGTTCGCTCTCCAGCGCCGTGGCCAGTTCTGGCGTATCGAGCAGCTGCTCGACCGCCTCGGGCTTCCCTGTATCCGATGTCATTTTAACGCCTACGCCGTAAGGATAGGTCATCAGTATCAGCGATGGAGCAGATAGGCCACCGCCGAAGCGCGGCCACCTAGAAGAGGTCAATATGCCGGGACCAGCCTCGTATCGCGTAGCGGCAAGGCCATCGTGAACCGCAGACCGTCAGGGCGATAGTTCAACTCGACCTTGGCTTGGCACTGCACAGTCACGACTTTCTCCAGCAGTGTCGTCCCGAAGCCGCGCCGTCTTGGGGGCTCGACCTTAGGCCCGCCCATTTCAAGCCACTCCAGATTGAGGATTCGCTCTTCTCCCGAATTGCTCAACGACCACCGGACTTCGAGCCGTCCGGTGGGACGGGACAACGCACCATATTTCGATGAGTTAGACGCAAGTTCATGAAAGGCCATCCCGATCGGGATGGCGATATCGGCGACCAGGGCGACGTTGGGCCCTTCAAGCACAACACGCGACCTGTCGCTCGTATCGTAGTGGCGCAGTTCCGACTCCAGCAGCTTGTGCAAGGAGGCCATCTGCCAATAGTCATCGGTGAGCATCGAGTGCGTGTCGGCGAGAGAGACGATCCTGGCCGAGAAATCGCGCACGAAATCATCGACGCTTCCGCTCGACTTGGCGGTCGCACCCATCATCGCTCGGACATTTGCCAGCGTGTTCTTGACGCGATGATGGAGCTCCCTGATCAGCAGTTTCTGCCGGTCAGCGACCTCTTGCTTCTGTTCAATATACGACTTGACCTCGAGCTGACGGGCGCGGGCGCGCAGAGCCGAGCGTACCGAATTTGCCAGGCTCGACGCCAGAAAAGGCCTCTCGAGAACGATCAGATAGCGGTCCAGAAAGGCCAGGCGCTTGTCAATCTCCGTTCCCCGCATCGTCAGCAGCACGATCGGAAAATCGGACCACGCCGGTTGAAGATTGAGCCAGGATGCGAACTGATTTCGATCAGAACTGATCAAGGCTTCTTCGGTAACCAAAAAGCACTGGGCTTGGTCCAACAGCGGTACTGCTTCGTCGAGGGTGGCGCAGATGTGAGACTTGATCCCGTTCTCCGCGAGGATTGCCGACGCGACCTTCGCGTCGCGCCCGACTGGTGCCAATACGAGCACACTGCAGTCTGAAGGCATCACGAGGCCTTGTCTTGCAGCAGGTTGCCTTGCTTTCCCTCGTAGGTGGGCACGCCAGTCAGGATCCCCCGAAACTCCTCCAATGGTTCACCGACGGCCAGCCCGGTCGCGCTTATCTTGAATTCGCGAATGGTGTCCTCATGCGGCCCGGCGCGTTTCTTGACCACGGAAATAGCCCGTCTCAGACGGCCGCCGCTTTCGAAGAAGCGCAGGAGCATTAAGGAATCGCAGAGATAGGTCATGTCTACGGGGGCTGACATTTGACCGATCACTCCATGATTGGCCAGCAGCAGGATCGTCACAACGCCTTTCTGATTGAGATATGTCAGGATCTCGTGCATCTGCAGCACAAGATGCTGTTCCTCCGACATCGCATTGAGGTACCCGGTCAAGCTGTCGATGACGACGATCCGCGCATTTGACCGCTCGACAGCCGACTGGATGCGCGACGACAATTCACCGGGCGACAATTCCGCCGGATCGATCTGTTCCAGCAGCAAACTGCCATTGTCGGCGAACGGGCCCAGATCCATGCCGAGGCCCGACGCGCGCGCCAGGAATATCCGCTTGGTTTCATCGAACAAAAGCACCAACACATGTTCGCCCCGCTTGAGAGCGGCATGGCAATAGCTGCACGCGATGGTTGACTTGCCGACACCAGAAGGTCCCATCAGAAGCGTGCTGGTGCCGCGGTCAAGCCCGCCGCCCAAGAGCGTGTCGACAGAACTGTTGCCGATGGCGGGCGTTCCAGGCTCGGCCAGCTCATGCTCGGAGGCAACCAAGCGAGGAAATACCGTCACGCCGCCGGGTCGAATGACGAAGTCGTGGAAGCCGCCGCGAATTTGAACGCCGCGCATTTTGATGACGCGCAGCCGCCGCCGCTCTCCGCCATAGATTGGCGAAAGCTGTTCCATCCGGATGACGCCATGACTGATGGAATGCAGGTTGAGATCGTCATGTTCGGCAGTGAGATCGTCAAGGAGAAGCACCGTTGCATTGTTGAGCAGGAAAAAGCTTTTCAACGCCAGGACCTGCCGTCGATAGCGTAACGATCCCTGTGACAAAAGACGTATTTCCGACAGGGAATCGAACACCACGCGATCCGGCTTTATGCGCTCGATCTCGGCAAGCGCGGACTGCACAGTTTCACCGAGTTCCAGATCGGAGGAATGAACCAGAGTCTGTAACTGCGACGGATCGAGGCTCAGCTCCGGCGGGACCAGCTCGAGGATTTCGACACCTTCAAGAGAAAACCCATGCCGTTGCGCGACCGAGTGCAGTTCACGCTTGCTTTCGGACAGCGTTATGTAGAGGCATTTCTCGCCATCTGTCGCGCCTTTGATCAGAAACTGCAGACCAAGTGTGGTCTTTCCTGAACCAGGCCTGCCCTCTACAAGATGTGAACGGAATTTTGCATAGCCGCCTCGCAGGACGTAGTCGAGGCCTTCCACGCCAGATGATATTGGTGAAGCGTCCTCTTGATCCACGTTGTCCCCACACGCCTTTGGTGACCTCCTTAACGGATAGCATTTTCAATAGTTCCCTCTTGAAAAGAGAGGGTGACGGCCCCTTTCCCACCCGTCATGTTGTCGGGGCTGTAGCGCAGTGCGGCTGCAAATTCTTACATTCTCAGCGCGGTGATGGCTGGGGAACCTCGTTCTCGCGAGCCCGTTATGCCTCACCAATGAGGTCCCACGCTTGAGAGAACCAATTCCAGACATCGAGCGCGGGCCCCTCGGGAATCACTGCCCTCCCACGCCGCCTCGGATCGGCAGTGCTTCCGCACAAGGCAAGAACAGGCTTATTGCGGGCATGCTAGTCGCCTGCCTCGTTCTCGGCTTTGGGCTGCTCGCCGAGGAAGTCCTGGAAGGCGACACAACCAAATTTGATCTGGCCATTATGTCGGCCCTTCGCGCAGCCGATCCCGCCTATCCGATCGGTCCGCCCTGGCTTCAGGAAGCGGCCAGGGATGTGACCTCACTCGGCAGCGTGGTGTTTCTTGGCTTCGTGTTGCTGGGAGCGGCTGTTTATCTGCTTCTGGTCCACAAGCGGGCTCTGGCCATTTGGATGGCGGTGGCGGTGGGCGGCGGCGAACTGCTTGGCACGATCCTCAAGCTGAGCTTCAACCGGCCCAGGCCGGAGATCCCTCATGTCACGCGAGTATTCACGGCAAGCTTCCCGAGTGGACATGCAATGCTTTCGGCGATCACGTTCCTGACCGTAGGGGCTCTCCTTTCACATGCAAGTCAGGATCTGCGCCTCAAAGTGTATTTCATGGCGCTCGCCTTGTTTCTGACGGTGGCCGTTGGCATAAGCCGGGTCTACCTCGCAGTCCACTATCCAACGGATGTATTGGCAGGGTGGTGCGTTGGCTCTGGCTGGGCGATCCTGTGTTGGATAGTCGCTTTGTGGTTTCAGGAAAGACCAAAGCGGGGACCAAAGACTTGAAGGTTATGGCGCTCATCAACAAGGGTGCCGGCGCTGCGGTGCGCAAGGGCGACATAGCGAGAGCCGTGCGGGATGCGTTCGCCGAACGTGGCGCCGAGGCGGATGTGCGATTGGTAGACGGGCGAGAGGTTGGAGAACTCGCTCGGCGTTTCGTTGCCGACAATAAGTCGACTTCCGATCATGGATCGAGATTGGTGGTGGGCGGTGGCGACGGCACTCTCGGCACCGCTGCCTCGGCGCTGGCGGGGACGAATCTGGTTCTCGGTGTTCTTCCGCTCGGCACATTGAACCACTTTGCCAAGGATTTGGGTGTGCCGCTCGATCTGACGGCGGCGATCGATACAATCGCGACAGGCACGCCTGTCGCAGTCGATGTCGCCGAGGTCAACGGCCGCGTGTTTCTCAACAATTCATCGATCGGGATCTATCCGTTCTTTGTGGCAAAGCGCTCAGCCGAGCAGCGGCACCGCGGATTTTGCAAGCTTGCCGCCATCGGCCCCGCCCTCATGAGAACGGTGAGATTCGCCACGTGGCAGGCTGTCCACGTTTCTGCCCAGGGCGCTCGCGAAAGACTGCGGACTCCTTGCGTGTTTGTTGGCAACAATTTCTACGACGTCGCCAATCTTGGCCACCGCCGCAGCCTCTCGTCAAAAGAACTATGCATTTATGTCGTCAAGCAACAGTCCTGGTTTGGGCTGGCATTGCTTCCGTTCAAAATCGCATTCGGCATGATAGATTCGACCCGAGATCTGGAAACCTATCGGGCTACTTCACTTCAAATCACATCGCATCGCCGCGCCATGCTGGTTTCTCTGGACGGCGAAGCCGTCCGTATGGACATGCCCCTGAATTTTCGGATTCGACCGGCGGCCTTGCAGGTCCTTGCGCCTGACCAAAACGACAAAGACGAGTGGCCATAACTGAAAGCGGAGAAATTCAGTGAAGACACTCGTCCACCTTTCGGATTTGCACTTCGGAAAAACAGAGAGCCAGCTCGTGGAAGCGATCGCGGCTGAGGTTCGTGCCGTCGATTTTGATTTGCTCGTCGTGTCGGGAGATCTGACGCAGCGCGCCCGGAAAGACGAATTCCTGCAGGCGCGGGCTTGCCTTGACTCTCTTCCCGGCCCCCGCATCGTGGTGCCCGGCAATCACGACGTGCCGCTCTGGAATGTCTTTGCGCGTGCCGTGACACCTCTGGCACGTTACAGGCGCTACATCGAGGCGGACACGGACCCATTCTACGCCGATAGCGAAGTCGCTGTCGTCGGGATCAACACGGCACGATCCCTGACAATCAAGGACGGCAGGATCAACGTCCGCCAGCTAGAGGCGGCGAGGGACAAGTTCGCAAATATGTCCAATAACGTTACCCGGATAGTGGTGACGCACCATCCTTTCGAAGGACTGGACCTGGAAAACGACGACGGAATCGTTGGCCGCGCGGATCTGGCAATGGATGCCTTCTCGCGCAGCGGCGTAGACGTCATATTGTCTGGCCACCAGCATCTTCATCGCGCCGGTTCGAGCGCACGGCGCTACCTAATCGACGGCTATGCGGCACTGCTTATTCAAGCGGGGACGGCGGTTTCGTCCCGGGTACGCCATGCTGCAAATTCGTTTAACATCATTCGCGTCGAGCATCCGAGGATCTCCGTCGAATGCCGGGCATGGCAGTCTTCGCGTTCCGGGTTCGAAACCTCGGCCAGCTATTCCTTTCGGCAAGGTCCAGGCGGGTGGGAACCTGCTTGAATGGCGGCTGGGGGAGAGCGCCAACATTTCCAGAATCGACATACCGCTAAAGCTGAGATTCGATGGGTAGGTACCTGACCAGGGCGGCCAGGATACGGCGGGACCATGCTGCCTCGGGTTCGCGAGTATAGGTTTGAGGTCTGCCTTCATCGCTGCCATGCCAGCGCAGAACCTCGTTCTTCAGTTCGAGCCGGTAGCTTGCTTCCGGCGCTATCTCGGATTTGAACCGGTGCCGGAGTTCCGCGACCAACTTCTCGTCTTCAAAAAGCACTCCCATTTCCGAATTCAACGATACGGACCGCGGATCGAAGTTGAAGGATCCCACGAAACCGATCCTGTTATCGACGCTGAACGCTTTTGTGTGCAGGCTGGCACCCTTTGATCCAAATACAGAAATCTTGGGCTGCCTACTAAAGGGCTGAAGCTCGAAGAGCTGTACGCCCTTTCTGAGCAAGCGCTTGCGATAGTTGGCGTAGGCCCCGTGAGCGGCAGCGACATCGGTCGCGGCCAAGGAGTTGGTCAAAACAGCGACCTGCACCCCGTCGTCCACGAGGTCGCCGAGGATTTTTGAACCCTTCTTGCCGGGGATGAAATATGGCGACACGATTTCCACACGCTTGCGCGCCGACTGTATGATTGGGAGCAACTCCTTCATCAGCCAACCACGCGGTCTCCAGCCTCGCACCTTTTCCGGAGGGTCAGAGATCACGCGCGCGCCCTCGACCCAATGAACGTCGCTGCTGGCCGCTATGAACCCGGCGATGGAGCCCTTGTCTCCGATACCGCTCAGGAGCGTCGACTCGGTTTCCTCCTCGCTTCCTTCGAAATAAGGGGAATACGAACCCGGCGCGGTTGCACCGAGTTCACCTATTGGCTTGGCGTCCTGGCATGCCCAGAAAGTCTGGAAGATCTGTGTGGTTTGCTGGACGGCAGGACCGAGGAGCAGCATGTCGAGGTCACGAAAATTCGTCTCCGCCGCGTCAAAATAGGCATCGCCGATATTACGTCCACCGACGATGGCGATGTTGTCGTCGGCGATCCACGCCTTGTTGTGCATCCGCCTGGTCAATGCAAAAATCCGCAAGAGGACTTCCGCGCCTCGCATTACGCCGCGTGCTCTGATGCCGCTCGGGTTGAACAATTTGAGTTCGATGTTTGGATGGTTGCTCAGCGCCAAATAAGCTGCATCGCTCTTGCGCGGATTGACGTCGTCGAGCAGCATTCTGACGCGTACGCCCCGCTGCGCGGCGCGGACAACTTCCTGTAGAAGCAAGCGCCCAGTAAGGTCGTCATGCCAGAGATAATACATGAGATCGAGAGTGCGAGCCGCACTCCTTGCCGCTAAGACACGCGCGGCGAACGCATCGTAATTGTCAGAGATCATAAGCAGGCCACTCTTACCCGCTTTGATTCTGTCGGCCGTTGTTGGCGTAACCGAGACGTTCATGGATTGACCAAATTCGGAGGAAAACGAGGCGCTGTTTAATGAGACTAAGAACCCGCGAGCCCTGATCTGGTTGCAGGGGGCCCTTTGAGCCTGCACGAAAGGTCGAATGCAGCTATACTAGCACTAGCGTATAGCCAGCCGGCGTCCCGTCGTTTAGGCCCGGCGTCCTACTGGTAGGCGCCGGGCCGCATTGCCGGTGAAAGCGTTACTCAAGGACCGCACCTGCCCTTGCGGTGGCCCGGGCGCATGTTTGCCTACCCAAGTCGCCCGTTCCATCCGATGAACGGAGCATCATTGCCCGTGGTCTCGCCGGTTGGCGACATGAGCTTCTATGGTCTTGCGTAGGGCATCCGCCGGCATCAGAAAACGCTCGATCTCTGGCCATTGGGTGTCTCCGTTTTGAGGGCTCCCGCAACTGCGCGGATTATGTCCTTCGCTTGCCTGCCATCAGCTCCAGGTTGTGAAGCGGATTTACAGATAATTGAGCATGTTTGGCGCATCATGATCAGCGGAAATGCAAGTAGCTCGTACATGGCCAAGGCCTCGGCGCTCCACGCTTCGCCGGGGCCTTTTGCGCGCTTATGCCATGCTGCCAGGCGCCCTGACCTGGCACCTTGCTTAGGCCTTTGTCCTCCTGGACCGGCCCGGGGCGAGGAAGCCATCCCTTATCAGGTCCAACGCGTCGAGCGCGTCTTCATCCAACAAGTTTGTCAAGGGCACTCCACCCACGCGCACAACCTTGTTGTTGTCTATGTCGTAGACCTCCCAGAGCCCATCACTGACCCTTCGGATTGCGTGCCGCCTCTCCATAAGGAGTCTCTAATAAGCGAGTCGCCGAAGCGCCAGCAAGAAAACTCGATCCAAAGAGTTAACGGTGGAAAACCATGCTCGCTTTAGGCCTGACCGAAGCCCGCCCCGGACAGTTTTGCCCCCATCCGAGGCGGGCTGGTTGGAAGCTGATGGAGACAGCCTCCTCGCCTTGGCCCACGGGGATCAAAACCAAGGCAAATTCAGAACTTCAGTTGGCGAAGAATGTTCCGTTGGAGGCATGCGCTGCCGCCACACAGTTCGATAGCGGGATTTGCGCCACAGCGGTGCGGCATAACCTGTCAGAAAGCGGCTGTTTGGAGCCCGGAAAGCGCACTGATCGAAGATGCAACCCTGAGACTGCACAAGGCGTTGAGACATTTCCTTGAAGGAATGCACGCCCGCGCCTCCAGAAAATCGGCCCCAGCCCGCTTGGGGTCCCGGCGATCTCAATTCGGTGCTAGGTTACCGACCGCATCAGCGCGGTGAACAACACTATTGCAACCTAATGAACGTGGAAGCCTGTCTGAACAAGCCCGCCGTCGAAATCACATTCCGGCCAAGGCGAAAACCGCTATCAGTGAGGTGATGGCGACGGAAATGGGCACGGCCAGGAGCAAGCCAGCTTCAATGAACCGATTTTCTTTCTCGTTGAACATCCAATCTTCCGGCGCCAAGCTGAAGTCCACGGGTTCGCTCGCCCCCGGGGAGACGAGCGAACCCTTATCAGCGCAGGAAGGGACATAACTGCGCCGATTCGGAAAGTCGCGATGGTTGACTTCAGCCAAGAGATATTCCGATCACGAGGGACATAATGGCCAACAGAACGCGCTTGACCAACGCTCCTATCAATAGATTTTTCCTTCGGTTCCGGCTCACAACTTCCGCAAAAGGGGACCGTTCCAAGCCGCACCGTCTGCAAGACCATTGCCGAACGTGGCCAGACATATGTCCAACCGGACCCCAGACCGAAGTCCACCAAGGGGAACGATTGCGTCAGCGCCAAGTTGGCTATTGAGCTTCGACACCACCAGTCGGAGCCACTCTCACGAGGAGCCCAATATGAAATTGCATCTGTCTGCTGCAGCCGCGGCATTTCTTCTGCTCACAGGCGTCGGCGTCGCGGCGGCCGAGGATATCATCATTCAGCCCGAGCAGGACACGGTGATCCGCGAATATGTGAAGAAGCAGCCGCTCGCGTCGGTAAAGGTCCCCGGAGTGGAACTCAATATCGGCACGGCTCTACCCGATACAGTCGAGCTTCGCGAAGTCCCCAACGTCAAATATCGTTATGTCGTGATCGACAACCGGACTGTTCTGGTCGATCCAGGCACCCACAAGATCGTCAAGGTCTACGACTGACCTTCCTGGCTCAAGCCCGTCGTCTCGTGGCGGCGGGCTTCAAAATGCAAGATCTCGCAAAATCCCATGCTCTGAAAGCGCGCGTTGCGAACCGTAGGCAGAGCACGACGATGTTCACCAGCTTGCCGCTAGCTCATTCCTGCCACTGTCATAAAGCGGTCCAGCCGCCCGCTTTTATAGCTTCGCTTGCAACGAGGAAACACCATGGCTTCGACAGCAGCGTTAATCTGGTACCTGGTAATAGCCGGTCCGCAGGGTGGCATGGCAATCTTGCCTGGCAGTTTCGACAAGCGTGAACAATGCATGGCGGCCATCGCCGAATACCAGAGGCAGCCGACGCCGTCGGGCTGGACCTTGCAGTGCATCCCCAGCGCTTCACCATTTACCAACAACGGATCCGCGGAATAGCGCCAGGTGGTCAAGGTCGGGCAGTGCTTTCTCAGACTGAGGCAGCGATCGATGATCCGGGTAACGGCTCGAACCACATTGCGGAGACGAATTGGTGACGGAATCGCCAGCGGAACCAATGGCCAGCGACCAAGTTTTTGCTGCCAAGGAGACTATTCATGCTCAAATTGTTGATCCAGATCGGCATCGTATATGCAGCGTTCAGGATTGGTGAAAGCGTCGGGCGTCTCGATAGCGGTCCTCGCCGTTGGCCGCGCGATCAAATCACCGCTGGGGGAACTAGACGCAGGGCTGGGGCACGCTGATTTCGCAACACGTTCTCCGCGTTCGAGTGGGTGGAGGTCCAGGAATGGCTTTGATTATTGGTATCGCGTTGCTTTGGGGGTTCTGTTCTCCGTGCTTTTCGTTACTCATGCCGCGCCTGAGGCTACGCCGGTGCCTGCACGATCAAGGGTCCCGATAGGTCTGCTTGGCGCCTTCGTGAGGCCGCCGATTTTGGATGAATGTCGGCGATGTGTCGCATCGCCAAATAGGCTGGCAGTTTCGAGCGGTTTTTGCGCCAGTCGAAACCATGGACAGGTTTTCGGCTGGCTTGCCAGCTCGCAGGGGCAACGGAACAGCTACGCCGTTCAAGGCGGTGAGAGGTTCAAGCCCGGGCATGAGGAAGCGCATTGCGGAAGCGTTCGACGGCAACCCACAGCGGTCAAGGGAAGCATTGGCCGCACATTGGAGCGTAGTCGAATGTGGTGGACAGCGATGGGGTTAGCCCTGTGACTTCGAAAGCGAGACGGAGTCAGAAGCTGCCCGCCACAGAGGCGTCTTTAATCGATGAAGAAGCGGCCAGTCGCGCGGCCTTAACAACGGAAGAGAGTAAGGCAGCTCTGAGATCGGAGGAGGGAGACCGCGGACGCGACGCGGCTTGGCCATCCCAGATACCTGCGCTTGGTTGGAAAGATATCTTCTGGCGCTTATGGGAAGAATTCAACAAGGACCGGGTTTTGCTCGTTGCGGCCGGCGCCACGTTCTACCTGCTTCTGGCACTGTTTCCGGCCTTGGCCGCTTTCATTTCAATTTACGGCTTTGTCGCGGACCCGGTTTCGGTTGCCGACCATATTGCCTATCTCGGCGGATTGCTTCCGTCGGGCGGGCTAGACCTCATTCGCGAACAGCTTCAAGCCTTGGCCAGGCAAAAACCCGGCGCTCTCGGCATCGGTTTCTTCATCGGCCTTGGTATCGCGCTTTGGAGTTCCAACAGCGGCATGAAGGCACTCTTTGATGCCATGAATATCGCCTACGAGGAACGGGAAAAACGCAGCTTCATCACGCTCAACCTAATGTCGATCCTGTTTACTGTCGGCGCGTTGTTGATCGGCATCGTGCTGTTGCTCACGGTGGGCGTCGTTCCCGCGCTTTTGCGCTATTTCTATCTGGATGCGTGGACGGAGACGTTAATAGCAGCAGCCCGGTGGCCGGTCTTGGTCTGCGCGATGCTGACCGGAATTTCTCTGCTTTATCGCTTCGGACCAAGCCGCGAACGTGCCAAATGGCGTTGGCTGAGTTGGGGCTCTTTGATTGCGACCGTTGCGTGGATCGCGGCGTCGTGGCTGTTTTCATTCTATTTGCAGCATTTCGCCAACTACAACGCCACATACGGATCGCTCGGCGCCGTAGTCGGTTTAATGATGTGGACGTGGATTTCCGTCATCATCCTTATCGCCGGCGCCGCGATCAATGCCGAGATGGAGCATCAGACAGCGATTGATTCCACTACCGGCCTGCCCCTGCCCATGGGCAAACGTGGCGCGGTCGTAGCGGACACTTTGGGCAAGACCGCAAAATGACTGGCATCACTTTTCTGCCTTGCCACGAATTCTCTGCGAAGGGTTAACGCGCCCACCGGATGGCGAGGATCAGGGCCTGGAATCGGTTTCCTCTTCTGATGGTTGCCGCCCGTCTGATTGGTGAGTCTTGTCTTCCACCTCATTCACGGGGCGCGTCAGGCCACCGCCAGGCTTGGGCTTCTTGTTTGCGGCCGCGTCCTGAGAGGACGCGTTCGAAGAGTCGACGCCGGTCTTTGCCGGATATTTTGTGGCCCCGGTTTCGCGATGGTTTTCGTTGTCACGCATGCCTTTGGTCCTCCGTGATCAACGATAACCGCCCCCGTCAGTGCCAGTTCCGCTGCAGATGGAACATTCTCTACGGCTGGTCGGTTGGCCAGGAAGACCATTCCCTGCCAGACAAACTGGTGCGCAGCCCAGGTCGGCAAACCCCTCTGCTGACCGGCAGACATGCCGCCCAAACCAGAGCCCAATAAAGAATCGCTGCTAGATGCGCCGGCCTGGACATCCGACGTGCGAGAGCCTGACCCGGATCCCGCACGAACTTCCATTCTCCAATCCCGACAAGAACCGAATCCCGCGAAGGGAGCATTGCAATGAGCGGTGATTAGGTGCTGGCTGTCTTTGCGGTGCGGCTCGCTTTTGGCAAGAAGGCGCGACGTCTCGGCGATAAAATTGCCGCGCCTGGATGGAGGCGTCGAGTGAGTTGCGCCAATAGCCGGTCACCGCGTCGTTGAAGCGTCTACCACTCATCTGGCCGTGCGGAGCCGTCTCGACACGGGACGGGATCTAAGCTGAGCCAGCTTCCAGGCCGGGCGGCGTCCGTTACAGCACAATCGTTTGCCCGTAGTATTTGCCGGCATTCCGGATGGGCGCCGCTGCTAGTTTCGATGTGGTCGGCAGGAACACGCAATGTGGAAAGACGGGGTCCGATGCGATGGCCCGATGCGCGCGGGCTTGCAAACATACCGACCATCAACATTGGCCCAGCGTTCCTCAGCTCATCGCTGCGGCCACGCGGCCATCATCAGTTCCGGCATTGATGGCTTGGCTAGCCCGGGAAACCAACGTCATGCCTCCCCACTTGCCGTGCCTATCTCCTCAGGCCAAAAAAGCTCAGCACCGCAAGAACAACGACGACTAGCCCAACAATGTAGATTATGCTGTGCATCGATCGGACTCCAAAATAATAGGCAGGCCACGCTCTTTTGCCTACCGTACGGTTATTGCGTCGAAATCAACATTTCGGACCGCCTAATGTTCCATATTTGGGCCGTATTTTTAGGACGTCGCCGTTGGGCCGGCTTTAGCGGGTTGGCAACTTGTGCCGCAGCGTCAGTGCCGGCCTTAGGAATGGCCGATAGACGCCCGAGATCCTTTTGAGGGCGTGGCAAAAGAAATCCGTTTTACCTTCGAAATTGCATCTATCACTGCGCCGCACTCGCCCTGCTAATGCTGGGCCGATGACGAGTGCCGGAGTATTGGCCGTCGGCCGACAATTGGTCACCTCTCAATGTCCCTGACGGGTCCTGCGGTAACGGAACCAAAGCGATCGCACGATGTTAAGCAGGCGAAGGGCCATCTTAAATCGTTGAGGATCTCAAATGAAAGTCGCCATTGTTACAGCTTTGGCCCTGTGCCTACTCGTACCCTGCGTCGCCTCGGCCGACGCGATCGTAGTTCAGACCCATAGACACCACCGACACCACCACTGGAACAATGATCGTGTCGTTATCTATCGTGAAGGACATCGCCTCCATCACCGCCATCATGGTGATATCACTTTCTTCGATCACGGTCGTCGCCACCATCGCTCCGATGCGGTTGTTGTCCGAAGCCCGATGGATCGATCGCACCACCATCGTCACCGCCACGTTGTTATTCAGCAGGAGAATGGCGGTTATTGACCGCCTCCTTTTTGCCCGGCTCTCACTTGGAGAGCCGGGCACGCATTACGATGTATGATCGGCGAAAGCCAAACCGAATTGGCGGTTGGTCGGAGCTCGGGACACCAGCGCAGCCGAGCCTGCTACGGTAGCGGCGACAGCAAATTCGCGTGCTGGATTGTGCGCTACGCGGGGCCAAAAAGGCGCGCCACCTCCTTTAATCACGCCGCTCGAACCTGGAAAGTAAATGGAAAAGATCAGAAGACTGCTGGCTTTCTGGTTTGTAGTTGTCAGCGCTACCGCGATCAATTCCGAACTTACTCCTGCCGTCGCGGCCGCGCCGGCAGATGCAGCGACGATTGCCGATCATTTCTCAGCCATAAAGTCCATGTCAGGGGACTTCGTCCAGTCTGGTCCTAGGGCGGAAAAGACCAGCGGGAGATTTTTTCTGCAACGCCCGGGCAAGCTCCGATTCGACTATGCAGGCCAATCCGGGATCAGCTTGATTGCAGATGGAAGATCCGTCGTAATCTACAACAAGAAGCTCAAGACCTCACGCCTCTATGCTCTCTCCAAAACGCCGCTTAAACTCGTCCTGGACGACGAGGTCGAATTTTCCGGTAACCGCGTCAAAGGCATCAGAGACGATGGTGCCCAGGTTATCATTAAGCTGGCTGACAAGTCGGCTTTCGGAAACTCGAACATCACGGTGGTCTTTGACAAGAAATCGTTGGATCTACGCAGATGGAGCCTCACCGACGAAAGAGGGCAGATCACGACAGTGACTATCTCTAATGTGAAGGAGGGCGTTCGCGCTCCTCCAGGCACCTTCACCATCGATTATGCTGCAAACCGTCAATTCAACACCAAAGCGAAATAACGGCCCACCGGCGGTAAGCTGGCCGAGAAGCAGTTGAAGTGACGGACGAACTCGCAAGAGGGCCGGCGCGTTCCCCAATAAGCGCAACTCCGAGCCAGGCGGTCCCTTTCAGAGAGTTCCTGGTCTCCGACGTGCACGCCGGCTTTGTCGGCATGCATGTGATCCCGTCAACAGCTAAATCTAAATTAGAGAGATATGGATCAAAAGCGGGAACTGCGCATTTAGTATCCGGCCCGCTTTGGGCTGCTGGAGGACGACTGATGAAAAAGACAATGCTCGTATTAAGCCTTCTCATTCCGCTTGTTGCATGTTCCCGCACTGAACAGGGTGCTGCCGTCGGCGGACTGGGTGGGGCGGCAATCGGCGCGGCCGTGGCTGGTAACCCAGTGCAAGGTGCGGTCGTCGGCGGAGCTGCTGGTGCCATCGCAGGGGCGGTGATCGGACACGCCAGCGAGGCTGGCCAGTGCCGTTATAGGGATCGCCAAGGGCGCGTCTATGTTGCCAGGTGTCCCGAGGGGTATTGAGTGTGTCGGGCCCGCGCGACCCTGCGATGGCACGTGCGGCCCGCTGTCCGCTACGGAGGCTTAACGATCGATAGACTGAGGCGCAATGCAGTCTTCGAGCCTGGCTCGTTCAATTCTTGGTCAGGCGTTTATGCGCATGCCCCGTCCATCGCTTTATCGGATCAAACGGACTTAGCCGCCCTATCCTGTCTTTGTTGCTTTAGGGGCTGGTGCGATTGCTCGAAAGATAGCCTCTACGAGGTCCTTTTCTCGGAAGGGCTTGCTCAACAGAGGGACATCCGACGGGCGATCCGAAATCGTATCCGCTTCGGCGTAGCCCGTCACTATCACCGCCGGCCAATCGCTGCGGAGGTTGCGTGCGAATCGAATAACGTCGATCCCGGTGACCAGCGGCATGGCAAAGTCAGTGACGATTACATCAAAATCATGCGGGGCCCGTTCAATGGCAGCCAGCGCCTCAGCGCCGCCAGACGCGCAGGTCACCGGAAAACCTTGCTGACGAAGCGACTCGGCAGTCAGTTGCCGCAACACGCTGCTGTCGTCGATCAGAAGGACTGACGGGTTTTCTTTGCCGCTGTAGGTTACTGGTTCCTCTTTGGCCGCGGTGTCATCGTTAAATGAATCATCAAAAGAACGTGGCAGCCACAGTTCCATTGCCGTTCCGCGACCAGGGGCGCTTTCTATGCGAAGAGAACCCCCGGACTGCTTCATGAAGCCATAAACCGTGCTGAGCCCGAGCCCCGTTCCCTTTCCAACCGGTTTTGTCGTGAAGAAAGGTTCAATGACCTTCGCCAGTATGTCGGAAGGGATTCCCGAACCCGTATCCTTGACCGTTACGACGACATATTCGCCAGGCGCCAGATCTTGCGACGTCGTCTCGAGGGAGCGATTTTGCGCAAGCACGCTGATAGTCCCACCCGACGGCATGGCATCGCGTGCGTTGAAAACAAGGTTCATCAGCGCAAGTTCAAGCTGCCCGGCATCGACATGTACCGGCCATACCGTGTCGTCGATCTGCCAATCGAAGCGTATCAAGCCCCCTAAGACTGGCGCTACCAACCCGTTCATGGTGTCGCCAAACCCTGCAAGACGCACCGCTTCTGGCTTCAGCGTCTGCCGACGCGAAAAGGCGAGCATGCGAGTGACGAGATCGGCGCCTTGTTTGGCCGAGCGCCGCATCAGCTCAAGGACCTGCCGGGCCTGGTCATCCAAGGTTGCACCGCGTTCGAGCAGTCCCAACCCACTCAAGATTGCGGCGAGCAGATTGTTGAAGTCATGAGCCAGGCCACCGGTCAGCTTGCCAATAGCATCAAGTCGCTGCGACTGAAGCAGCTGGTCCTCAAGAGCCCGCCGCTCGGTGACGTCAAGCAGCGTCCCAAAGATTTCCGGTTCGCGGCCATCTACGCCATTCGACATCACACCTTGGTCGAGAAAGATCCGATACTCGCCATTGGCGCACAGCCAGCGGAATTCACAGGTGTAGGAGCCGGTCGTTTTTGCCACCAAAAGCGCTTGCTCCAACCTGGCGCGATCGTCCGGGTGGACCCGGCTAAGGCCAAAGGACGGATCGGAGGTCAATGTCTTGGATGTAAAGCCAGCTAGACGTTCGACCCCGTCGGTGACAAAGCGCGTCGCGAAGGGCGGCGCGGCTGCCCGCGCATGGAAACAGACAGGCAGGGAACCCAAAATAGCATCCTGCCGTTCCTCCGCGTTGCGCAGGGCCTGCTCGGCCTGAAGCTTGTCCTTCTGCGCCTGGAGTGCCTGTGCCAGCAGTCTCTTCTCGGTCGCTGCCTTTCGCTGAATTTCCAGGGTCTTTTCGTGGAGTTCGACGAAGACCGCGACTTTCGAGCGCAGCATGATCGGATCGAATGGCTTAAACACATAGTCGACCGCGCCGGCATCATAGCCGCGCAGCATGTGAGCCTGCTCCTTGTTGATGGCTGTAAGGAAGATGATGGGAGTATGCTTGGATTGTTCGCGCTGGCGTATAAGCGCAGCCGTTTCATAGCCGTCTATTCCCGGCATGAGGACGTCCAGGAGGATGATGGCGAAGTCCTCCTTCAGCAGAAAGCGCAATGCCTCTTCGCCCGATTGGGCGCAGATGACGTCTCCCGTCGAAGCAAGGACTTCGCTGATCGCCAGAAGGTTGCGTTCATCGTCGTCCACGGCGAGGATCCGTGCCCTTGCCGGTCCCTCGGCCAATTGCCCGGCCTCAAGTTTTCTTACCCTGTTTCTCGAAGGCTTTTGCATGGACCGGCCGTCAGTTCACTGCCAAGAGCATTTGTTCCGGGTTCTCCGTGCGTCCTCGGGAACGGCCTATCCAGACACGAAGCAATGCCAGCAGCAGATCAAGATCGACCGGCTTGGCGATATAATCCGAAGCACCGGCGTCGAGACATTTCTGCCGATCGCCCTTCATCGCTTTGGCAGTGACGGAAATCAGCGGGATGTGAGCGATCGCCGGCGTCGCGCGAATACGCCGCATCGTCTCGTAGCCGTCCATCTCCGGCATCATTATATCGATCAAAGCGGCGTCGACATCGGGCACCTGCTCCAGCAGTGCGATGCCGTCGCGGCCCCGCTCGGCATGGAGAACCTGAATATCGTACGTCTCCAGGACACTGGTGAGCGAGTAGATGTTGCGGATATCGTCGTCGACGATGAGAACTTTCGCCCCAGCCAGGTCGGACTTGCCCGCATGCTCGGTTTCCGTTGCGCGCTCCTCACGGTCCTCTCCTGGCAGCGTCGCCGACATATGAAGCGCCAGCTGAGCGAAATTCTCGGCCCGCGGCGTATTCGCAAGCGCCGGATTCAAGGCCAACACCTGTTCAAGCGCATCAGGATGAGGGGCAAAGAACAACAGCTGCGGAAGGGTTCCGTCGAACTGGTCGGCGAGCTCGTCCAGCGACTGTGCATTGTCCTTGGCCGAGCGCCCGAAACCGAGGACGATGGCATCATATGAAGCCGTGCCGATATCGTCGGCATTTGCCGCGAAACGGCCGACCGCAGTGACCGAGGTCACGCCGTCGCGGATCGCTTCGACTAGCGATAGCCGGCGCTCCGGGTCGGGGTCCGCGACCAGCACGCGCCGCTGAATGCGCAGCTTCCTGGAATGGATATCCTGAAACACCTGCATGAGGTCGTCGGATGAAACAGGCTTGGTGGAAATACTGGATGCCCCCTTGCGGGCGAGACTGTCTATGGCTTCGGCACCCGAGATGACGTGAATGGGAATTCCCTTCGTCTTCTGATCATGGCGCAACAGATCGAAAAGCACCCATCCATCGATGTCCGAAAGCCCTAGATCAAGCGTAATGGCATCGGGAACCAGTTTGCGAGCCAGGGCCAGGGTGCCGGACCCCGCATTCGACAAGACGCCTTTGAGGCCCGCCGAACGAGCGAGACCAAGCAGGAGCCCGCCAAAGGTCGGGTCGTCCTCGACAATGAGCACGACCCGATCGGTCGGCGCGATGGAATCGCGATCATCGATCAGCTCCGCCGAGGGCGAGCTGCCGAGCGATGCCGGCTCGGCAGCAACCTCGGTCGGCGCAGGTAAGGCCGACTGGGCGGCCGCCACACGGGGACCGGCGAACGGTATGACCAGCGTAAAGGTTGAGCCCTTGCCCGGGGTGCTTTCAACCCGTAGCTCACCGCCAAGCAGGCGAGCGATCTCGCGGCTGATCGAAAGCCCGAGCCCGGTGCCGCCATATTTGCGGCTGGTGGTTCCATCTGCCTGCTGGAAAGCTTCGAAGATAAGTTTCTGCTTATCTTCCGGGATGCCGATGCCGGTGTCGGTCACTGCGATCGCCAAGGCCTTCGTCGCGTGCCCGGAACGGTTGCGGCCGCCCGCCTTCTCGACCCGGAAATTCAAGCTGACCTCGCCCTGCGATGTGAACTTGAATGCATTCGAAAGCAGATTGAGGACAATCTGCTGCAGGCGCTTCTCGTCCGTTCGGACCGTCTCGGGCAGTGCGGGATCGACCTTAATAGTGAAGCCGAGGCCCTTGTCGGCGGCCAACTGGCGGAACGTGCGTTCCATATGCTGGCGCAGATGGGTCACCGGCATATCGTTGATATCTATCGAGACGGTACCGGACTCGATCTTCGACAGATCGAGGATGTCGTTGATGAGGCTGAGAAGGTCGGTTCCGGCAGAATTGATGGTGCGCGCGAACTCGACCTGTTTTTCATTCAGATTGCCCTGCTGGTTGGTCGCAAGGAGGTTGGAGAGAATGAGCAATGAGTTGAGCGGTGTACGCAGTTCGTGGCTCATATTGGCCAGGAACTCGGACTTGTACTTGGAAGTAAGCGCCAGCTGTTCGGCTTTCTCCTCCAGGGCGCGCCGTGCCATCTCGATTTCGAGATTCTTGTTTTCCACCTGCTTTTTTTCGTTCTCGAGCAGCTGCGCCTTTTCTTGCAGCTCCTCGTTCGTGGCATGCAACTCTTCCTGCTTCTTGGTCAGCTCGGTCTGCCGCGCCTGCAATTCCGAGGTCAGCAGCTGGGACTGCTTGAGCAGCCCCTCGGTGCGCATCGTTGCGGCAATGGTGTTGAGAACGATGCCGACGGATTCCATCAGCTGGTTGAGAAAGGACTGATGGGTGTCACGGAATTCGCCGAACGAGGCGAGTTCGATGACGGCTTTGACCTCATCCTCGAACAAGGCCGGAAGGATGATGACGTTGGCCGGCGAGGCGCTGCCGAGACCCGACGTTACGCGCAGAAATTCCGGCGGCACATTGTTCAGCATGATGGCGCGCTTGTCGGCGGCACTTTGCCCGACGAGGCCTTCGCGCAGATCGAGACGCTGTTTTATGGCGGCCCTGCTTTCGGCGCCATACGACGCCGCCAACTCAAGATAGGATTCCTCTTCGTCGCGGTTGGTGACGTAGAAGACGCCATATTGCGCGTTCACCAGCGGAGCGAGCTCGGACATGATAAGCCGCGAGACCGTGGCAAGGTCGCGTTCGCCCTGCAGCATGCGCGAAAACCGCGCGAGATTGGTCTTCAACCAATCCTGCTCCGCATTCTTCAGCGTCTGATCCTTCAGATTGCGGATCATTTCGTTGATATTGTCCTTGAGAGCGGCGACTTCACCTGAGGCCTCGACGCTGATCGAACGGGTCAGATCGCCCTTGGTTACCGCCGTCGAAACCTCGGCAATGGCGCGCACCTGAGTCGTCAGGTTGGCGGCGAGCTGATTGACATTATCGGTGAGGTCGCGCCACAGGCCTGCGGCGCCCGGCACGCGGGCCTGCCCGCCGAGCTTGCCCTCGATGCCCACTTCACGCGCGACATTGGTCACCTGGTCGGCGAAGGTGGCCAGCGTCTCAATCATGCCGTTGATGGTGTCAGCGAGAGAAGCGATTTCGCCCTTGGCGTCCACCGTCAGTTTGCGCTTGAGGTTACCTTGCGCAACCGCTGTCACGACGTCGGCGATGCCACGCACCTGATTGGTCAGGTTCGTCGCCATGAGGTTGACGTTGTCGGTCAGGTCCTTCCAGGTCCCGGCGACGCCCTCAACGCGGGCCTGGCCGCCGAGCTTGCCCTCGGTGCCAACCTCACGCGCCACGCGGGTCACCTCGCCGGCGAAGGAGTTGAGCTGGTCCACCATGGTGTTGATGGTCGACTTGAGCTCAAGGATTTCGCCTTTGACGTCGACCGTGATCTTTTTGGAGAGGTCACCGCGCGCCACAGCGGTTGTCACTTCGGCGATGTTGCGCACCTGGCCGGTCAGGTTCTCAGCCATTGAATTGACATTGTCGGTCAGGTCTTTCCAAGTGCCAGCTACGCCGCGCACCTGAGCCTGGCCGCCCAGCTTGCCTTCGGTACCGACCTCGCGCGCCACACGCGTGACCTCCGAGGCGAAGGAATTGAGCTGGTCGACCATCGTGTTGATCGTGTCCTTCAACTCCAGAATCTCGCCGCGGACGTCGACGGTGATCTTCTTCGACAGATCGCCAAGCGCCACGGCCGTGGTCACTTCGGCGATGTTGCGCACCTGGCCGGTAAGATTGGCGGCCATGGCATTGACGTTGTCGGTCAAATCCTTCCAGGTGCCGGCGACGCCACGCACCTGCGCCTGGCCGCCCAGCTTGCCGTCCGAGCCGACCTCGCGCGCCACGCGCGTCACCTCCGATGCGAACGAATTGAGCTGGTCCACCATCGTGTTGATGACGTCCTTGATCTGCAAGATCTCGCCCAGTGCATCGACCGTGATCTTCTGCGTCAGGTCGCCGGTGGCAATCGCCGTCGCCACCTTGGACACATCGCGCAACTGCACGGTTAGATTGCCAGCCATGGCATTGACGTTGTCGGTCAGGTCCTTCCAGGTGCCGCCGACGCCTTCGACATGGGCCTGTCCACCAAGCTTGCCTTCCGAACCGACTTCGCGCGCCACACGCGTCACTTCCGAAGCGAAGGAATTCAACTGATCGACCATCGTGTTGACAGTATCCTTAAGCTCCAGGATTTCGCCCTTGACGTCGACGGTGATTTTCTTCGACAGGTCGCCGCGTGCCACGGCCGTAGTCACCTCGGCGATGTTGCGCACCTGTCCGGTCAGATTGGCAGCCATCAGATTGACATTGTCGGTCAGATCCTTCCACGTGCCGCCAACCCCCCTCACCTCGGCCTGACCGCCGAGCTTGCCTTCGGTGCCGACTTCGCGCGCCACGCGCGTCACCTCCGAGGCAAAAGAGTTCAGCTGGTCCACCATCGTGTTGATGGTGTCTTTCAACTCCAGGATTTCACCTTGAACCGCGACGGTGATCTTCTTTGAAAGATCTCCAGAAGCAACCGCCGTCGTGACCTCGGCGATGTTGCGCACCTGTCCAGTGAGATTTTCAGCCATCGAGTTGACGTTGTCAGTGAGGTCCTTCCAAGTGCCCGCAACGCCGCGCACCTGAGCCTGGCCGCCGAGCTTGCCTTCGGTGCCAACCTCGCGCGCGACGCGGGTCACCTCGCCGGCGAAAGAATTGAGCTGGTCGACCATCGTGTTGATAGTCGATTTCAGCTCAAGGATTTCGCCTTTCACATCGACCGTGATCTTCTTCGACAGGTCGCCCAAGGCGACGGCCGTCGTCACCTCGGCGATATTGCGCACTTGGCCGGTCAGGTTCTCGGCCATGGAATTTACATTGTCGGTCAGATCCTTCCATGTCCCACCGACGCCTTCGACGCGCGCCTGGCCGCCGAGCTTGCCTTCGGTGCCGACTTCGCGCGCCACGCGGGTCACTTCCGAAGCGAAGGAATTGAGCTGGTCGACCATCGTGTTGATCGTGTTCTTCAGCTCCAGGATCTCGCCCTTCACGTCGACGGTGATCTTTTTCTACAGGTCTCCGGATGCAACCGCCGTAGTCACCTCCGCGATGTTGCGCACCTGGCCGGTCAGGTTCGTTGCCATGGCGTTGACGTTATCGGTCAAATCTTTCCACGTCCCGGCGACACCTTTCACGCGCGCCTGACCGCCGAGTTTGCCTTCGGTGCCGACTTCGCGCGCCACGCGCGTCACCTCGGAGGCAAAGGAAGCAAGCTGACCAACCATGGTGTTGACGATCTTGCCTATGCGCAGAAATTCGCCGCGCAGCGGTCGGCCGTCGATCTCGACCATCATCGTCTGCGACAGATCACCCTTGGCTACGGCGCCGATAACGCGAGCGACCTCGGCGGTGGGTTGGACCATGTCTTCTATGAGATCGTTGACGGACCGGACGCTGGATTCCCAACTGCCTGTAGCGTTGCGGACGCGGCCACGCTCGCCTATCCGCCCATCCTTGCCAACGACCCTGCTCAGACGCTCGAATTCTCGGGAGACCTGATCGTTCAGATCCACGATCTCGTTGAAGGTTTCTGCGATCTCGGAATCGAGGCCTTCGTAGACGTTGTCGATGCGGACTGAAAAGTCACCACGTCGGAAGGCCTTCAAAGAATTCAGTATGCTACGACGGGCCAATTGCTTCTTGGATGCCTGCACAGTCACAGCGCCACTCCCAATCGATCCATGTAGGATAAATCCCCCTCGTGCGCGGACGTCACACTACCCCGCAAGCCTCCAAACGCCGCAATTTCAATTTTGTTCCGCGCCGCATTTATCAACTGTCCCAAGTCGAAAATTGCACGAACGTGTGAGTTACCGGATGGCGAACTGCACTGGCGTCGCCGAGCGCCCGCCCTGGTTCTCTAACAACGACGTCCCTTCTTTTCACACGCGGTTCAGCCGGCCCGTGGGTGTCGCAGAAAGGCTCGCAATTTCCTGAGGCTCCTGCGCGGGATCAGATCGATCTCGCCGACAAGTTTTGCCCCGTCCTTGTGCCGCTCCAAAGGCAATATGAACATTCGCTTGTCGGGATGGAAATTACCGCTGCCGCGCCCAAGGCCACAGGCCACCGATCGCCCGAACGTGCGTGCTTTCCTCGACCCGACCCGCCAGCGGCCAGAACCCGCTCGCCAGCGGTGATGGGATTTCGGTCTCCTCGACGACCGCAGTACCAATCATCGAGCGAGACCGAGAGCTCCTTTAGGCTGAGCATTGCGTCGCCTTCGGTTTCTCCGCGGCGCAATTTGCCATTCTTCAAAAGCGTCCGGCGCGGAACGATCGGGGATCTCTCGCATTTGGTGTGAGAAATATTAGCGTCAACTGAAATGAAAATTGTCCCCAGCGTGACGGCGAGACCAAGCAGCGCGACCACCGCCGCTCACCGAACTTCAAGAGATCCGCCACCAGAGCGAATAGCGAGAGGAATATGACTGAGATCGTGCACAAGACTGCCGCTGCATCGGTAAATCAGCCGGATAGCTCGAAGATTTTGCAGATCATTGGCCCGGGATTGATCACGGGCGCTTCGGACGATGATCCCAGCGGCATCGCAACATACTCTCAGGTCGGTGCCCAGTTCGGCTATGGCCTGGGGTGGGTAATGCTGTTCAGCTGGCCTCTTATGTGCGCCATCCAGGAAATTAGCGCCAGGATTGGCCGCGTTACCGGCCGTGGCATAGCGGGCAATCTGCGAAAGCACTATCCATCTGCAGTCGGCATCTCGATCGTTTTCCTTTTGATGGTCGCCAATATAATCAATATCGGTGCCGACCTTGGCGCAATGGGAGCTGCGCTGAAACTGATCGCGGGCGGTCCCCAGCTACTGTACGTCGCTACGTTCGGGATCCTCACGGCCCTGCTTGAGATCTTCTCGCAATACGCTCGCTATGTTTCGGTGCTGAAGTGGCTTACGCTGTCGCTGCTCGCCTATGTCGCGGTGGCCTTCGTTGCGAAAGTGCCCTGGTCGACGGTCGGCTACAATCTGATTGTTCCACACATCAGCTTTCAAAACCAATACATCACCTCCGTCGTGGCCATCCTTGGGACTACGATTAGCCCCTACCTTTTCTTCTGGCAGGCCGGACAGGAAGTTGAGGAAGTCAAGGACCGCGATGAAGCATCGCCGTTGAGGGTAGCGCCCGAGCAGGCACCGGAAGAACTCAAACGTATTCGCATCGATACCTATTTTGGAATGGCGATCTCGAACGCTGTCGCACTCTTCGTTATCGTGACGACGGCTGCAACGCTGCACGCCAGCGGCGTCACCGACATCGAGACTTCATCGCAGGCGGCGGAAGCTCTTCGCCCGATTGCAGGCAAGTTCGCTTTCCTCGTCTTTGCGATTGGAATTATCGGAACGGGACTGCTGGCCCTGCCGGTGCTCGCCGGCTCGTCCGCCTATGCGTTGGGCGAGACGCTTGGTTGGAATGTCGGACTGGCCAAAAAGCCGCATCGGGCCAAAGCCTTTTATACCACGATTGCAGCAGCGACGCTGATCGGCGCCGGCCTCAATTTCACTTCGATCGATCCCATAAAGGCGCTGTTCTGGAGCGCCGTCATCAACGGCGTGGTGGCTGTCCCGGTAATGGGCATGATGATGCATCTTTCGGGCAAGCGGGCGGCGATGGGCGATTTTCAGCTGCCAATAGGCCTCAAGATTATGGGCTGGGTGGCCACCGCGGTGATGGCGGCTGCTGCCGTGGCGCTGTTCGTAACATGGTAGAGACCCCAGGCTGTTGGAAGGCGTCGCCGATGCCTGGTGGGCCGACGCCTGATCAGCGCGGAACCCACCTTAAGCATTGGGTTGGAGGTCTTGGAGCTTCGACGCTGGATCAGCCGCCCATCTTCTTTGCCATCGCACAGAAATTCTGCGTGCGACAACGCGAGAAGCCCGCGCTGCCTCCTGCAGAGGAGGACGGACAATAGCATGTGGTTGTTTACAGCTGTCATTCTCGGGTTTGTGTTAGCCCTGTCGCTAGGTTGGGCGGTTGGCGGCTTTTCAAGGTAACATTGTTGACTCCCAACTGCGTAACCAACGGCGTGTTTCGTGCGGGTGTCCCGTACTGTCCATGCGCGCCATCACGCGTCTGGCGACGGGGAAGGCTGTCCGAGCAGATCGGCGTGCCGAGAATGAAAAGGTCGGCCGCCAGGATTTACTAGCGCCGGCCAGTCGTCGCCATTCCCATGTCGGAAAGCACTCCCGGCTTGACGTCGTGATCCAAGGCCTGCACATCGCGCCTCTCACCCAGGGCCCTTGAGTGCGGAGAGCAGATCGGCGGCGAGGACCTCTCCTGTCGTCGAAGGCTTTCAGCAATTGAGGGGAGGCGGTGGCACTTTTGAGCCCTCGAGGGTCCTCAACCCGAGCGCATTACACCAGGCTCTTCGGCGGGTGGATCGCTGGGATCCGATGGACCGTTCTCAAGCAGGTCGGAGAAATTGACAGCCGCGACCAGATAGCCGGCATCATCGTAGACGTTGACGTGAGAGCCAGAGTGGTCGGCATCTGCTGGAGCGCTGCTCGCCGCCGCTCTTACCAATTCCAAAGCTTTGGGACTGGCCAAGTCGACGCTCGCGAGATTCTGCACAGTAATGTGGGAGCGACCTGCAACAACAGTTTCAAAACGAAAATTGGGCATTGCAGCTTCTCTTAAAGGGCATCGGAAACGTTCCTTCGTTCCGAATACGCGTGGATTAGGGCTTGCAACGCCGTCGTCTGCTGCCCTTGGGACGTTCGGCTTCGACGTCATTCTTGGAAGCAACCTCTGATCAATCTGCCGGCCTTGCGTTCCTCGTCTATTTCTGCGGCGCGGCTGGCTGAGTTGGCTGGACGCCTTGCTGATCGCCGCCCGTGCTCGATTTCGCCGTTGGATCCCTGTCGACTTGCGGATTCTGATCTGGCGGCTGATTGCTCACCGAGTTCGTCTTCGAGCCGTCGACGCCATTGTCACTGCATCCGGCGATGAGGCCTGCGACCACTATCAAAGCCAATCGTCTCATCTGTGCGCTCCTTTAGCGCTGAACTAGCGACGCTGGTGAATGTTCCAAAAGGCTTGCGTTAAAGGTCCGGACGGCACCGGCTGCGCCAAGGGCTCCCTCACTACCGTTGTAAGGTCCGAACGGGGAAGGATGCCCCCCAGTCGCCACGGCGATCAGCAGAACCGCCAAAGCGCGCAACGCCATCGGCGTCTTTCGAGAAGATTTGCGCCATGATCGCGCCGACCTGCATCGCCTTGAAGCCATCCTCGACCTTCGCCGAGGCGCCGCCCTTTGCGATGATCTTGCCGGCAAGGTCGAGATCCCTCATTGTGCGAGCCCGCAAGCGGACCGCCCTCCCCGGTCGCAGCCGGTGGCTATCTGGTGAAAGGGTCAGCGCAGCCGACGCTGGAGGTCGTGTCCGGAGTTGACATCACAATGCCAGGCGGCCTTACCCCCACTTCACGAAGGTCAAGTAGGACAACATATGTTTGGGGCGAGCCGAAGCGGTTGTTGAGATTCAGTAGTTGATCCTCGCAATGTCGGAAAATGCCCCGCCCGGGTACCCGTCCCCTCGGAAACCAGTTGCCGCGCCGAGCGTTCAAGTTGGATGAACACAGGAGAGAATTTCATCCGGGCCATTGCTATCGAACGTACAGGGGGATGCCTCTGCCGAAAGATCCGCTATTGGGTCGCAGGCGACCCGCGCGTGCATTACTGCCATTGCGACATATGCCGAGGTGCGACCGGCAGCGCCTTTGCGGTGCTCGCGTGGCTGCCTCCTACCGGAGGTTCTTGGCAAAGCGAGGAACCTACCTGCCGCCGGTCATCGCCCCTCGCCCAGCGCGGCTTCTGCCAAGCGTGCGGGACGCAGCTTACTCTTGCCTATGATGCCCCCGTCCAGGAAATCGCCCTGCCTGTCGGAACCTTCGACAATCCGGCGGAACTCGAGCTACAACACAATCACGGATCCGCGCAGCCGCTCAGCTGGGTTTGCTGCGGCATCGACCTGCCCCATCGCGATAGGACAGAGCGATGGTAGGGGCATCCGGCGTTGAGTTTCCCTTGCCCTTGAACACGCAGCCCATGGAAGCGCGCCAGGCGATGGCATTGCCGCGAGACGACGGTCCCTGGCAGTACGAACCGAAATGGGATGGCTTCCGCTGCCTCGCCTTCAAGGGCGGCAAGGCCGTCGACCTCAGGGCAAAATCCGGCAAACCGCTTGGCCGCTATTTTCCCGAACTGCTGGCGGCCTTGAGTGCGCACGATGCGACAGATTTCGTCATCGACGGTGAAATCATAATCGAGATCGAGGGCCGTGCCTCTTTCGATGCGCTGCAGATGCGGCTTCATCCAGCAGAGAGCCGCATCCGCAAGCTCAGTCGGGAAACTCCCGCACGCCTGGTCGTCTTCGATATGCTTGTGGCTCCGGGAGGTCGGCCGCTAATGGACCTGCCATTGCATGATCGGCGCACGGAAGCCGAGGACTTGGTGGCCAAGGCAACAACCAAGGCTTTGCGGCTTTCGCCGGCCGCCACCAGCCTGGCGACAGCCGACAAGTGGTTGAAGGGCGCCGGTAGCGGTTCCACCGACGGCGTCGTGGCCAAGCTGCTCAACGGTCCCTACAAGCCGGGCGAACGCGCGATGGTGAAGGTAAAGCGCCTGCGCACGGCCGACTGTGTGGTGGGCGGGTTCCGCTATCTGAACGGCAAACGACAGGTTGGATCGCTGCTGCTCGGTCTCTACAACAAAGATGGTCTGCTCGATCATGTCGGATTCACATCGACCATTGCCAATGACGAGCGTGCGGTGCTGACGGAAAAGCTCGAACACCTGCGTGGCGGATCCGGCTTCACCGGCAAGGCGCCGGGCGGCCCGAGCCGCTGGAGCACCGAGCGTAGCGGCGAATGGGAACCGATAATACCGGAACTGGTCGTCGAGGTTCGCTTTGACCATGTCACCGGCGACCGCTTCCGGCATGGAACAAAGCTCGTGCGCTGGCGTCCAGACAAGGCGCCGCGCCAATGTACTTTCGAGCAACTAGGCTAGTCCAAGACCTGCACCAATCGCCGCAATCAGCCTCCGAAAGCGAACAGCCCTATCCTTGACGTCGGCAATCGCCCTCGAGGAGCACTGCAGACGTTGAGGGCGTAAATGCCTTATGACCCTGGCGCCGCCGCCGTTACACGCCACACAGTGTTTCCTACATCATCCGCGATCAGGAGCGCCCCGGATTTGTCGACGGCCACGCCAACCGGCCGACCTCGCGCCTCGCCTTTGGCATTGAGGAAGCCGGAGACGACGTCCTGGGCCTTGCCGTTGGGACGTCCGCCGCTGAAGGGCACGAAGACCACCTTGTAACCGTTGAATCGGTCACGATCCCAGCTCCCGTGCTCGCCGACAAAGGCGCCGCCACGATATGAAGGCGGCAGGTTTCCAGCCGTATAGAAGGCGAGCCCGAGCGGCGCGACGTGCGAGCTCAGCGCATAGTCGGGCGGAATAGCTTTGGCTACCATATCCGGCCGCTGCGGCATGACACGCGGATCGACATGTTGGCCGTAATAGCTGTATGGCCAGCCATAGAAGGCTCCGTCCTTCACTGACGTCATGTAGTCGGGCACCAGGTTTGGCCCTAGCTCGTCGCGCTCGTTGACGACCGTCCACAGCGCCTTGCTTTGCGGTTCGAACGACAGGCCATTGGGATTGCGCAGCCCGCTGGCGAAGATGCGCGACCGGCCGGTGGCCCGGTCGACCTCCCAGATGGCGGCACGGTCTTTCTCGGCCTGGATGCCATTCTCGGTGATGTTACTGTTGGAACCGACCCCGACGTAGAGCAGGGAACCGTCCGGACTCGCCACCAGGCTCTTCGTCCAGTGGTGGTCGATTGGCCCGCCCGGCAACTCCGTGAGCACCTTGCCGGGTGCAGTGATCTTGGTGTCGCCTTGATTATACGGATAGCGAACGATCGCGTCGGTGTTGGCCACATATAGATCGTTACCGACCAGTGCCACACCGAAGGGCGAATTCAGCTGATCAAGGAATACGCCCTGGTAATCCGGCTTGCCGTCGCCATTGGCGTCGCGCAGGAGGGTGATGCGGTTGCTCGGACCGGTGTCGCCGCCGGACGTGACCCAGCCTTCGATCAACGCCATGACGAGATCCTTTGGCCGCTTGGCTGACGCCTCAGGAGGCGCCTTCGATTCCACCACCAATATGTCGCCGTTGGGCAGCACGTAGAGCGAGCGCGGATGCTGCAGGCCGTTGGCAAGCGCTTGGATACGAAGGCCCTGTGCGACGGTCGGAGTTTCATCATTCTTCCAGCCGACAACGGATGCCAGGTGCATCGGCGGGAAAAGATACTGGTTGATTTCTGGCAGTTTCGGATTTGGTCCGATCTGCTCGTTCGGATCAGTATTGTCATTGCTGCAGCCAGCAACGCCCAACACAGTCGAGCCGAGCAAAACCAACGCTACCCATTTGCTGTCAAGTCGTTTCATCTGCCACTCCCACGTGATGGCGATAAACCAACGCCCAGCCCAGCCAACCGGTAAAGATCAGTATGACCACAACGAGCGCCGAGAGGATTAATCCTGTCGGCACCACCGACGTCCATGCGTCGCGCGTGTGCACCAGCATGTTGAAGAAGGCGAGAATGATCGCAAGGAGATTGCCAGCCATATGCACCCAAGCGATCGGTTGTTCGCGTATCCGGCGCCCCCAAAGGAAATCGATGAACCCGGCGATGGCAGCCAGGATTCCCACAATGACGCCAACAGTCAGCAGCCAAGCCGAGAAGTTTGCCCACATCATTTCCGCGGTCCGCCAATAGGCGATGTCGGTCAATAATGCGCCAACGAAGAAGGCAATCGGGACGGTGACCAGCATTGGATGGATTGGATGGCCGGCGATTTGAGCCGTCGATTTCGGATTTTCCATGCCTTGCCCCCTGGGAGCGAAGTGAGCGCGCGTCTGAGATCAGACTAAAAATAACAGGAGGCAAAGGCGAAGGTTCCAAGCGATTTCGTGTAGGTCACTAGAAGTGAATGGAGGAAATGGCGCCGATCCCGCTCAAAAGCGACTCGCTTTCGGCTCGCCTCCCTCGAAATAAAAGGGCGTGCCAGCCTGGGGGCGGCTGCACCGAGTTCACCTATTGGCTTGGTGTCCTGGCATACCCAGAAAGTCTGGAAGATTTGTGCGGTTGTTGGGCGGCTAGACCACAGTTCGGCAAAGAGGTACCGCTCGACGGCCGCGTCCGCAGATCGACGTGACCGAGCCGCTGCCGTATTGGACGCGCAACAAGGGACCATGGCGCCTATTCGCGTTAGGTCGAGCGGGGCAATATCGTCCTCGGCGGCAGGACCGAAAGGGTGCCGGTCGACCTCGATCCAGGCCATGCGGTCGCCGCTCGCACGCGCCTTCCGTTGCAATTGCGCGCCATCGCGCGATTGCTGCCGGCAACTGCACCGGTCGCGGTTATCCGCACGTGGTCGGGCTGCGATGGCTATGTCAGGGACATGCTGCCTTTCATCGAATCCAGCTTGGGTCCAGGGTCTCGAACTGTTGGCGCCACGGGTACCTCTACCGGCTGACGGACAAGGCGCGTTGTCCGATACCTCTAGAATTCCCCTGGGCTTTTCTGGACTTCAGAAGACGACCGATCCCAATAAATCTGTGGGTTAGCCACGCCGTTGATGAGGGGGTGCCGACAGCGCCCCTGGCCGACGCCGGTCAGGCCATTTTCCCAACAGCGGGGTGGTCCGGTTTTCACCAATTGCCGAAGTGCCGACGATTGGGATGAAGGATAGCTCGGCCGGCCTTCCCTTGGGTGTTTTCAGCGCCTCGATTTCATCATCTCGCCGCGCAATGCGGCTTTCTAGATTGGCGATACGTTCGGTGAGGAAATAGCGACCCACGATGAACCCCCCGGTTCCAAAAAGGATAGCGAAAGTAAGGAAGGCCATGGGGTTGGCGATCACCAAAGCGGCATTGGTCTGGAAGAATTCGATTAAGTCGTGCATTCTCAAAATCCCTTTAGTTCCTTGGAAGTTTGTGGACTTCCAACCTCACCGGTCCGCCCCGTTCGCAACTCGTGCACAAGAGCGCCTGCTCCACCGAGCTGAACAGGGCTTCCTTACCGTACCTTTTGATCAAGCTGGCGGGCTTCACTTCCGCATGATGCGAGCAGCTCTTGCACCACGCTCTTAGCGTGTGCCAGCTGCGGAGGTCGCCGAGAGCCACGTCCAGTCCGGCGTGAATGCTGCCATCGATGATCGTCTGGGGCGAGACCTTCACCTCGCCCGGCGTGATGATCTTCTCCATGACGTGGCGGCTGTTGTAGTGGATCAGCATCATGCCCGGCCGCCGCCGGATGGCGGCTTGCCAGGCCGCTTGGCTCACCACCGCGTCCGGCGATCGACAGATAGTTTCGAGATGCGTCTTCTCCTCTCGGTCCCATACTTCGATCCGGAAATTGTCTTCGGCGGTGTCGACCATCTAGGGGCGCGCCTTGTGCCAGCCGCGGGAAAAGCCATTCGAGACCGCCGCGCGAAACAAGGCGAGTTCCCGTTCCAGTTCGGCGTTCCTGGCCAGAGCGGTCAGCAAGGCGACCACAGCGTCGCTCCCAACTGCAGCAATGGCTTGCAGGCCCGCCAATTCCAGTTCCGACATAGCTTCGCCGATCGGCGCATTTTGGCGCTTTCCCATGGCCCTTTTCCTGCTCAGATAGATCAGGAATAAGGAACATATTCCTGTCAGGTCAAGAGGCGCTTGACTATTTTGTTCTCATTCCGTTCACTGTAGACAATTGAGACAGGAGCCATCAAACCGATCACCGCAAAAAAATCCGAGCAGCCCGAGAGATGCCGGTCGTATAGCTTTGCGGCTGTCGCTGACAACTTCGTCGTTGCGCACAAGGGCGATGAAGGCGCTGAAGGAAATGATCGTGCTGGACGGCCGTTTTCAGGAGCATCTCGATAGTGCAACTCCCCTCCCCTTGTGAAAAGCACGGATGAGCGAGGAATCAATCAAGCTGGCCGAAGGCCTGATGGCGGCGCCGCGACAAAGTGGACGGATCGCAATCATGCCTGCGAGTTTGATGAGTGTGGGAAGCGCCCGCCGGTCGGATTTGCGAAGCCGCGACAGGCACCGGTTCTGAACCTCGCCCGGCTTACTCACATGGCCGGCGCGGCCCGGCTAGTCATCCTGTGTCAACCTGAAGGCTGGCTGGGCCGCTTGCGACGAGGCATCGCCTCGAAGATCACTTCGAAAACGCTTTCGGCATCAAGGGCGCGACTTCCGCGTGATGTGAGCCGGTCTTGCACCACGCGTAGCGCGTACCAGCTGCGCAAGGCGCCCAGCGCGACGTCCAGTCCGGCGTGAATATGTCCGGCATGAAGATGCCGTCAATGGCCGTCTGCGGCCGGGCCGGCTTGCCTCGGGTCCGAGATTTAAGGGGGCGGCACAATACGCGAGTGCGCATAATGATGCCTTATACGCAATCCCGTATAATGCCATAGTATACGCGATTGCGTATATTGACTTTAGATACGCGAATGCGTATATAAGACTCTGGAGGCTTAGCATGACCGCCCAGATCGCACGCAACGAAAAGCAACTTGGCGCCATCCTGCGACGCGCGCGTAGGCAGGCCGACCTCACACAAGAGATGCTTGGCAACCAAATCCATCTGCGCCAGGCGACGGTGTCTCGCCTTGAGGCCGGCGAGCCAGCGGTGCAGCTCAGTACGTTGATGGCCGCTCTCTCCGCGCTCGACCTTGAACTCGTCGTTCGCCCGCGCAGCAAAAGCAGCGCTACGGAGATCGAGGACCTGTTCTGATGGCGCGGCGGCCGGCTCACACACCGCTAAATGTCTTCCTAAACGGGCGCCTGGTCGGCGTGCTGCGCAGACAATCAACCGGCGCCGTGGACTTCAAATATGCAAGCGAATGGCTGGATTGGCAGGGCACTTTCCCGGTCTCGCTCTCGTTGCCTCTACGAGACGACCGCTATATCGGCGCGCCTGTGATCAATGTCTTCGACAACCTGCTTCCCGACAATGAAGCCATCCGCAAGCGCGTTGCCGAACGCGTCGGTGCGGCTGGCACCGATGCCTACAGCCTGCTGGCCATACTCGGCCATGACTGCGTCGGCGCGCTCCAGTTCTTGCCCGATGGTATCGATCCTGGCAATCCCGGCAGCAGCGATGGCAAGCCAGTCAGCAAAAAGGATATCGCCGAGATGATCGAAAACCTCGCAACCAGTCCTCTCGGCCTCGGTGAGGACGAAGATTTCCGTATCTCGATCGCCGGCGCCCAAGAAAAAACCGCACTCCTGCGCAAGGATGGACGCTGGTTCAAGCCGATCGGCACTGCAGCGACCACCCACATCCTCAAACCACAGATCGGCAGGTTGCCGAATGGCATCGATCTCTCCAATAGCGTTGAGAACGAGTATCTGTGCCTTAAGCTGCTGGAGGCGTTCGGCGTTCCTGCCGCCAAGACAGAGATCGCGGATTTTGGGGAGCGCCGCACGCTGATTGTCGAGCGCTTCGACCGGTTATGGGCTAGGGACGGCCGTCTCCTGCGCCTCCCGCAGGAGGACATGTGTCAAGCGCTGTCGGTCCCGCCCACGCGCAAGTACCAGTCAGAGGGTGGTCCTGGTATGCGGGAGATCATCGAGATCCTGAAGGGCAGTGACAGGCCCGAAGAGGACATCACGGTCTTTCTGCGCGCTTGCATCGTATTCTGGCTGATCGGGGCGACTGACGGCCATGCCAAGAATTTTAGCATCTTTCTGGGTTCAGGCGGGCGGTTCCGGATGACGCCGCTCTATGACGTACTGAGCGCGCAGCCCAGCCTAGATGCCGGGCAGATTCCCCGAAAGAAGTTCAAGTTGGCAATGTCGGTCGGCACGAGCCGGCACTATCCGATACATGAGATCGTGCCCCGTCACTTCTTGCAGATCGCCGACGTTGCTGGCGTGGGGACATCTCTGATACGCAAAATTTTCGACGACCTCGGCGAAAACGCCGAGAGGCAGGCCGAGGCCGTGATCTCTTCGTTGCCGCGTCACTTTCCCGGGCAGCTCGCCGCGTCGGTCAGGTCGGCAATAGCCAAGCGCGTGATGCTTCTCGCTGAAACCCAGAGACTAAGCTCAGAGGACGGCCGGACAAGAATTCAGGCTACCCGATCGGGCAGTCCTTATCGACATCGCCTGCGCCGCAGCTAAGACCGGCTCTACGCACTCGATATCTTCTGAAATCTCCTGCCGCAGCTTGGAACCTCGCGTTTCGAATGAAGTTGGAAACTCACCCACATGGGTTCATCAATAAGGAGAAAACAGCAATGGCAGCTACGAAGAAGGCAACAGCCACCAATAAAGGCCTTGAGGACATGTTTCTCGGAGGCCTGAAGGACATCTACTATGCCGAGAAAAAGATCTTGAAGGCGTTGCCGAAGATGGCAAGGGGCGCGGACGACCAGCAGGTCACTGCCGCCTTTGAGAAGCATCGTGCCGAGACCGAAGGCCAAGTCGAGCGACTGGAAGAAGTATTTGAGATTCTCGGTATGCCGGCCCGAGGCAAAACCTGTCCGGCCATCGACGGCATTCTTGAGGAAGGTTCCGAGATCCTTGAGGAGTACAAAGGCTCGGTCTCGCTGGACGCCGGGCTGGTAGGCGCCGCGCAGGCGGTCGAACACTACGAAATCGCGCGCTATGGCACGTTGATTGCGTGGGCGACATCCCTTGGCAGGGATGATGTCGCGGAATTGCTCAACGCCAACCTGGAAGAAGAAAAAGCCACCGACGAAGCATTGACGTCGCTTGGCGAGGCGGGCGTGAACGAGCGGGCTGCCGAACAGCAGGCCGCCTGACCCGGTCGTCCGAGGGGTCCCTTTGCCGGACCCCTCACCGCCGGTTTGGTACAAGCCCTTCCGCGTCGACGGACATCCGCGCCAGCCTAACAGACGGCGAGACGAAGCAGTTAGACCAACGAACATCTAAGTCGTCCGGCGATCGAACGCGACGCCCACTGCCACGGCGTTAGCCGCAATTCTCGTCGAGCGCCGGTAACAGCACACGCTCGCAGCGCAGTCTCGATCGATTATTCAGCCCGAAGCGCATGAACCCGCTACCGGACCCGAAGGCCTGCGCACCTCATTTAGCCGCCGCGAAAAGACCGGGTAGAGAAAAGCCTGCGATATTCTCCGAGGTGTAGCCGGCAACGAGGATTAGTACGAACGCCTAAGAAACTTACCCGCTTACACTATGTGTAAGGCCATGCGGCGTCTTTCCTGATGGCGCCGCTGGCCGCGGGGCTGTATGGTCGGCCTCCGCTTATGCTAGGTGCGCGGGCCGCTCCCCGGCACTGAACGCATGGCTCGATTTGCGATTTCCTCGCGCTGACCGATGCGGGCTACTCCCTCCCCTAAAACGCAGCACCCCCGTATGCCAAAACCTTCCACATCGAGACCATCTGACTGCGCGACCGGAACCTTTCATGAAGAGCGGGGTTCGTCGGTGGTGCCAACGGATATAGCGCCTTGAAGCTCGACAACGAAGTTCGCCATACCTCCGAGGAGCTGGATGATCGCGTACTGGCTGACGTCGTGACGGCACTCTGCAGGCGCGTCAACGTTAGCCATGACTTCGACATTCCATATATTGCCGGCTACAGCGACAACGCAAAGACCATTTACATCGACCGGCACCTGCCCCGGACACTAGCTTGGAAGGGACGGGACTTCAGGTTAGCGCCGTTCTTGGTAACCCATGAAATCGTCGAAAAAGCCTTGCTCGATGAGCTGCGGCTTCACTACCTGCACGCGCACCAGGTCGCCTTGCGCGCCGAGCGCGACGCCGTGCGAGGGGCGGGGTTGACATGGCGAGCCTACCAACGGGTGATGAAAGCCCATGAAAAGCCGATCGATGAGGAAAAGCTGAAACGCGTTCCGGGGGACTTGGATCTGACGCCCTATAAGGATTTGGATGACTTCCAGATACTTGAACGGCTTACCAGAGCTGCGCGGTAATGGAAGGGAGCCAGGCGCCATGCAATCGGCCGGTGATAGTTCACCGTCGCCTCGAAGCCACAGACCACGGGGCGACCGTACGTCTGCAGGACTTCGACCAGATGGTCGTGCTCAGCACGGTTGTTGAGGACCTGCAGACGGCGTCGGCGTTTGTGGCTTGGGTCTTCGATCAGAACTTCATTGCGGACCTTGGCGATATCGATCGCTACCAGCACCGCGCCGGTGGGTGTAGAATCGAAGTGGTCATGGTCGGTCTCTCCGGAATGGGTTGTGAACATTCACATTCTAGAGAAACTCTGACTGGCCATGGCCGCCTCCAGCGGTGCGCGCCTGCAGCGAAAAGCTGCGTGCACGCTGTCTCGGCCGCCGCTCCTTCATTCCGCAGGTGCTACGGCTCCTGCTACAGATCGAAGGCCTTCGCCAAGGCCTGCCGCGATCTCGGCCTCAAGCACGTCAGGACGAGGCCCTATACGCCCAAGACCAACGGCAAGGCCGAGCGCTTCATCCAGACGGCGCTGCGCGAATGGGCCTACGCCGTTGCCCACCCACATCCGATCACCGCGCCGCCGAACTGCCTGTCTGGCTGCACAGATACAATTGGCATCGCCCGCACACGGCAGCCTAAAGTCCAACCACCTATCAGTCGCCTCGCCCTAACCGAGGGACAACCTGTTGAGGCTCCGCGACCCGGTCGCTAAAACCGGGTCGCAGAAAGCGTCCGTCCATTTCAACGGACAGGCCAAGCACCTTCTAGTTCGCGATCATGCGTTGTTTGTCACGCGCGCTGGCGTAGGTGCCTTTTTCATAGGCCGGCTGCGCATTAAACTGCTCTTTTGTAAAGTTTGTATATAGGTACTTATTTCCTGACTTGTCCGTCATGAACTTGAGGTTGTCCATGCCAACGGCGACCTCCTTGGCTCCTATCCCGAGGAACCCACCGACATCGATCAGGACTGCGTCGACTTTCTTGTCCCCCGTCAGCACAACGTCGCCGATCTTTCCAACCTTGGCGTCGTTGGCGCCATAGACGGTCGTGCCGACCAGATCCTCGGCCCGGACCTTTTCGATCGGCACGGCGGTCAGAGCCGTTTTGTCAACAGCCGCGGTGGTGGTTGAGTCGGGGGCCACTGTCGTGGGCGTGGGGGCTGTATTAGAAGCCGTGGTGGGATCATAGGCCTTGGTATCGAAGTTCGGCTGAGCCTGGAGATCTTCCTTGGTGGTCTTGATCACAAGCCAGCGCTTGCCGTCCTTTTCGGCCCACTGGGCCTTGTTGAAGTCGAAAGCGACATTCTTTTCACCGATGCCGAGAAAGCCCCCGACGCCGATAATGAGAGATTGTGCCTTGCCGTCCTTCGCAAGCAGGACATCATTGACCTTGCCGATCGTCTGGGCATTAGCGTCCGTTCCGTTGTAAACGGTAGCGCCGATAATTTTGGAAACAAGGCTACCATTTGGCGCGACCGCAGCAGTTGTCGCAGCATTGTTGTCCGCCGGCGCCGTTGTCACGACGTTCGCGGCAAAGGCTCCCGAGGCAATAAGGGTTGCAAGCGCGGTGGCGGCAGCCAGACTTTTGTAGCTCATGGTGGTTATCCTTTGTGTTGTCGTCGCCCGCCCTGCCCTTTTTGCAGACAGGACGGCAACTTGATGCATCACAACGGAATGCGTTGATCGAGGTTCCCACGGCACCAGCCCGCTGAAGCCAACGGCCCAAAGTCCGCGCATACTTTCCTTGCGGGCGGCCTGGCCGAGAGGTCGAGCTTAATCACCGTGCGTTACCATTGGAAAGAAGGCCGGAAACGGACTGTAGCGCGGTAGCGCATGAGCCGCCCGGGGCGGCCGGGTCGGCAAGTCCGTCAGCACTCGAGCCAGTTGCTGGGCGCATATCGGGAACGTTCCTCGCCAGTTGTCTTTCACGACGTGAAGGTACTGTTGCCGCACGATATCTCGCGTGGTGCTTGGTCTCCGGACTCAGTTCGACCGCGCGAAACACCGGCAATCGCCAAAGATGGGTCCGTTCATCGGCCGACAGCAGGTCGACCACGCCTGGCGTCGTTCTTGCTGGCCCTGCGCAATTCGGCAGCCCAACCGCCGAGTCGCCCGATCCGTTTGTCGCCCATGGGCCTCGCCGACATTGCCGCCGAGGCGGTGGGCGATTGCCTCGGCCAAGCCCGCCGACGACCGGGGTTAACTCGCCGCGCTAAAGGCTCCGTCATGCGTAAATAGTTCAGGCTGTTTCTGGGCCAGTTCGTCAGCGTCCGCACTAGGAGCTCGGACCCCATTACCTCGGCCAACGAACCCTTCACTTCCGATATGTGGGCGGCGACTTGGAACGATTGTTTAGGCGGCGCGTTGTGGCCCGTTTACATCGGGGACCCTCGAATGACTGAACTACCGCAGGCCGACGTTGTCGCCGTCAAGAAACCGGCAATGGTCCTAGGCGGCAACTTCGACTATCAGGACTTTTTCGAAAACGGTGCCATGGCGCTCCATCTGGTGAGCGCGGATGGCCTTATCTTGCATGCCAACAAGGCAGAGCTCGATCTCCTCGGCTATCCAGCAGAGGACTATGTCGGTCACCACATTGATGAGTTTTATCCCGACCGGGACGTGATAACCGACATTTTGAGCAGGCTGTCCCGTGGTGAGAAGATTGCAAGATATCCGGCGCGTTTGCGCGCCCGTGACGGGTCCATCAAGCACGTCGAACTCACGTCGAGCAGCCATTTCCGCGACGGTAAGCTAGTCCACACCAGATGCTTTACTGTCGATGTAACTGACCTTGAGCGAAAGCGGACAGAACTCAGGCAGCAGGACCACGCCTATCACCAGATTCTCGATGGCCTTCCAGTCGCCATCTACACGACTGACCAGTATGGCATCATTACCTATTACAATCGGGCCGCTGCCGATCTGGCAGGGCGGGAGCCTCAGGTCGGCAAGGATAAATGGTGCGTCACGTTCAAGCTGTTCACCACCGACGGCAAGGAACTGCCGCACGACGAATGCCCGATGGCAGTCGCCCTCAAGGAAAACCGGCCGGTCCGCAACCAGCAGGCCATAGCGCAGCGTCCGGACGGGTCTTTTTTCCCATTCATGCCCTACCCCACACCGCTGCGCGATGAGCAGGGCGACCTCGTTGGCGCGGTGAATATGCTGCTCGACCTGACGGACCGCCAGCGTGCCGAAGAAACCAGACAGCACCTGTCGGCGATCGTGGAATCCTCATTTGACGCTATTGTCAGCAAGGATCTCAACACGATCATCAAGAGCTGGAATCGAGGCGCCGAAAAGCTCTTTGGCTACACCGCCAGCGAGGCGATCGGCAGGTCGGTAACCATGCTTATCCCCGATGACCACCCGGACGAGGAACCTCGCATCCTTGAGCGAATCCGTCGTGGGGAGCGCGTCGATACCTATGAAACGATACGTCGACGCAAGGATGGCAGTCTAGTTCCGGTTTCGCTGACGATATCGCCAGTGCGTAACGCAACAGGGCAGATCGTCGGCGCTTCGAAGATTGCGCGGGATATCACATCGGCCAGGGAAAACGAACAGCGTATCCGCATGTTGATGCGCGAGGTCAATCACCGGGTGAAAAACCAGTATTCGGTTATCCTGTCGATGATCCGGGAGACCAACAAACGATCGGAGACGCCCAAGCAGTTTGAGTCCCAGGTGCGCGAGCGCATCATGGCATTGTCGCGCTCCCAGGACCTGCTTGTTTCGGCCGACTGGCAGGGAGCTACCATCAGTGAACTTTTGGCCGCGCAGGCTCAGCCATTTCCACGCGGTGAGATGATCGAGATGTCAGGGCCGTCGTTTGTGCTTGGCCCCAATGCAGTCCAATATCTCGGGATTGCCTTCCACGAACTCGCGACCAACTCTGCGAAGTATGGCGTGCTCTCCGGCGATGACGGCCAAATTTCTGTCACATGGAACATCAGCGGTTCCGGAGCATCGCGGCTCTTCCGCCTGACCTGGGCCGAAACCGATGGGCCGCAAGTCACGACTATCGGACAGGGCGGCTTTGGAACCGTGGTCCTGAAACGGGTTGCACCTGAAGCCGTGGGCGGGCGGGGAAATCTTGAATATGGTTCGCATGGCATCAGATGGAATCTGGAGGCGCCGTTAGCCGGAGTGGGCCGTTCTGCTGCCAATCAGGATTAGAAGCAGAAAGTAGCCTTGCCGTTGCGAGGTCGGCGCATCGCCAAAGCCGATATTTAGCTGGTCAAGCAGAAACCGAGTGTCCGCCGCAATTTCTGTGTTTGGAACGACCCTAGCTCCGCAAGGTGTCGGCCGGGCGCCCAACGGCAATGCGCATCGATGATGCACACCCTCATAGGTCAGGCACTGAAAAAACAGTAGACGTACTCGGCTCCCGTACAAAGCCAGTTGGAATGGCATTCTTGCTGGTCTTTACTGGCCCCCGTCCCTACTCGGAGGTGCACGATCGACGAACGCTTGGCTCTGCAGCGCCCGCCCCTGTCACGGTCGGCCTCTTGCGACAAACGTTGACACGCAAGTCCCCTCCTTCCCGGTTTCAAACCGAGACCACGTCGATGCCTGTCACTGTCCCGCGTCAACATCGCGGTTTTTCCGACACTATCGCGACCGGCGATCTAAAAGTTGGCTTCGCCGGTTCGTTGTCTTGCGGCGCAACTCCTTGTTTTCAATATCGATCCGGGATCTTTTTACTGCGGTAAACTCCGCAGGCCGCCCGTGCGATCGGCTGCGGTCTGGCATGCGTTAACCTTTTGTTAACCCAAAACTTCTTGCCGGTAAGTCCGAATCGGAGCTTAATGGCGCTTGTTGTGGGTATTGCTTACAAAAAGCGCCAATTCAGGTTTCGACGAGAATGAATATCTCCATGCGGCTGCCTCGTTTCGAGTTCGATGACAAAATCCTCGAACAGGGCGCCGAGATTTCCCGGCGGTTGAACCAGCTTCGGATGGAGAAATTTCCGCCCAATGCAACCAAGACGCTGCGCACATTCTCCATGGCGGAGGTCGCTCACTACCTTGGGGTCTCGCAGAACAATCTGAAGCGTCTCCATCTCGAAGGCAAGGGGCCGTTGCCTGACCAAAGTCCTTCCGGCCGTCGCACCTACACGGCTACCCAGATGCTCGAGCTCAGACATTTCCTGGACCAGCACGGCAGGACCGAAGTCAAGAAGTACGTTCCGCACCGCAAGCTTGGCGATAAACTCCAGGTGGTTGCGGTGGTCAATTTCAAAGGCGGCAGCGGCAAGACGACCACGGCTGCCCACCTCGCCCAGCACCTGGCGCTGACCGGTCATCGGGTTCTTGCGATCGATCTTGATCCGCAAGCTTCGCTGTCGGCACTGCACGGCTTCCAGCCCGAACTCGATCGCAACCTCTCGCTCTATGAAGCGATCAGGTATGACGACGAACGTAGATCGATTGCGGATGTGATCATACCGACAAATTTCCCGGGCCTTGATATCATTCCCGCCAATCTCGAGCTGCAGGAATACGAGTACGACACGCCGCTTGCCATGCAGGACAAAACCTCCAATGCCGGCCGCCAGTTCTTCACGCGCATGGCCAAAGCGCTGTCGGAGGTTGACGACCGGTACGATGTCGTCGTTGTCGATTGCCCTCCCCAGCTTGGCTATCTGACTTTGACGGCAATGTCGGCGGCGACATCGGTCCTCATTACGGTCCATCCGCAGATGCTCGACCTGATGTCGATGAGCCAGTTCCTGCTGATGCTTGGCGGCATCTTGAAGACCATCAAGGCCGCCGGCGCCGCGATCGAACTCGACTGGTTTCGCTACCTGATCACGCGCTACGAACCGACCGATATTCCGCAGGCGCAAATGGTGGGCTTCATGCAGTCCATGCTTGCCGGCCAGATCCTGGAAAATCCGATGTTGAAGTCGACGGCGATTTCCGATGCAGGCCTCACCAAGCAAACGCTTTACGAGGTGGAGAAATCGGCTTTCACCCGCTCGACATATGACCGCGCTTTGGAATCGCTCGACGCGGTGAACGCCGAGATCGTCACCCTCGTCCATCGCGCCTGGGGTCGGTCATGACGACGAACTTTACGGCAGTAAAAACCGGCTATTTTGCTCGTGGAATCAGATCGCTAGCCGCGCACGGAGGCGGTTGAATGGCCCGTAAGGATATTTTCGGCAGTGTGATGGGGCCCGTCGCTGCGGTGGCCGATAACAAGGATGTATCGGGGTATGCCGTTCGTGGTGCCTCCCGTTCGATCATGCAATCCTTCGAGGAGCTCTCCAAGAGTTCGGTCGTCGATCTCGATCCTGCCATGGTTGACACCTCTTTCGTCTCGGACCGCCTGGACGAAGACGACCAGGCGTATCAGGAGTTGCTGTCGGCAATTCGCGACAGAGGCCAAGATTCGCCGGTCCTGGTCAGACCGCATCCGGAGGTTTCGGGACGCTTCCAGACTGTATTCGGCCATCGCCGCGTCAAGGTTGCCCGCCAACTGGGAAGGCCGGTCCGCGCCGTCGTCAAGAAGATGGGCGACGAGGACCATGTTATCGCCCAGGGCCAGGAGAATGCCGCCAGGGCCAATCTGTCCTTCATCGAAAGGACCCTGTTTGCCGATCGCATTCTCAAGCGCGGCCACACGTCGGACACGGTGAAGTCCGCTTTGGCACTCGATGACACGACCTTCTCGAAGATGCGCTCCGTGACCGGCAATATTCCCGAGCCAGTCATTGTGGCGGTTGGCGCGGCCAAGGCCGTCGGGCGGGACAGATGGTGGCAACTGGCCAAGCTCATGGAGCATCCGGGGAACGCGGGCAGGGCGGGTGAGTATGTGAAGAGCGCCGATTTCGCGGCGCCAAGCAGTGACGCACGTTTTGCGCTTCTTTTCGACTTCCTGAGCGCGCCGGCGAAACGTTCGCCGGCTGCGACGAAGACACGAGACACGGCCTGGGCGCCGCGGGACAAGTCGGTGCGGGCCAAGATCACCGACACTGGAAAAGTGTTCACGCTTGCCCTGAAAGCGAGGGAAGCCTCGCCATTCGGTGCTTTCATCACCGAACGGCTTGACGAGCTTTTCGAAGCTTTCCGGCAATCGGAAATGTCAAAGAAAACGGGAGACTGAAACCGCAAAAGAAAAAGGCCCCCGAACGTCGCCGTCGCGGAAGCCCTTCTCGTCTGTAGCAAGCTGAGAATCGCACTTCCCCGAATCACTGTCAAGAGTCGTGGCGCCGTTTCGGCGAGCAGGTTTCTTTTGCCTTCGTGAAAGGTGAGGGAAATGGAGAGTGGGTTTGCGACGACGCCCTTTGGGCGGCGGCCGATGACGCTTGCCTTGGTGAAGGCCAACGCCGCGTCACGGCAGATTCCGGAGGGGGCCGCCGTTGAGAAATGGCAGGTCTACCGGTGGCTATGCGAGGGCAAGTCTATCGTTGGCGTTGGTGATCGTGCGCTGGCGGTGCTGAGCGGGCTTTTGACGTTCTATCCTGACGACCAGATCAGCGAGGAAAACGGTTTGATGGTCTTCCCGTCGAATGCACAGCTATCTTTGCGGGCGCACGGCATGGCCGATTCAACGCTAAGAAGGAACCTGGCCGAGCTCGTGAGTTGCGGCCTGATCATACGCCGCGATAGTCCGAACGGCAAAAGATTCGCTCGCAAGGGGCAGGGCGGTGCTGTCCTGGAGGTCTTCGGGTTCTCGTTGGCGCCTTTGCTGACACGGGCCTCGGAGTTTCAGCGCGCCGCCGAGCAGGTCCGCGCCGAATGTCTGGCGCTGAAATTGATGCGGGAGCGGATCACGCTGCATCGCAGGGACATCCAGAAGCTGGTCGAGGCGGCGGTCGAGGAAGGGGTTTCTGGCGACTGGGGCGGCGTCTGGAGGCGGTTTCGGTCCATCGTGGATGCAATTCCGCGCCGGGCAGGGCTGCCACAGCTGGAAGCGATCGTCGGCGAGATGACCGTGCTCCATGATGAAGTGGATAGGATGCTGGAAAGCTTCGCAAATTCCACGAATCCCGGCGGCAATGAGTCCCAAAGTGAGCGGCAGCAATCTGATTCAAACACAGACTCCATTTTTGTATTTGAACCGGCTTTCGAAAAAAGCAGGGCGGCCGTCGAGCCAAGACCGGCACCGGACGAGCGGTTGAAAAGCTATCCGATTGGACTGGTGCTGAAGGCCTGCCCGGAGATTGTGGAGTATGCGGCCAACGGCATCGCCAGCTGGCGCGATTTGATGCTCACCGCGGCCCAGGTGCGCGGCTACCTTGGTGTTTCACCGTCGGCCTATGAGGAGGCTTGCCATGTGATGGGTCAGGAAGTCGCCGCGATTGTGATTGCGTGTATTCTGCAACGGGCACAGCACATCAATTCGGCCGGTGGCTATCTGCGTGTGCTGACGGAAAAGGCTCGGGCAGGGCAGTTCTCGGTCGGACCGATGCTGATGGCCGCGCTCAAGGCCAATGGTCCGGCAACCAGGATGACGGCATGAGTGAGGTACAGGGTTCGGGGCTCAGGGTTGATCGGCGCTGCTCAAGGGCACCTGAGTAGGTGACGGCGTGCAGCCACCTACGGTCGGCGGGCTCCCGGGCTTGAAAGCTGTCCATAAATGCCATACCTTTTGCACAAGAAATATGACTCCTGATATGGTGGATGAACACTATGGGGCATGCACTCAAGACAGCCGAGCAGAATAGGCCGCTCGTCTTGTCCTATATGGATCGGAACGGGAAGATTGCGATCGAGCAGGTCGCGGATGGTTTTGGGATGTCCAAGAGTCAGTTGGCCCAGACCGCCGGTCTTGCGCGTGAGACAGTCTATCGTTCAGAGCGCAGCGCTGCGACAAAGACCCAGGGGCGTCTGCGCGAAATGCTCGAGATCATCAGCCGCGTGACGGATTGGGCGGGCGGCAAGGAACAGGCAATGGCCTGGTATCGGGCTCAGCCGCTTGCGGCATTTGGCGGACGCACCGCCGAAGCGTTGGTGAAGGATGGCAAGGCCGCCGCGGTCCGTGATTATCTCGATCACATGGCCGTTGGCGGTTTTGCGTGAGGTTCGTCAGAACCTGTTACAGGGCGCACGATCCACGCTGGGCATTCAAGCCGACTTCCGGTGATGGAGCGGCGATCAGAGGCGTCCGGTTCAACCCTAAAGGCGTGCCGGCGCTTTATCTCGGGCTGACAATCATGACTGCGGTCAAGGAAGCCAACCAGGGCTTTGCGCACCGGATCGATCCCTGTGTCCTTTGCTCCTATGAGGTCGACTGCGACGACATCGTGGATCTGACAACCGAACAGGCCAGGGGAGAATTCGCCATCGCGCTCGAGGACATGGCCTGCGCCTGGGCGACGGCTCTAGGCGACGCAGAGCGCCCGGCGTCCTGGTCCATCTACGACCGGCTGCGGTCTCGCGATATTGCCGGAATTGTGGTCCCGAGCTTCGCGCCAAGTGCCCAGGACGAGGATCGTAACCTGGTCCTGTGGGAGTGGGGTCCGGACCTCCCGCATAAAGTAACTGTCTTCGATCCGAGCGGCCGGTTGCCGAAGGACCAGTTGTCTTGGTCATAGTAGGCTCATGGAAGGGCAGGGGAGGGGGCTTATACCGGCCTACAATCCGCTTGCCTTGGTGAGGTTGACACGAAAACGGTCACGCCGGCGCTGATAGCGGCGGGTCATCTCGGCGGATGCATGGCCAAGCTGCTTTTGCACGTATCTCTCGTCGACCTCGGCCGAGGAGGCCAGACCGGCGCGCAGCGAATGGCCTGAAAACTTCATTTCTCGCTCGCTTTCGGACAGATCGCCCCGCACGCCTGCGGCCATTGCCGCGCGCTTGACCAACCGCGCCACTTCCTGGGCGTTCAGCCGTTCGGCGCCGACGGCCTTGCCTTGGCCGGTGACGCGCCGAAAAACAGGCCCGTGCGCGATACGCCCCATTTTCAGCCAGGTCTTCAAAGCAACCGCGGGGCAGGTGCTGTCGGCCGACCCAAAGCCGATCTCAACTTCGCGCCAACCAGTCTTGCCACGCAAGGTCACCAGAATGCCGTTGTCCAAAATCTCGATCCAACCGGACGAATCCTCAGTTTGGTCCCTGGCCACGTCGAGGCCGACGATTTCGGAGCGGCGCAGTCCGCCGGCAAACCCGAGTAGCAGCATCGCCCTATCGCGCAGTCCGCGCAGGGTCCCGCGATCCAGTGTCTCCAGCATGGCGATCAGATCCTCCGGCAAAACCGCTTCCTTCTGCCGGGGTGGGGAAGCGTGTGTGTTGCGGATACCGGCCATGACGGTGGTGATATGGCGGTCTTTTCTGTCCAACGGCTGGCCGCGCTGCGCATAGTTCCACGTTAGGGAGGCGAGGCGCCGTTCAATCGTGGACACGGAGTTCGGCTTCTGGTCGCCCGTGACGGCACCCGACGCGCAGGCGGTGATATAAAGCCCGATGACCTGCGGATCAGGCGGAAACACCTCAATGCTTTGGCGGCGGCACCAGCTCGCAAAATGCTTCCAGTCGGTCGCATAGGCGCGCCGGGTGTTGGCCGAGCTTGCTGCCTCGACATAGTTCCGGGCGCGGTCGGCCAGGCGCTCCAGATGCGCCGAAACGCGCGGCTCCGGTCGGACGGCCGGAAGGGAAGGGGAGGGGGTGTCGGCTGCGGGATCCTCCGGCGCGCGGCCCATCTCCATGACGACGTCGACGATGTCGGGCATGTCGTCGTCGCCGAAAGCCGGTGATCCGTGACCGTTATCAGCCATCCTCATGCCGCCTTGATGTCCGTTCGGGAGAAATCATCGCCCTTGAAAAGCAGCGGTTCGCCGGTGAGTTTGGCCAGGGCATAAGAGAAGCAGTCGCCGTAATTGAGCGCCGCTGGATGCCGTCCCTTGCCAAAGCGGCGCCAGGCACGGCGAGCCTGGTCCGCGTGCTCCGCGGTCACGGCCACGATGCCGACCTCGGCTTTGTGAAGCCAAAGGTCAAAATCCGCTCCGCCTGCTTCTCCGAGGCGCGCCTCGATGACCATGGCTGCCTCAAGCACCGTCGCAGCCGAAATCAGGCGAACAGGATCGTCGGCGATTTTCTCATGGAGACCGCTGGCTTCCTGCTCATTGAACGCGATTGCGGCAATCACGGAAGCATCAATGACCATCAGGACGGAATTCCGTTCTCGTCATAGCCCATGATCTCATCGGGCGTTCGCTCGTCGAGAATCGGCAGCGCGTTCAAGCGCTTGCGAATTGCCTCCAGATCTTCCAGCAGCGCTGCCTTGCGCGCATCAGAGCCCGTCCTGCGCAGTCGCTCCTCGAGCGCTCGCTTGGTGGCAATGGTGATGGTCTCACCCGTGCGTTGGGCGAGCTTGCGGGCAAGAAGTTCCGTTTCCCGATCCTTGATGCTGAGGGCCATTTGAGGGTACCTTGGTTCCTAATTGTCTACCTTCAGCCTATATACTCTATCCGATGCGGGAATGCACGACCCCTGCGGCCCTTCTCTCTGGTCAGCAGAGCGGTGCCCAGCACGGTTTTCGGGGCTTTGCTCGACGAAAATGGCCATTTCTCTTATAAAGAACAAAACGAGTGATAATGCAAGATTATCGTTCGTTTTGTCTCCGCGACACGCTGTGCGTTTTGGTGCAAAATTCATGGCACAAAGCGCACGAGCGCTTTACCCTCCACAATCATGATTCGCCTTGATCCCGCGACCGCCAGCTCCTCTGCGCCGCCCTCCGTTCCGGCCTGGGCGATTGCAAGCGCCGGCGCGCCGCGCGACGGCGAGGCCGCCTTCCGGGCTGGCGCCGCGCTGGGTGTCCTCGATACGCTGGCCCGCGCGCAGCCTGCCTGGGCCGGCGCGTGGCGGCAGCGGCTGGCGCTCGATTGCGCCGCCTCCGGCATGCGGCTCGCCGGCCGCGCCGAGGACGCGGCCGCCTTGCGCGACGCCTGGTATCTGCGCCAGGCCGGGGCTGACCCTGGACCCGCCGGCACCATCTTTGGCGCCTGGCGGCAGTTGGCCGGGCAGCCGCCGGTCGCTACGCCTGACCGGCTCGGGAAGATAGTCGACCAGCTTGGCCTCCATTGGGATGTCGAGGCGCTGGCCGCGCTTTGTGAACACATCGACGACCTGGCGCGCTCGCGGCGGCCGGCGCCGTTCGCCGCCGCGGCGATCGCCGTCCGCGTCGTCACCATGCGCCCCGATGCCGAGCTTTTGGCTTGGTGGCTCGCCGACCTGGTGCTGGCGCAATGCCTGCGCTGGCCGCGGCCGCTGCCGCTCCTGATGGCGCAGGCCTTTGGCCCGTCTTTCCGCGCAGAGGCCGTCGGCGCCAAGCGCATCCGACCCGCGGAGAAAGATTTTGAGCCCGCGGTCTGCGTGGCGCTCGTTCAAGCGGCGGCGCAGGCCTGCCGGCTGGCTGACGAGTTGTCGCGCCGCGCCGCAAAACTCCTGGCGGTGACGCCGAAACTGCGTGCCAAGGGTGCCGGCGAGGTGATCTTCCTGCTGCTCAACGAAGACGCCGTCTCCGGATCGCTGACGACGAAGGATCTGTCGCGCTTTGCATCGCGGCGGCTGTTCGAACGGCTGCAGCAACTGGAGGCCGTGCGCGAGCTTTCCGGCCGTCCCACCTTCCGGCTGTTTGGACTCTAGCGATGAGCGAAGCCTCTGCCCGCCACAAGCCGAACGATCAGCCGGCGCTGCTTGACACCGAGCTCGATCACCTGCCGCCAGAACTGCGCTGGCGTGAATGGATGGGCCGGGTGGAGGCGGTGATTTTTTCCGCCAGCGAACCGGTGACGCGAAGTGTCCTAGCGCGCGTGGTGGGGAAGAACTGCAAACTCGAGCTGATCATCGACGACATCCGCGCCGAGCTCGAAGGCCGCCCCTACGAGCTGGTGTCGGTCGCCGGCGGCTGGCAGCACCGGACGAAAAAGGTCTTTGGCGACATCATCCACGCCGCCTTTGGCACGGCCGGGAAGGGGACAAAAGAACTGTCGCAGTCGGAGGCGCTCGTGCTAATGTGCATTGCCTATTTCCAGCCGATCACGCGTGGCGAGCTGTCTTCCTTCTTCGGCAAGGAGGTCTCGCGCGATCTGATCGGCGTGCTACGGCGACAGGAGCTGATCGCCTCGGGGCCGCGCAGCCCGCAGCCGGGGGCGCCCTACACCTATGTGACGACGAAGACTTTTCTGTCGCAGTTCGGGCTCGACACGCTGCGCCAGCTGCCGGATTTCGAGGCGCTCGAGGACGCAGGGCTGCTGTCGAAGGAGAAACTCTTGGTCGGCGGTATTCCAGCCGACTTGCCTAGCGGCGAGGACGATGTCGTTGAGGACTAGGAGGTGTCATCAGCGGGGCTTGCCGCGCTGCGACCACAAAGACAGGCGATCACTCAGGGCCAGGACGACTGGTCGTGCGGTAGCCGGTGATCAGGATCGTGAACCGCGACACGATCGCCGTCGACAAGATTGGCCGGAAAGATCACCAGATTGGTACCGCCGGCGTGACACAGCGACGGGAACAAGATACCGCGCAGCCCGGCCGTGATGACCACGTCCGCGAGCTTCCACGATGGCGGGATTTTCTTGTCGATGCGCGCGATCTGGCGCCATGCACAATCCCATTCCTTCCACGCACTATCCCAGATGTCCGGATCAAATCCTTGCGAAAGGTTGGCGACATCGGAGAGCGTTATCTTGTAGGCGGCAAGGGTGGCCGGCGGAGTGATGCTGGCGCCCTGCTTGTATTCCTCCAACGCCGTCTGAGGTGCGCGGGACAGGTAAAGGGCTTCGACGCCTGGCCGGTTGAAACGACCGCCGTCATTCGCCGCGCCTGCACCGCTGGTGGGCAGGAAAGCCCATTTGGGTGTCAGATAGCGATGGAAGATCTCGTCCGGCCCGACGCGGGTGACCTTCACCCGCGCGCCCCGTTCTCGAGATCCCGGATGAAGGCTAGGACTGCTTCAACTTGGCCGTCCGCGACGAGCTCGGCCGCCGTGCGATGGCCATAATCGGCAATCGGTTCGTTGCGATACCAGTAAATCGCTTTGTCGACGTCGCCGGTGAGTTCCGTCGCGGCCGAGATCACTTTCACCATCTCGCGCATCCGGCCCTGCAGGCGCTCCGATGCGGGATTGCGCAGCGTGTTGCGGTGGACACCAGTCAACTGGGCGAGGTTGGCCACCTTCACGCCGAGCGCCTGCGACAGGCGCTTCGGCGAGATATAAGGTGTGCGCGGCTCCTGCAGGCTGTCGACGAAGCCTGAGACCACTTTCGACGATGCCAGCTGTGCGTGAGTCATGACAAATCTCCGACCATACGCACAATATATGCACATTTGGGCGCATAGCAAGTGAACAGAGGCCTGACGCCTTCCAGCGCACTGCTTGTCCTTCCTCATCCGTAGCGGTTGTTAGCTGGCGGCGGCAATGCACCTTCGAGCCAGTCGTTCGACCTACATTACAAATGGCCCGATTGCGGACATCGGAAATTCACTTCACTGCACCGGCGCCGACCAGAACTGGCCGATCAGATCGGGTTGCAGGGATAGGCGTTTCTGATTTCAGCATTGAAGAATTGTCCGATAGAGGAGGCTTCCAACAGCCGATCGTACATGAACTGGGGGACATTGTAATATTCGAACAAGAGTTGGTGGTAGGCGATGTTCACCCTGGGGACATTCACCTCAGTCGTCCTGACGGCACAGTCGCCACTGCTAGACTGAGCGGCTTCTTAGACTGGGCGGCGCCTCTGGATGGGGCTGATCTTTTTCGAAAAGCGCGGCGGCGTGCAAAACCGCGACGTGATCGAAGGCTTCGCAGCCATGATCGAAGCGTGGGGCATGCCGCAGTCGCTCTATTTCGACAACGGCAAAGAGTTCGGCTTCGACGCCTGCGCGACCTATACCTGGTCGCCTTCGATCTCCTGTACCTCAACGGGTACGATTTGCGCGACATGCCGGTGGAAGACCGCCGCGAAATCCTCCAGGCGCTGATCCCGACCGGTGGCCGCATCCAGTTCAGCGAAGCAATGCCGGGAACGGGCGATGCCGTCTATCATCTTGTCGACCAAGCAGGCTTGGAAGGCATGGTGTCAAAGCGCAAGGGCAGCAGCTATCGCAGTGGTCCGACGATGAACTGGCGCAAGATCAAGTGCTATACCGAAAAGGAAATGGACATCATCGGCGTGCAACGGGAGGCCGGTAAGCCTGCGATGGTGCTGATGGCCGACAACGGCCGATATGCCGGCGGCGCGTTCGTGGCATTCAAAGCAGATAAGCGGCAACGGCTTTGGGATCGGGTGCAAGGCAAGATTGGCGGCCCGACACCGATAGGTCTGAAAAAGGCCAAGGCTGAGTGGCTCAAGCCTGGGCTGGTCGGAAGCGTTCGGTTCCTCAAGGGCGAGGAAAAGCTACGCACGCCACGCTGAAGGATTTCTGGGAGGGCTAGCCCTGATCTGATAGAGTTCCCCGGCGAGCGTGGACGGACGCCCCCACGGATTGCCCGGGCTGCATTGTCAAGTATTAGCGCAAGCTTAATTAGTCTCTTTCGACCGCGAACTTGAAAACTTCTCGCCGCCCCTCATCCGCGACCCGGAACCAATGAGCCTGCACAGTTCTGACGACGAACGGTCCGGTCGTAACTTTGCTTACAGCCTCCAAAGCTGTCGCGCCGTGGGCAATATGCAGGGCTACAACTTCGTCACCCTGCATTTCATCGATGTGGTACTTCGTCGTCATGGGCTCCTCGCGGATGAGCCCTAAACGTCATTGGTCAGCGCAGGTTCCTCGTGGCTCAATCTGGCCTTCCGCATACGCGAGGGCAAAGGATTCCATATCGTAGGTAAGGGTCGTTTCCTTGTCGGCCTCGACCACGCGGACATGCCATTCGCCCCATGCTTCGACCACTTCAACGCAAGGGTGGACCTTGCCGTTTTCGTCTCACTATGAAGGTCGCGACATCGCACACGTCAAGCAGTTAGGGCGTTGCTTGATGCTTGGCGAGTCCCTGCCAGACGGCGATCACCACCGCCTATCCTTTCGGGCGCGATGATGGGGTAACTTGGTGTTGCATGTGGCAGTTTGACGTCGAGGCAGACATTCGCTCAACCGGTTCATGCCCGACAGCCATATGTAGGAAGCACCGATCTGGGAGAGGAGTCTAAGCCGCCTCCTTTCGAGCCTATATATGCTTTCTGGCACAATTCCTAAATGTCCGCATGGCTGAACACGTTATCCTTGCGAACCTCGACCGACACGACTCCAACGTCGCCTTTCCGGGTCTGGCACATGGCCATCGCGTGATCTTTGGCTGCCCTCTCAGCGTCGAAGGTCACTTTGTCAATGATGCCCAGTCTTCCGTACCAGACTACCGTATACCCATTGCTGCCTTCATCCGAGGCAAGCATAGGCGCTCTGCCTTACTCCTTCAAACAGCTCGTAAAGAATGCGCGCGGGTCGGGACTGGAAGGGGCGTTTTCTCGCCGTCCTTCCTTACTCGCAGTTCAGCCGCCCATCATCTTGGCCATCGCGCAGAAGTCGGCATGCGACTTATTGATCGTCGTATCGCCGCAATCCTTCAGAACCGCCTTCTGTTCATCGGGTTTCATGGCCTTCCAGGCGGTCTTGAAGTCTGCCTCAGACCTCAATGTTTTCATCCCCGCATCGGTGAAGAACGGCGACATCTTTGCCGGATCGTCGAGCGCGGAGGTACCTCCGCTGGACGCGGCCAGCGCAGCTCCAGTTACCATCGAGAGCGCCATCGCGCCCATGGCGAGAATTTTGAAGTTCATTTTTATCTCCTCACACTACGTCGATCGTATGCAACGATCATTCCTTCGCAACGTCGTCGGGGAGGTAAAGTTGCCTGCTTGTACCGATAAGCAGGGATTCTATTCCGGCGAATGCATTTTTGGCGCAATGGCGCGGCACCGCCAGTCGAACCGACCTTCACGCACGAACATGGGCTTCCTTCGCCGCTGCCGTAAAGGCGGGCGACGCTAACCGTCTTGCGCTGATGCATCACATCCATAATAGCCTTGACTGCGGACTTGTAACGCGGGCCATTCTTTCGGGGCTAATTTTCGGCCAGCAGCGACGCGGCCTTGGCCGTACGTGTAACGACGAGGTGACGGGCCTGTTTCGGAAGGTGCGATCGTCACTGGGATATCGAAAAATTCGTCGCGCACTGCACTCGACTCCATGTGGCGAGTCGCCCTCGAGACAAGCGTAGAACCAGCTTCCGACGGTTTTGGATTCTTGATCGTCGGTAGGCAAGAGTGCAACTCGTAAGTCCCTCATTTAAGGGAGACCCAGATCGAACATGCTCGAGTGTAATCCAAAATGCCCGTGGGGGTATCGAGCGGGATCATTGTGCATGAAAACACTTCGACTATAACTCCATGAAACTATCCCGCATTTCAGATACGCGATAGTTTCAGGCAGCGGCATTGCCAAGCATCCCCACTTAATTCGTAAGTCACTGATTCTTGGACGAATTCCATCTTCGATTCCCATAATTCCAAGCAGAAGGGAGAACACGCGCTCCAGCAAATGCCCGGACTAACCAGCTAGCCTTGTCACCGCCGGCAGTTCCGAATGGCTCTCGCCGCTGGCACAAGGCGCCCGTCTAGTGGCCGAGGCGGCGGAGGACAATTTCCGGATCGAGCTTGGGACCGGAAGGTAAAAAAATCTCGAAACAATACGCAGCCACGCGCTGATTGAGAGGTTGACATGACGGCTTGAACATTCAGTGCTGCCCAAGCGCGGAAAGAAAGAGGCGCACCGCGGCAAAACCTTGCCGAAAGGCGAGGATTCGCCGCGTTCAGACCCGCAATAGGCAGGCACCTCGACTAGATGCAGCCCGCCAGGCTTTGGCAGGTGCCTTGTGGGCGTTCTTCGGGGTGACTTGAATGAGCAGTCGTCGTCGCGGCCACCGCACGAGCAGCCCGTTTGGGTTTTTCTGCCGCAGCGGGTGTAGGCGCAGCCGCCTTGCGCCCGAGCCCTATTGATCTCCCCAGGGCCGATGCAAGGCGCGCGATGCGTTCACCATCGCGGCCAAGGGCAAATTGCTGAGCCAAGTTGCGATAACCCAGGCAAAAGTCCGGACGGACTGGAGAGACGATCGTTCATTGTGGGCCTCCTGTTCGACGATAGTTGGTCCCACCCATTTCCGGCTTGATCCGGCAGAAAGCGTATCAGACGCTTGAGCAATTACAGATCCACCGCGTCAGGCGATGTCGTGCAGCGAACGTCTCGAGAGTTGGGCGGAACTCCCTCGAACGGGATCCAACCGGCGCCTCCCGACGCTGCTCCAGACCGAGTATCCGCTGTTAGAGCACGCGCGGTTAACCGCGGCGACAGCTCGCCGATCACAGTCGCTTTCGAGGATCTCTGTCCTCCGTGCCGCCGGTCCGGGACACCGGCAATGGATTATTCGGGTGGCTGATCAGACCCTCCATGGAAGAAAGTTTGAATTTCTTCCATGTCGATATTGCCATCGCCGTTATTGTCGACGGCGTTAAATATCCGCCCAACCAAATCTTGAACCTCGTTCTGCGACAGCGCGCCATCGCCGTTGGCGTCCATTATCGCAAACATCATGCGCATCGCTGCGCCATGCATCATCCGGGCTCCCATACCATGGCGGCCCTCCCTCATGCTGCGTCCTTCAGGCGGACCTTCTCGGAAGTCGCGGTGCCATCGGCCGCCGCCGTCCTCTTGCATTCTTTCCTGCATCATTTCACGCATCATCTGACGCATCATTTCGCGCATGGAGCCCTGGGTCTGGGCGTTTCCCGGAGATTGTTCGGCTCCCTGCTGCTGTGCCGGTGCTGCTGGTGTGGGTGTCCCGCCCATCTGCGCCAGCGCAGGCGAGGCCAACAGTGTCATCATCACGGTAGCGGCCATAGTTGCGGTTGCTGGTCTCATTATGTCCTCCTTGGACGATGGACGCCGAACGTGTCGGCATCAAACCAAAACCCGCTGCTCTTCTCATAGTTCCTCTCAGGTCAGCCGATGACTGTTGCGAACAAGAACAAGTATCTGCAGTTAGGCGCGCCGCCGCGAAGCCGGGCGCGGAACGGACCATTTCCTGTGAGCGATTTCGGCTGGCCCGCCATTGGGCGGGAAGCCGCGACACGCTGATGATGCGGAGCCGCCGCTGATATCGAGTAGCGTAGCCGTGCTGTTGCGAATATTGAAGCTGGAGTGCGATCTTTGTTTTTGGCGGAGCGAGGGCTCTCAGGAGAGAGTCACTGTCTTGGGCTATCGGATGACGGGATCAAGCCCGCGCTAGCCAAAAACGTGCGAACCGCCGTGCGAACCTCCTGCATCTGTCCAACCAAAAAATGTCCGCCACTGTTGTAGATGACCAGCTTGGCACCGGGAATATTGCCTGCTGCGAACTCAGCTGCCGGCAGCGTGTTAACCGCTGATCTTACACAATAGGAGACGGTCGTTTTCCGGCCCCATTAACGGCCTTGCCGCGCCTCGATGATCGCGCGCCGTTTAATCAGCCATATGTCAGCATGGATCGCCCGCCGGCAATGGGTCCCGTTTGACGCGGATCCGTTCAGTTTTGCGCGCGGAAGGAACGGCGGCTTTGCTGCCAAAAGCTATCACTGCCCCGGCAACCAATGCCGGGCTCGAAGCCCCCCAAATTCTTCCAGAGGGAACTCCAGCTTCGAAAGAAATCCGTGTCTACAGCATTTCCCTGGCATCTGAGCTAATATTGCGGCTGAGGGACCGAATTCAGCCTTGGGAGAGCTGTGTGGACGTTGCCGCGTGGTTGCGAGGCCTCGGCCTCCAGCAATACGAGCAGGCATTTCGCGACAACGCGATCGACGCGGAAGTCCTGCCGGAGCTGACCGATGCCGACCTCGAGAAGCTCGGCATGCTCCTCGGTCACCGCAAGCGATTCCGCAGGGCGGTAGTGGGGCTTGTGCCGGCGTCAAGCCATCCCGACCCGAGCACCGATGACATCGTGGCTCAGAACCGCCAGGAGCTAAGCACGGAGCGTCGACAGCTGACCGTCATGTTTGTGGATCTCGTCGGCTCGACGGCGCTGGCGACGCGTCTGGATCCCGAGGACCTGCGTGAGATCATCGGAGCGTATCACCGGTGTGTTGCCGATACGGTCGCCCACTTCGGCGGCTTTGTCGCCAAATATATGGGCGACGGAGTTTTGGTGTATTTCGGCTACCCGCAGGCGCACGAGAACGCCGCCGAGCAGGCGGTGCGCGCTGGTCTTGCTCTCGTCGATGCCGTCAGGCGAATTGCAGAGCCCGAGCCGTTGCGGGCTCGCATAGGTATCGGCACCGGGCAGGTCGTCGTTGGCGATCTGATCACCGCCGGCGAAGGGCAAGAGCGCGGCGTCGTGGGCGAGACGCCGAACCTCGCCGCCCGCCTGCAAGCTCTTGCCGAACGCGACGCGGTCGTGATCGGGCCGCAAACGCGGCAGCTGGTCGGCGATCTTTTCGAATATCGCGATCTTGGCGCCCTCGAGGTGAAAGGCTTTCCGGAGCCGATTCATCCCTATCAAGTGGTTCGTGAGAGCGCTGTCGAAAGCCGGTTCGAGGCAATGCATGGGACGACGCCGACGCCGCTGGTCGGGCGTGAGGAGGAGGTCGACCTGCTGCAGCGCCACTGGCAGCGCGCGAAAAGTGGTGAAGGTCGTGTGGTGCTGCTCTCAGGGGAGCCGGGCATCGGAAAGTCGCGCCTCACCCTCACCTTGCAGGAGCGGATCCAGAATGAGCCACACACCCGCTTGCGCTATTTCTGTTCGCCGCACCGTCAAGACAGCGCGCTCCACCCGACCATTGCGCAGCTAGAACGCGCCGCCGGGTTGGAGCGCGACGACCCGCCTGAGAGAAAGCTGGATAAGCTTGGCGCCCTGCTTGCCCCGGCCTCGTCGGAGGACGGTGCGCTGCTGGCTGAGCTGCTGTCGTTGCCGACCGACGGCCGTTTCCCGCCTCTCCAACTGGCGCCGCAGCGTAAGAAAGAGAAAACCTTCGATGCGCTGCTCAGGCAGCTCGAAGATCTGGCGCGACAAGGTCCGGTGCTGATGCTCTTCGAGGATGTGCACTGGATCGACCCCAGCTCGCGCGAGCTGCTCGACCTAGTCATCGATCGGGTGCCGCGCCTGCCGGTTCTGCTTCTCCTCACCTACCGCCCCGAGTTTCAACCACCGTGGATCGGGCAGTCGCACGTCACGGTTATGGTCCTCAATCGGCTCGATCGTCGTGAAGGTGCCGCGCTGGTCCAGCGGGTCGTCGGCACCGAAGAGCTGCCGAGGGACGTGATCGCGGAGATCATCGAGCGCACGGATGGGGTGCCACTGTTCGTCGAGGAGCTGACCAAGGCGGTGTTGGAGAGCGGCAACGCCAGGACAGCGCTCTCACGAGCTGCCGCGATGACATTGAACGTTCCCGCCACGCTGCATGCCTCGTTGATGGCGCGCCTCGATCGCCTCGGCTCAGCCGTTAAGGAGGTCGCGCAGGTCGGCGCGGTTCTCGGTCGGGAGTTCTCCTACGAATTGCTGGCAGCAGTCACACAGCGAAATGCCGCTGAGCTAAATGATGCACTGGATCAACTCGTCGGCGCCGGTCTGGTGTTCTGCCGCGGGACGCGGCCACTGGCCACTTACCTCTTCAAGCATGCGCTCGTTCAGGACGCAGCGTATGGCACGCTGCTGCGCGCTAAGCGCCAGGAGCTACATAAGCGTGTCGCAAACGTATTGGAGGAAAAGTGGCCCGACATCACTGAAGCGCAACCCGAGCTCCTCGCACACCATCTGCAGGAAGCCGGGGATTGGTCGGGCGCGCTCGATCACTGGCAAAAGGCGGGAGTGGCCGCTCTGGTCAGAGCGGCTACCCGGGAAGCCGTGTCGCACTTTGCCAGTGCCATTGACTGCAGCAGGAGAGTTGGCGATGTGTCCGGCGGCGCTGAACGGATGACACGTCTCCACCTTGCGATGGCCAATGCCTTGATGCAGGCTGAAGGGTATCGGTCTGAGCGCCTTGAGAAGGCCCTTGAGGATGCACGTCTTGTCGCCGCGAACGCTGCATCGGTCGAATTGCAATGTGACGTTGCGCTTTCACTCGCTCCATTCTTTTATGCCACTGGGCGCAATCACGACTACCTGATCCTGGCCGAAGAGCAGCTCGCAAACTGTGCCGATTTCCTTCCAGCGGCCCATCTGGGTAGTCTTTGGGCAACAAAGGGGATGGCTCATTCCAATCGGGGAGAGCAGCCGCAGGCAGCGGAAGCTTTGCGCAAGGCCTTGGATTTGCTTGATCGTGTTGACCCAAGTCCTGGCATCTTGTTCGCCGGTGCGGATCAACCCCGTGTCTCTGCCCAGGAATATTTCAGCGAAACGCTGATCACATTGGGTTTATTTGATGCTGCAGTCGAAGAGAAAGAGCGCCTAATTCGAAATTTTAACCAGGTCGATAAGCCTTTCGACCTCGCGTGGTGTCTTCTCGCCCAGTGCGAATTGTGTGCGCTACTTGGGCAATACAAGGAACTCCTTGAGAATGCTACGAAGATCGTCAAGATTTGCGAACTACACGGCTACACGGCGCGTCGAAGCAGCGGCATCAGGTGGCGCGGCCATGCCCGTTCGCATCTAGGTGAACTGGATGCCGGCATCGATGACGTCCGGGAGAGTTTGGTTACCTGGCGTGCGCAAGACGTCGTATTTCATACCCCTGAGAAAGCATGCGAACTTTGTGATCTTCTCCTGCGCGCCGGTCGCATCGACGACGCGTCGCAAATGCTTGATGATGTCGATACCCTCGTTTTCGAAACGGACGAGGCGAGCTACCTAGCAGAATGTATTCGCCTTCGTGGCCAAATCGCCGCGGGCCGAGGTGACCTGGCGGGTGCCGCGCACCTATTCGAAACAGCAATTGCCACTGCCCGTCGGCAGCAAGCGAGACTCTTCGAGCTTCGCGCCGCAACGCAACTGGCACCAGTTCTGGCACGGCAAGGGCGTGTGCATGAGGCGGCGACGCGTCTGCAAGCGGTGGTCCACACATTTAACACTAGGTATCCGATCGTCGACCTCATCGCGGCACAAAGGGCGCTGGACGCCCTGAGCCGTTGAGGTCGGCGTCGGTTCCGACAACTAGTTTGCATTGATGCAAGCTTGGCTCATGCGCAACCGAGACGCGCGTTCGTTCGTTTGGACTGGAATGTAGCGGAAGTTGAGATGAGACGTTCACGCTTGTCCCCGCGTAAGCGCGAACATGGCGCGAGCGCGACTTCAGCATGGTCGGCTGCGATATCTGCTTTCGGGCGGAGGCAAAATCGGCCTCTGCGGCCGAAATAGGGCGCGTTACCGTCGTTCGCGAGAGGCGGCGGAGGGGCTTCATTAAATCCTTGGGCCATGAACATGTGACCATAGAGAAACGTTAGACCGATGTGGATTCCGGCGCTAGTGGCATCCAAGGACCTTATCCAAGTTGCGGGCTGTGGCCAGCCAGTCCACCGCGGTCGACTTGCCGTTTGCTAAATTTGGGCTTCCTGAGAGCAGACGTCGTCGGCAGCTTCACTGAAGTTCAAGCAGGCAACTATTGGCAATAATGCGGGGAGAGCGCAGGATTGTCCAAAGGGCCTCCGCCTGCGACAGGACATTTGCGCGATGGGTCAATTTGGTAGCGAACCAGTTCGTGATCCTGCGAACCTCGGCTTCGACAAGGCGCGGCTGGCGCGACTGAAACGGTGGATGCAGCGCTATGTGGACACCGGGCGCTGGCCTGGTGGTGCGGTGCTCATCGCGCGCCATGGAAAGCTCGCCTTCTTCGACTGCGCCGGGCATGCCGACGTCGGAGCCAAGCGGCCTTGGCAGCGCGACCTCATCGCCCGCATCTACTCGATGACCAAGCCTGTCACGGCCGTCGCACTATTGATGCTGTACGAGGAGGCGCGCGTGCATCTCGACGATCCGGTCGAGGCATACCTGCCGGAATTCAAAGACGTGCAGCTTCTGATACCGGGCGCAACGTCGCTCGACCAAACCGTGCCCGTCAAGGCGAAGATGACGATCCACCATCTGCTCACCCACACATCTGGCCTGAGCCTTTTTACGAACCCCCGCCTGCTCGGCGAGGCTTATGCCAAAGAAACACTCGGCCTCGCCTTGGCCTACGGTGGGCTCGACAAGATGGTCCGCAGGATCGCCGAGCTGCCATTGGAATGGGAGCCGGGCACGAGGTGGCAATATAGCGTCGGGTCCGATGTCATCGGCCGCATCGTGGAAGTCGTCTCCGGAATGACGCTCGACAAGTACTTTACGACGCGAATCTTCGAGCCCCTCGGAATGACCGACACGGGCTTCTCTGTGCCGGACTCCGGGATCAGCCGTTTTCCCCCGCTCTATGAGGCTACGGCTGGTGGGATGGCGTTGCACGAGGCGCCGGAGGTTTCGGCATGGCGGCAAGGCAAGGTTGATACGTTCTGCGGTGGAGGCGGGCTCGTCGGAACCATCGACGATTATTGGCGGTTCGCCGAAATGCTGCGCGCTGGGGGTGAAGTCAGCGGCGAACGCATCCTCAGTCCCCGCACCTTGAGATTGGCGGCGTGCAATCACCTATCGGGAGATCTTGCCTCGATGGCAACCGAAGTTTGGGCCGAAACCCAGTTTGACGGCGTCGGGTTCGGCCTGCTGGGCTCCGTCGTCCTCGATCCGGCCAAGGCACAAATTTCGGCGCAAGTCGGCGACTACGGCTGGGGCGGGGCGGCAGGCACCTTCTTCTGGGTAAGCCCGGTTGACGACATGGTTGTCATTCTCTTCACGCAACTGCTGCCTTCAAGCGCCATTCCGGTGCGCAAAGAGCTGCGCGCGCTCGTCCACGGTGCGTTGACAGGGGCCTGAGACTCGTCAACAGAAACTGCGCGGAGCAACTTGCGCTTAGCAAGTTGGGCCGCCTCGGATTCGTCGTGCTCGATGATGAGCTCTTCGCCCAAGCCGGCGGGCAGTTGCTCTTCCATCTCATCAGCCGGATTACGAGCGGAACTCGCTTCCGGCATCGGTCTTCTCACAACGATGCCCGCGCAACCTGAATGTCCGCCCTTGAGGAACTGCAGCCTGAAGCTGCCACACATGGCCCCAAAGGCGGTCGAGGAGCTGTCGGTGGGAATGCCTTTGTGCGGGCAGACATTAGACGATCCTAAAATAAGAGCGATGTTCCCTACCAGAAACAATCTACCCGCCACACGTCACGAGTGCACACAGGGCGCGCCTGACAGCAGGCTCGATCACGCCAAAAGCAATTGCGGAATTCACGCGCCTGTCGCACTATCCGGGTTTCGTAGCTTTCGAGGAGGAAAGGCTATGTTGTACCCCGGTCAGTGCTTGGACCCCTGCGAGATCGATATGCTCTCTCGCGTGTGCCGCATAGTCTGCAACGAGAACGGCATTCCCCCTGAATCGCAGCAGGCCCTGCGCATCGCGTCCCACCTGCTTAAGCTGTTTATGAACGGCCTGATAACCGAGGAGGAACTGCTGGACGCCGAGAGGAACCGGGCCGGACGGCTAAAGCAGCCGCTCCAGCATCAGCTTCCGCCCCAGAACGTTGTGGCCGACAGCCAGCTGCACGTCGGCTAGGAAGTTGCCCAGTCCCCCAACGGTGCCTTGGCGGGCACCGCGGCACCATCGCGCCGCCTTCTGAATGGCCCACATGGGAGGGCTGGCAGACGTCCATCCAGACCTTGAGTTTTGAGCGCTACCTGGCTCCTGCTCGACCGGGTGCGGAACTCGTGCTCCGACATCGCCACCTCAATCGCCTCCTTCAGGAGCAGGGCGTGTGCGTTGGCTGGCTTCAACGCCTGCTCCAGCATTCACAACTCTGCCTCAATTGCTTCGCTTCCGTCTGTGAAAGGGCAGGCGTCGGTACGGCCGGGGCTGATCCGAAGGCGGAGATCGGTGGCCCGCCTTTTCGTGCGATTAAAAGACGAGGGTTGCTCGGATGGGCCGAGTCGATCCTCACGCACGGAGGACGAGCCATGGGAGAGTATAGCGAGCATTTGTTGCGTTTGATGTAGCCAAGAAGAAGCACGCGGTGTGGCGATCGCGGAGGGCGGCCGCACTGGCGAGGTCCGGTTCGTCGGCGAGGTCGAGAATAGTCCGGCGGCGATAGAGCGGACCATCAAGAAGCTGGGAAAAAAGTATGATCGACTGCAAGTCTGCTTCGAGGCTGGACCGACGGGTTATGGCTTGTGCCGGCAGGTCCGCGATCTTGGTCACGACTGCATGGTGGTTGCGCCGGCCCTGATTCCGAAGCGACCGGGCGAGCGCGTGAAGACCAACCGGCGGGACGCCGTCACGCTAGCGCGACTGCATCGGGCGGGCGAGCTGATCGGGGTGTGGGTGCCGGACGTGGTCCACGAGGCTGTCCGCGATCTGGTGCGAGCCCGCGAAGCCGCAGCCGACGATCTGCGCCGCAAACGCCAGCAGCTACTTTCCTTCCTCCTGCGCCACGGGCGGATTTACGAGAACGGCGGTCATTGGACGTTGGCGCGCCGACGCTGTCTTGCCCGCCAGAGCTTCGAGCATACTGCGCAGCAGATCGTATTCCAGGAGAAGATCGACGCGATCGAGGACGCGGCTCAGCGACTACACCGCCTGGACGATCAGTTGCGCGCTGGGGGTGGGGCCACGACGGGATTTCGAGCTGCAGCTCGCGTCGGCGATGGCGCGATCGTCATAGGGAAGCGCCAGGATGGATGCGGACAGGCGGCTTCGTTGCACCTCTGTGCGGTATTGCCGACCCGGAACGGGATTGGGTGCGGCCCTGTCGACATCGATAGTCCCCATGGACCCGCGTGGGTCGGGTCATGGAGGCAGACATGGTCCAGGACGCGTCCGGAGGCCGTAGTTCCCAATGGCGGAAGCTGTTGCCGGCGAAGTCCCTGCAGCGGATACCTTTCAGCGGTTCGGAACTCTCCGCCCTCGGCGTGAGAGGATGTTTGCCACTACCAGGAGCACGATCGACAGCGCCATCATCAGCGTTGCGGCGGCGGTGATTGCGGGGCTTAGCTTTTCGCGCAGGCCGATAAACATTTCGAGCGGCATGGTGCGCTGGCTGGCGCTGGCAAGGAACTGCACGACGACGACCTCGTCGAAAGAAGTGACGAAGGCGAAGGCAGCGCCCGATAGCACGCCAGGCAGGATCAGCGGCAGCATCACCTTGAAGAATGCAGTCAGCGGCCTGGCGCCCGAGATTGCGGCAGCGCGCATCAGATTGCGGTCGAAGCCGGTCAGGCTGGCGCCCACCGTCACGACGACAAAGGGGCTGGCTAAAGCAGTGTGCGCCAGGATGATGCCGGCATAGGTGCTGGCAAGCCCGACCCGCGCATAGAACAGATATGAGCCGACCGCAGTGATCACCACCGGCACGATCAGAGGCGAGAGCAGCAGCGGCATGACGATGCGGCGGCCTGGGAATTTCTCGTCCGATAAGGCGATAGCCGTCAGCGTGCCGAGCGTCGTTGCGATCAGCGTCGTGCCGAGGGCAATGACCAGGCTGTTGCCGATCGCTGACTGCCAGCGCTGGGTGCCGAGCACGACCTCGTACCAGCGCGTCGAGAGGCCTTCGAGCGGGAAGATGAAGAAGGCGCCGCTATTGAAGGAGAGCGGCACCGGAATGAGGATCGGCACCAAAAGGAAGAGGATCACCAGCCCGCACCACAGCCAGAGCAAGGTGATACGGATGCGTTCGCCGGTGGTGGCGTAGGGGGACAACAGCATGGCTACACCAGCTTCAGGCGGTCGAGGCCGAGAATGCGCGCGAAGATGCCGAACAGCGCCAGCGTGAAGACAAGCAGGATGAAGGACAGCGCCGCCGCCATCTCCCAGTTCAACTCGACATTGACATAGTTGGCGATGAAATTGCTGATCAGCTGGTCGCTGGCGCCGCCGATCAGCGCCGGGGTTATGTAATAGCCGAGGCACAGGATGAAGGTGAGCAGGCAGCCCGCCATCACGCCCGGAAACACCTGCGGAATATAGATGCGCCGGAAGGCGGTGAACGGCCGCGCGCCAAGCGAATAGGCGGCCTTCATCTGCGAGGGCGGAATGGTGCGCATGACGCTGTAGATCGGCAGCAGCGTGAACGGCAGCTGGATATGCGTCATGGCAATGATCAGGCCGATACGGCTGTACATCAGGTCGAGCCGGTCGCTGGTGACGCCGATAAGAAGCAGGAAATCATTAACCAGGCCGAACTTCTGCAAAAGCACGGTCCAGGCCGCGGTGCGCACCAGGATCGAGGTCCAGAACGGCAGCAGCACCGCGACGATCAGGATGGCGGCCAACCCCTTCGGCACGTTGGCGATGAGATAGGCGAGCGGAAAGCCGAGGATCAGCGTTGCCAGTGTCACCGACGCCGCGACGAAGAAGGTGCGCAGGAACACCTGGATGAAGATCGCCTGCTCGGGCGGCACCCGCTCAATGCCGCCATCGGCGTCCCAGCGCAGGTCGAGGGCGCTGAGCAAATAGAACGAGGTGAAGCTCTTGGTGCCGCTCTGGATCGCTGTCCAGGTCGGTGGCGCCGACCAGAACGGCGCCGATTTTAGCGCATCCAGCGCTGCCTGTCCGTCGGCTTTTTCGAGCCTGCGCACCGTCTTCAATATCTGGCTGCGCGCGCCGGGCAGGCGGGCGTTCAGGCTCTTGGCCAATTCATAGGCCGTGCCTTTGACCTGGTTGTCCTTCAGGTCCGCCGCAAGCGCCGCGAAGGCGTCGTCACCGGGCAGGCCCTGGCCGCTCCAGCCGCTCAACGCCGCGGCGGTCTTGGGCAAGGCGTCGGCGATCGTCGGGTCGTAGGCGGCGCGCGACAGCAGGAGCACGATCGGGATGCCGAAGCTCAGCGCCAGCAGCACGAGCAGGGGTGTTGCCAACAGCAGCGAGCGCAGCCGGTCGCCGAATTCGGCACGGCGCAGCGCCGCCGACACGGATATAAGTTCCGCATCGGCGGCTGACCGGTCGCGGGCCAGCGTCGGCCGGTCGAGTTCGCTGGGCTGCAACGCCGACATCGATCGCCTACTGGGCTAGCCAGGCGTTGAAGCGCTTGACGAGATCCTCGCCATAGTCGCCCCAGAATTCGGTGTCGGCGACGAGGTAGGCGCCGGCCAGATGGTCGGGCGCGTTGGGCAGTTTCGGCAAGGCGTCGGCCGCCACGAAGGAGGCCGCGTCGGTGCGCACCGGCCCATAGGTGATGTAGCTGGCGAGCTTGGCATTGTTTTCCGGCTTGGAGATATAGGCCAGGTATTTGTAGGCGAGATCCGGGTTCTTGGCGCCCTTCGGAATGGCGATCATGTCATATTCGAGGATCTGGTTGTTCCAGACGATCTTGAAGGGCTTCTTGTCGGTGTCGATGGCGTTCTGGATGCGGCCGTTCCAGGCGGTGGTCATCACCACTTCCTTGGAGGCGAGCAACTGCGACGGCTGCGCGCCGGCATCCCACCAGACGATGTCCTTCTTGATGGTGTCGAGCTTCTTGAAGGCGCGGTCGACGCCTTCGGGCGTCGCCAGCACCTTGTAGACGTCGGCGGGCGCCACGCCGTCGGCCATCAATGCCCATTCCAGGTTCTGCGCCGGGAATTTGCGCATGGCGCGTTTTCCCGGAAACTTCTTGGTGTCGAAGAGGTCGAGCACCGAGGTCGGCGCCTCCTTCAGCACGATCGGGTCATAGGCGAGGATGTCGCCGTAAGCATCGAGGCCGACACCACAATCCAGCGCCGAGCCTTGGATGAATTTGTCGCGCGGCCCGATCTTGGAATAGTCGAGACGCTCCAGAATGCCTGCGTCGCAACCCTGCAGAACGGTTGCGGTCTCGACCGTCACCAGGTCGATCGGCACGTTGCCGGTTTCGACCATAGCTTTGACCTTGCCGAGATCGCCAAGATATTCCTGCTCCAAGACCTTCGCGCCGGTCTCCTTGGCGAACGGTTCAAACCAGGCCTTGCGCTGCGCATCCTGCCAAGCGCCGCCGCTTGCCATGATAGACAACTCGTCGGCGAAGGCGGCTCCGGCGATGGCCATGCAGGCCGTGGCGGCGGCGAGCGCGAGCAGGCGTGTTCTTATCTGCGTCATTGCATTTTCCCCTGTTTTGGAATGGCGCCGCTCGTTCCGGCATCGGCCGGAAAGGCGCGGCAATCGTTGGGCGCGCACGAGATCGTCACCGTCTCGCCGTTTGCCATCGTCGCTTCGGGACCGACCTTGACGGTCAGCACCTGGTCGTTGGCGAGCCTAGCCACTAGGCGCAGGTGATCGCCGAGATAAATTCGCCCGTCGACCGTGGCGGGTAAGGCATTGCCGCCGGCGGACGCCGGCGTCAGGCTGAGCCGCTCGGGCCGGATGGCGACGTCGCAGGGAGCGCCCTGCGCCACGCCGATGGCCAAAGCGGTGAGCTCGCCGCCGCCATTCAGCCTTACGCGACATTGTTTGCCGGAGACGCGGTCGACGACGCCCTCTAGCGTGTTGTTTTCGCCGATGAAGCTCGCCACGAACGAGCTTTGCGGCGTATTGTAGAGATCGTCCGGTGAGCCGAGCTGGGCGATGGCGCCATTATTGAAGACGGCGACGCGGTCCGACATGGTCAGCGCCTCGCTCTGGTCGTGCGTGACATAGACGATGGTGACGCCGAGCATGGTGTGGATCTGCTTGATCTCGAACTGCATGTGCTCGCGCAGCTTCTTGTCGAGCGCGCCGAGCGGCTCGTCCATCAACACCAGTTGCGGCTCGAACACCAAGGCGCGCGCCAGCGCCACGCGCTGCTGTTGGCCGCCGGAAAGCTGCGCCGGCCGGCGCTCGCCGAACTGCCTGAGCCGCACCATATCCAGCGCGCGGCCCACGCGAGTTGCGATGTCGGCCTTGCTGACCTGGCGAACGGAAAGGGGGAAGCCGACATTCTCCTCAACGGTCATGTGCGGAAACAGTGCGTAGTTCTGGAAAACCATGCCGATATTGCGTTGGTAGGGCGGCAGCCGGTCGACCGGCTGCCCTTCCAACGCGATCGTGCCATGCGTCGGCCGCTCGAAGCCGGCCAGCATATTGAGCGTCGTCGTTTTGCCGGAGCCGGAGGGGCCAAGCAACGTCAGGAATTCGCCGCGCGCCACGCTAAGGTTCATCCGCGTTACCGCGAAGGTCCGGCCGTCATAGGACTTCTCGACATCGGCGAATTCCACCAATCCCCGGCCGGCAGCGCCGGCTTGGGGGGCGGATGCCTCCATCGCGGGGGCGGCCGCCAGTGCCACCCGGCGGGCGCTCATTGCTCGCCGCTCCCGGCATTGCTGCCGATGCGGCCAATCGATTCGACATACGGCTTGTGATCCATGTCTCTGCCTCCCCGGAACGGCCTGCCTCCGGGCAGGTCGCTCGAACTTGTATGGTCACACAATTAACTCGAAATGGACCATAGATGTAGACAACTTTGTCCGTCAAGCCGATTTCTGTGGGGTTGTGTGATAACCTTTACAAGGTATCTTGCGGTCGCACACCAGACAAGCTCTATTGTACGGAGCATTGTCTTATGCTAGATGCGCCAGCAGTGAGACCTCAGCCGTAGTCGAATTCCCGCATGCTCCAAGATCTCCGCCTCGCCGAGGATGAAAGTCCGGTCTACCGCCGTCTTGCCGACGCGATCGCGGAACGCATTGCCGCCGGCACGCTGGCGGTCGGTGACCGTCTGCCGCCGCAGCGCGAGATCGCCCGGGCACTCGGCATCAACGTCACCACCGTGACACGAGCGCTGTCGACGTTGCAGGAGCAGGGTCTACTCGAAGCGCGGCCGGGGCGTGGCACCACCGTCGCCACCCGCGACGCCGCCGAAAGGCCCGGCTTCGTGTCGGCGCCGAGCGACCAGAGCGGCATCATCGACCTTTCTGTCAACCGGCCGGCCACGTCCGCCTATCTCGATGCTGTGGCGACACTGCTGCCGCGCCTGTCCAAGGACCGGCACTACGCCGCACTGCAGGATTACCACCCGCCGGAAGGCCCGCTGTGGGCGCGTGCTGCGATTGCCGACTGGCTGAAATCCGTCGCCGGCGATGGCGAACCCGGCCGCGTTGTGCTGGCCGCCGGCGCGCAGCATGGCCTCGACTGCGTGCTCGGCGCAGTCGCCAGGCAAGGCGAGGTGGTGCTGGCCGACGAGGTGACCTATCAGGGCATTAATGCGCTGTGCCGCGTGCACGGGCTGGATCTGCGAGGCGTCGCCATGGACCGCGGCGGGATGCGGCCCGAGGCCTTCGACGCTGCCTGCGCGCAATTGCGTCCGCGCGCGGTCTTCCTCGTGCCGACGCTGCAAAACCCGACGACCATTACGCTGAGCGATGAGCGCCGGCACGAGCTCGCCGCAGTCGCCCGCCGCCACAATGTGCTGATCATCGAGGACGACGTCTACCGGCAGCTGGCCGACGATCCTCCGCCATCTTTCGCCAGTCTCGAGCCGGAGCTGACGATCCATCTCGGCGCGCTGTCAAAATGCCTGGCGCCTGGCCTGCGTCTCGGCTTCGTCATCGCTCCGCGTCCCATTGCTGGCCAGGTCGCGGCGGCGCTGCGTATCAATTGCTGGAGCATCAGCCCGCTGACGGCGCTGATCGGCGCCAGATTGATCGAGGAAGGCGCGGCAGCGCGCATCATCGAAATCCAGAAGCAGGAATTGCGCCAGCGCCAGGCCGTCTTAAGCGAAATCCTCGGGGGCTTCGACATCCAGAGCCATCCGACCTCGACCCATGCCTGGCTGCGTCTGCCTGAGCCCTGGCGTGGGGCCGGTTTCGCCCGCACCTGTCTCGAGCGGGGCGTGGCCGTTCTACCCGGCGACGCCTTCGCGGTCGGGCGCGAACCGGTGCAGCACGGCGTGCGCATCAATGTCGGCGCGGCGCGATCGCAGGACGATTTGCGCACGGCGCTTACCACGATGGCCGAATTGCTGGCCGCTGGCCATCTGCAACTGCCCGGCTTCGTCTAGGAATATCAGGTGGCGACAACCAGCAGCGTTGAAATCGCCGTTGTCGGCGCCGGCGTCGTCGGCCTGGCGACGGCGTTGCGGCTCGCCGGCGAAGGCCACGAAGTCGTGCTCATCGATCCCAACGAGCCAGGTTCCGGCGCTTCGTTCGGCAATGCCGGAACGATCGCCGAATATGCCTGCATGCCGGTCGGCAACCCGGGCGTGCTGCGCGCGCTGCCGAAGCTGCTTCTTGATCCCGACAGTCCATTCGCATGGCGCTGGGCAGCACTTTTCCAGCTTGCGCCTTGGCTGGTCCGTTTTGTCAGGCAGTCGTTCCCCGAGCCCACCCGCGCCAACGCGCTGGCGCTCGCCGGGCTGCTGGCAGAAGCCTTGCCGGCTTGGGAGGAAATGGTGCAGGAGGCTGGCCTGCAGGACCTGATGCGCCGCAATGGCTGCCTGTACATCTATCGGCATGAGAGCGATTTTGCCGGCGCGGCCGCCGGACGATCCTTGCGTGCGGAACTTGGCGTCCACCAGGAGGTCTTGACTGCCGAACAGGTGGCGGGCCTGGAGCCGCGGCTGGCGGACATCGAGGCCCGCGGTCTGTATTTCCCGGATTCGATCAATGTCAGCGATCCGAAAGCCATGCTGGCGCGGCTAGCCGCCGCCGCGACTGCCCGCGGCGTCCAATTGCTGCGAGCGAACGTGGCGAGCCTCTCGGCGGAGGCCAGCGGGGTTCGGCTGAGCGGCCCAGGGCTTGGCATCACCGCGCGGACGGTCGTGATCGCGGCTGGTGCCCGCTCGCGGGCACTTGCCACGCAGGCCGGCGATCGGATCCCGCTGGAAACCGAGCGCGGCTATCACCTGGAATTTCCCACCGACACGCCGCTCCTCAACCGACCCGTGTGTCCGATCGATCTGGGATTCTACATGACGCCGATGGACGGCAGGCTGCGCATTGCTGGTACGGTCGAGCTCGGGGGGCTAGTGGCGCCGCCAAATCCGCGCCGGCTGGCGCTGCTGGATCGCGGTGTGCGGCAATTCTTTCCCGAGCTTGGCCGGCCATCCTCCGAATGGCTGGGCTTCCGGCCGTCGCTGCCGGACTCGCGTCCGGTCATCGGCCGGTCCCGCCGTAGCCCAGGCGTCGTCCATGCGTTCGGCCACGGCCATCTAGGGCTGACGTTGGCGCCGATCACGGCGCGCCTTGTCGCCGACCTGATCGCCGGGCGAGGCGATCCCGTGTATTATCAAGCTTTTGCGCCAGACCGATTCAGCGTATGAAGTGAGGTTTACGCGCCCCCGTCTGCTCTTTGGCCTCGTGATCGCCCCGGCGCGGCACACTTAGGAAGCCGATCAACCCTATCGGGCTGATGCTTTTACTTGGGGTCAGTGGTTTTAGGAATCTTTTTCCAAAACCACTGCGCACTTTGAAGGATATGCATTAGGTCGCATGGCAGATGCCTGACAGGCTCGGGCCTGTCGCGGAACTGCGCGTTGCCACCAGCGAAGCATCACCATCGCATACTTCCCAACGCGTGTGAGCGCCAGCGCGCCAAAACCGAAGGTGGAGAAGGTTCTTCCCCAGCCGCAGATCCCTTAAGGTCATCTCGGGCATCCAGTCGGGCAGTTTCGGGTCGATGTACAACCTTCCGTTCGCAGCGTCCGGTTGGATCCCGCCGATCGCCTGTAGAAAGGAGAAGCATGAGCCTGCAGCCCATGCCTGCGGAACGTTCGCCCTCTTGTACTGGACTGGAAACGTCGTAGGCGTCCGCGTCGCCCCGGCGTAAAGTTCGGGCATGCGATGCTGCATGAAGTAGCTCGCTGCACCGCTCACGTCTCCGGCGATACGAGCAGCTTCTTTGAAAAATCCATAGCGCCGAAAACCGAGCGCGATCAGCCCGTTGTCATGGGGCCAGACGGAGCCTCTTTGATAAGAATGCGGATTATAGGCTCGATGTTCGGCCGAAAGCGTCCGGATGCCCCAGCCGCTCCACATGTCGGGCATCATCAATCTCTGCACCACCCTGGCGGCCCGCTCGGGTGCGACAATACCGGACCAAAGACAATGACCGGGATTGGAGGTGACGCTCAGAACCGGTTTCTTCTTCCCATCCAACGCGAAGGCATAGAAACCCGACGCCTGATCCCAGAACACGTCGTTGAACCGTTCGAACAACGTTTTGGCCTTGGCCCTAAGCTGCCTGGCGCGATCACGGTCGCCTTTGGCATCGTAGATTTCAGCCATGCGCTGCCAGGCATCGTAGACATAGCCCTGCAACTCGCAAAGAGCCTTCGGTCCCTTGACCGGAGTGCCGTCGGGATAGACGACGGCATCGTCGGCGTCCTTCCAGCTTTGGTTCTCGTAGCCTGCGTTTGAGCGCGTTCCATATTCCTGGAACCCATCGCCGTCGCGATCGCCATAGCGATCGATCCAATCCAGGCACCTCTCGGCGGTTTCGATGTGCCGCTCTATCAAACTGTCATCCCCCGTACAGCGCCAAGCGTTGTGAAGCACAATCAGATAGAGGGGCGTTGCGTCGGCAGTGCCATAATAGGGTGTATGTGGAATGAGATTGAAATGTGCGAGTTCGCCGGTACGAAGCTCATGCATGATCTTGCCCGGCTCCGCATCCCGATAGTCGTCCAGTGAGGTGGCCTGGAAGCGAGCTAGAACATCCAGGGCACCTCGCGCGAAATCAGGATAAACAATGGCATTCTGAAGCGAGACGATCAGACTGTCGCGACCAAACAGCCCGATGAACCAAGGCAAACCGGCGGCCGGAACATACTCGAGCTGGTCCGTGCCTTCGATCGGCAGTCGAAGTGCCGCCATGTCTTCGATCGCCTGATTGTAGAGCTGCTGGAATTCGCCATTCGGGGTGCTCAGCTTGCATACCATGCTGCGCCAGGCGGAGACCCGTTTTGCGGCTTTCGAACCCAAGCAGTTGTCGACGCAAGCGCGTGGAGCACGAGACCTCTTCCTGCCTTGCCCAAAGTCGTAGAGCAGGCAAGCATGCCAGGTCGCGCCAGGGTCGAGCTTGACGTCGAAAGATACCCTCCCGTTGGCATAGACAGGCTTCGTTGGAGTTCTGTGTACCGTGATGGTGATAGCCCGTCTGAAATCCTGGTTAATGTAGGACGTGCGAAGGCGCGCGCTTCCGGGCGTCCATTTCGTGGCGATCCGACCACGGCGAACAACTGAGTCGGCCTCGACTTCGAAGAGATCGGCGAAGTCACAACGTATGCCGACCTCCAGATTGAATTGCACCGAATCTGCCCCGTGATTCACCAGGTCAAAGTCTTCATGCAACCCACCGTGACCCAGAGCCCGACCGAGGGTCAGCCCCAGATCACCGGCCTCTACTGGACCGGTTTCGGTCTTGAAGGGCCGATTTACGAGATAGATCTTGGCGGCGAAGTGGGTGATGTTCCCGGAGTTGAGCAGATCCCAAGGCTCTCCGTTGGCATAGAGCTGCCAACTGGAAACCAGGCGGGTATCCGAGGCATACAGACCTTGGTGTGTGGGCCAGGTGATCTGGCCATCCTGATCGGTGACCAAGAAGCCAAAGCCGTCGTTGAGTGCCAACCGCGGCGGTCCGATCGCAATTTCCAGGCTCATGTTCGAGGTGCCTCTTTCTCGGCCAGAACAGCGGTACTGGCAGGGTAGGTGGGGCCAGGCAAAAAGCACTCCGCACTCAACGGTGAGGGTTGCTCACGGCCCTCCGCCCTCCAAGAACCCACCCTTCCGGTGCGCCGGCTCGGAGGAACCGGCGCACCGGAAGGTCAAACTGTCTCCAAAACTGATCCCCAGTTGTGGAGCCAGGGTCAGCCCTTGGCAACAGGCAGGGCGACAAAGCGGTTGCTATCGTTGCGGGTGATCTGCATCAGCACTGCCTTGCGCCCGGACTTCATCGCATCGGCCATCGCCTTGGTGACGTCGTCGGTGCTGTTCACCGCGGCCGAATTGATCGTGGTGATGACATCGCCGGGCTGGACGCCGCGGTCGGCAGCGGCCCCGTCGGGATCGACATCGGTGACCACCAAGCCCTTGCCATCATCCGACTTGGTGACGGTGAGGCCCAGATCGGTCAACGTCTCAGCCTTGGCGGCGGGGGCCACCTGCTTGCTGTTGTCGTCCGAGGCCTGCTTGTTGCTCGAAGGCAGCGTGCCGAGATCGACCTTGACCGTCTCGTTCTTGCCGTTGCGCCAGACGGTGACGTCGACCGACTTGCCGGGCGCATAGGCGCCGATCATGCGGGCGAGTTCCTTCGGCGACGCGACGTCCTTGCCGTCGACCTGGGTGATCACGTCGCCAGCCGTGATGCCGGCCTTCTTGCCAGGACCGGCGTCCTGGGCGCTGGATACCAGCGCACCCTTGCCAGATTTCAGACCGAGCGACTCGCCGATGTCCTTGGTGACCGGCTGGATCTCGACGCCGAGCCAGCCACGCTGGACGGAGCCGTTCTTCATCAGGTCCTGGACGACTTGCTTGGCGGTCGAGGCCGGGATGTCGAAGGCGATGCCGACACTGCCGCCCGAGGGCGAGAAGATGGCGGTGTTGATGCCGACCACCTGGCCGTTGAGGTCGAAGGTCGGGCCGCCCGAATTTCCGCGGTTGACCGGGGCGTCTATCTGGATGAAGTCGTCATAGGGACCGGCCCCAATGTCGCGGCCGCGAGCCGAGACGATGCCTGCGGTGACGGTGCCGCCTAGGCCGAACGGATTGCCTACGGCGACCACCCAGTCGCCGATGCGGATTTTGGAGTCGTCGGCGAAGTCGACATAGGTGAACTTGTTGCCGCCGCCGTCGACCTTCAGTACGGCCAGATCGGTGCGCGGGTCTGCGCCGATGAGCTTGGCGTCCAATTCTTTGCCATCGTCGGTGACTACGCTGAAGTCAGAGCCTTCCGACACGACGTGGTTGTTGGTGACCAGATAGCCATCCTCGGAGATGAAGAAGCCGGACCCCTGAGCGATCGGGCGCGGCTCGCCATGGTCGCGATGGTCGAAAGGCCGCATGCCGAATTGCTGGCCTCCCTGGCCGCCAAAGCCGCGGAACTCCTTGAAGAAGCGTCGCAGTTGCGGATTGTCGGGAAGATTGTCCATTCCCTCGGAACCCCAGTCGGAGCCATTGTCGGCCGTCGGCTGAATCTTGGCCTTGACCCTGACACTAACCACGGCAGGCGAAACGCGTTCCACGAGATCGGCGAAGCCGGGGACCTGCGCGGTCTGGACGTGTACGGCATCGGCCAGAACGGGTGCTGTACCCGTGGCAAGGGCGCCTAAGCCGATCGCCCCGGTAATAGCCAGGGAAGCAGCGGTAGCCATCAAGCGTTTGCGGGTGCTGGAAGATACACTGGAGAAGGTTTTCATGATTTCGCATCCTCTATCAATAACCTCGCCCTGAAAGGGCGTCGTGCTGAAAAGAATAGAGAGGCGCACATTACGACGTCATTGCCATTGCATGAATATTTCGTAACGTTGGCTGAATAATCTATCCAGGCGTTCCCTTGAGATGATCGCATGCTGACGACTGCCGCGACGGTCGGAATCTTCCATTGCTGAGTTGCTTCCCGTGCTCGAATGTGAATAGCAACAGAAGTGCTGCGATCATGCCGTGGCCGCGTTTGCCGCGTGGCTGCGTCGGACTCCAGCCCGGTGTGCTGTCGACGAGCGCTACATCCTGGCAGCGACCCTCCTGTTGAAACCAGCCAGGATCTGCTCGGCCAAACGGGCATAATTGCCATCAAAGTGATAGTCGCCGCTTGTCTTGATCACCTCGACACCTCTCGAGGAGAGCGCGTCGCAGAATGATGCCAGCGGCCAAGCTCTCCTCTTCGAGAATATCGGCGACATCACCGACCCTGACCCCCGAGTTGGTGTGAGCCCTCGCCAGTTCCCGTGCCTTGGATCGCGTCTGCGATCTCGCCCGGGTGAGTGCCGGCAGAGAATTTCTCCCGAATACCGCAGCCTTTACCCCAAATTTGGCAGACATTCGGCCTACCTGTTATCTCGCAGCTTTGGCAGGTTCTAATTTGAAGCTCGCCCGTCATCAGCGCCAGCTGGTGAATCGTTTGCTGGCCGCTTCTGCTCAATCCAATCGCGCCAGTGGGTCGGGTGAATATCGACTGGAACCCCGATGATGGCATTCCTCCATCCCATTTCGGTTCGCTCACACGGAAACACAAGCGAGTGCGCGCCTTCTTCGTCCAGAACTGCCAGTTCCAGAATCCGTGAAAATGGTGCGGTGACGATTGGCTGCCACATGTTCGCAGAATGTGCCGAATTCTTGCGCCGGCTTTGATTCCGATCAATCGCGACAGACGTTCCGCGGGACATGGGCGATCTGCGGAACGCTTCCCTCACGGGTGAGTGCCGTCGTTGAGGCCTCGATTGGATGCCCTACCCGATGTCACCCTTAACGAGTCGGCCCAAGCCTTCCGGCAGTTGATCATTTCGGAAGACTACCGTCGAACCTTGCGCAAGCGGCTATCGGACCGTGGCCGATCCGTGGTCCGATTGGCGGTGTCGTCACACCGCATGCTTAAGCAATTCCGGGAAAAGTGTGAACCGGTCCTCCGTCCGGAATTGGGTCAAGACAAAGATAGAGCGGTTCGGCGATTCCGTGAGTTTCCGTGAAACGCCGAAAACCGCTCTTAGGCCCTGGCCACACGCTTTCTCTTTGCTTCGGCGCAGCGGGCCCGGAACTCGTCGACCTCGGCCTCCGTGAGGTGCTCGATACCGATAAAGTCGTTCTTGGCTCTGCCCGAACGGATCAGCTCGTCGAGCTTGGCCTGAATGGCCGCCCCGTCGCGGTTCTGGGTGTTCTGGATCAGGAACACCATCAGGAACGTGATGATCGTGGTGCCGGTGTTGATGACGAGCTGCCAGGTTTCGGAATAATGAAAAACCGGCCCGGTTGCTGCCCAGATCAGAACCGAGACCAGGCAAAGGGCGAAAGCCCAAGGCCTGCCGGTGGCGTGCGCGACGGCCTCCGCCATACGGTTGAATGCTTTTTCCATACCATGATCTCGATTGCAGGCGTGAGCTCCAAGGATGTGAATGTCGGGGCTCGGGGACGACAGAGTTGAGGGGAGACTCCGCCTCCGCCCTAGGCCGCTTCGGCGGCGACGTTGACGGCGGATTCGGCAAGCTCGGTGAGCACGGCGTCCGTCTCTTTCTCCTCGCCCAGCGTCTTGTCGAGAAGATTGACTGCCTCGGTAAGACCGAGCTCGGAGGCCCAGGTTCTGAGCGTGCCATAGCGCGAGATTTCATAGTGCTCGACCGCTTGCGCCGCCGCCAGCAAGCCGGCATCGAGCGACGGCGAGCCCTTGTATTCTTCCATGATCTCGGCGCCTTCCTCTGCAATGCCCACAATGGCGGCGCACGTCTTGCCGACCGGCTTCTTCTCGATCACCTCGAACACCTCCTCGAGGCGTGCGACATGCTCCTCGGTCTGGCCGCGATGCTTTTCGAAGGCAGCCTTTAGGTCATTGCTTTGCGCCGCCTTGGCCATCTTGGGAAGCATCGCCAGAATCTTCTTCTCAGCGAAATAGATGTCCTTCAACGTGTCGTGAAAAAGTTCATTCAGGCCCTTCTTCGAGGCCGTTTTCGTGGTCGCCATGTCTCGAATCTCCTGGTGGGTTGGTCAGCCTCAACTCGATGCGAGACGACTTGTTCCTAAAAGAATTCAGCCATGGGAAAGGCCGAAAACCATCATTTGTTATTGACTACGATCGACCGTCATTTCGGCTGAGGTCTGGCGCGGGGGAAGGAATACTGCTGGCGTTTGTCGAAGTATTCATCCGGTTCCGAAAGCCGATTCATCTGAGGTGCGACGTCATTTTCCGACGGGCGACGCTCTCGGTCAGGGGCGGCGTTTGGGCGGATGCTTTTTCGTCCCCCCCGGTCTCAATATCTGGCATGCCTTAATAGGCTAGCGCCTTCGCGAGCGCGGCCTCGATGCGCACGGCGATGGCACCATCGGGAAGTCCCATTGGCGAGAAAATTTGACAGTGCCTATGTCGATTTCCCGCTGTCTTGATGCTTTGGATCATACCGTTCAACGAGTTACAGCGATGCTTGGACCAGGCTTACTGTTCCCGTCGGCATCGGGAGGAATATTGACGAGAGATAGGTGGCCGGTAAGGCAATCCTTTTGCCCGTTTGCCGCGCAGATCGACAGTTGAGGAGATGATTTGACAGAAGGTGACGAAATCCAGGTCCCATACGCGACTGCGACGACGGCTCTTGGATACTGACCTCGTAGGCAAGCCACTCGGCTTATGCTTACGAAAGCCAGATCAACAGACGGTTACCCACTTGGGCAGGCAGAGTGGTGAATTGGTCGAACACCAGCCATTGATCAGTCGGATCTTAATGACGACGAACCTCATTCCCGTGCATCCTTATGTTAGTGAGTTCCTAACTTACGCCTGGGTCCGGAAGTTCCTGCAATCAAATTATTCGGAGGAGTGGCCCTAGGTGTGCTCGCTGTGCGGGAAAAGAGGTGCGCCTAGAGCAAAATCGGCAACCGACGGCTGCGGGCGGGGGGCACGGGGTGTGCCGTCGGTCACCAGGGAAAGGGGCCATCGAATCAATGAAATGCTTAGGCCCTGTCTTCCATTAGCATGAAACCTGCCGGCTCTAAATCTCAATTGATTATCGGGAACTGGCCCCCGCAACCAAGGTCGAGTGTTTCAACGGGTTCAAAAACGATCCAGACAAGCCAGTTCTCATTCCAAATATCTACCGATTTCTCAGCTGCCGGAAATCAGCCAAGCCTGGCTGAGCCGAACTTACCAATTGGCCAGGACACTTGTGGCATCAGACGGACCGCGAGGCCGAGATGGCTGTTTTCGTGGATCTCATATTGCCGGGTGACTAGAAAGGCTCATCGAAGCAGCAGCGTTCTCACGGGTGTCACTTGTCACTCCTAAATCCCTGATCCGCGTGGACAGCCATTGCGGCCACGTGATCGAACATCTTTTTTCAGATGCTTGCTCATGAGCACTGTGTGGTCTTCGGAGCCTCCCTGGAATCGTAGACGAAGCCTTCGATGGCTCCCCGGAACTGCTTCACGGCGGCGCTTGGGGTAGTTCCAGCGAGATGGACATAGTTGCTAGCCAAGAACAGGCCAGCGCGTGAAAGGCGTGCTCAAGAGCCATCCGTCGCCAAGGCTATGAAGTACATATCACCGACTTTTCGCCGGGTCGCTGCCTGCCACATCGACCGACCACTGCCGATCAGTCGAGGCAATCGCCTCTCTGTCAATATCCGCCGACGACCGGCAGTATCTCGCCGGTGATGTAGCTCGAGCAATGTGGCGAGGCGAGAAACACATAGGCCGGTGCGAGTTCTTCCGGCTGCGCCGGCCGCTTCATCGGTGTGTCCGCGCCGAACTTTGAAACGTCACCGGCCTCCTTGTCCGAAGGGTTGAGCGGGGTCCATACCGGACCCGGTGCAACCGCGTTCACCCGGATGCCCTTGCCGAGGAGATTGCCGGAGAGGGCGCGGGTGAAGGCATGGATGCCGCCCTTGGTCATGGAGTAGTCGACCAGCGCCTTCGACCCGTCGATGCCGGTGACCGAACCGGTGTTGATGATGGCCGAGCCCGGCTTCATATGCGGGACGGCTTCCTGTGCCATATGGAAATAGCCGTAGAGGTTGGTCTTCAGCGTCGTGTCGAAATGCTCTTCGGTCAGTTCTGCGAACTCGCTTGAATGAATCTGGAATGCCGCATTGTTGACCAGCACGTCGATGCGGCCGAATGCCTTGACCGTTTGCGCCACCGCGTTGCGGCATTCGTCGCGTTCGCTGACGTCGGCCTTCACCAGGATACAGCGCCGTCCCTCCGCCTCGACGGCGGACTTTGTCGCCTTGGCATCCCTGTCCTCGGCCAGATAGACGATCGCAATGTCGGCGCCCTCGCGGGCGAACAGAACCGACACCGAACGGCCGATGCCGGAATCGCCGCCGGTGATCAGGGCCACTTTGCCGTCGAGCTTTTTTGATCCGAGATAGTAAGGCGCGTCGTAAAGCGGGGCCGGCTCGATCGCCCACTCTTTCCCAGGCTTTGGCTGGTGCTGCTCCGGGAAGGGCGGCTCCGGATATTGTCTGGCACCCGCTTGCATGGCGCCTTGTTGTTTGGCTTTGGATTTCGATTTGTCCTTGGCATCGATGTTGCGCTGGATGTGACGCTGCTTGGCCGCCTTGCCGGCGATTTCCGATTTCATCTGCATGACTGTCTCCTGATCTGGAGAACGAACAACGCCCATCATACAAAAAGGTTTAAATCGTTTACGTTATTCCTTTGGAGTTCGCCGGGTCGTCAGCGCCCTGTTCCTATTACGAACAACAAGCAGTCGCGGGTCAGTTTCCCGGAGCGCTGCCTGGATTCGGGAACCCGACGGCGGGGCACAAGCGACCTTGTTTCCGCATTTTTCGGACCCAAGCGCGCCATTGCTCTCACATAGCTTCTGGCACCAACAGGACGCCTCGAAGCGTTTCTCCCGGGCAGCCGGTCGGGCTGTGCCGGAGGAATACATCATGGGTTTGGCCACGATCCTCATCATTATCTTGATCCTCGATGCCGGGCGCTCTCAGTGGTCTGGGAGGCGGTCCGTTCTACGGGACCGGCTAACTAGGTGTTTAGTCCCGGCATTTGCTGGAGCGGATTAAGCCTGAAGCGTTCGGGCTGTGTGGCCCACGCTTTGCAGATGAACTCGTAGGATGTGAGACCATTGAGGGTCTTGAGCCTACGAGCAAAGTTGTAGGCCGAGACGAAGTCGGCGAGGTGCTGACGGAGCTGATCGTGGCCCTCCTAGTAGAAGCGCTTGACGGTAGCGTCCTTGATGGTCCGGTTCATTCTCTCGACCTGGCCGTTGGTCCACGGGTGCTTGGCCTTGGTGGTGCGATGCTCGATGTCGTTCCTGGCGCAGGCGAGCTCGAAGGCATGGGCACGGAAGAGCTCGCCGTTTGCGATCGCCTCCTTGATCAGCGGGACAGGCTTCCGACCCCTTCGCACTGACCACACGCGGCCAGTACACAGACGTTACAGCCGGCAAAGGGTGGCGAGGTCCTCATCGCGACACAGTGGGATGGCCAATCGAAGGTCGCGGACAATTGTCGAAGGGCGCGCGTTTGCAGCTCTGCCTGGCACAACGCCTCTTGGCGCGCATCTATCGGCCCACCCGTTCGATCATGACTTCGGCGCGGGTTGCGTGCTGGCACTGGCGCAGAAGCGATGGTCTCGCCACGCTGACAGGTGTTGGTAGCACCAGAGCATTTTTCGACGCAGTCGGCGTCTGCCGCGGTGGTGCCGGATTGCATGCACTCTCCTTCCCGTGAAGGGAACCACAATGCATTCCGGTAGTTAAATAGGCGGATGAGCCGATTGGCAGCCTGTCGAGGCAAGGCATCATGCGCGAGAATCAATCAGACGTCTTCGATCTGTTTTCGGAGATTTATTCCAACGCGGCCCAGGAAGAGATCAGCCTCCAGCAATATCTGTTAGCCTGCCGCGAGGACAAATCCATGTATGCCTCGGCCCCGGAACGCATGGTCGAGGCAATCGGCGAGCCAAACCTGGTTGATACCAGCAAGGACGAGCGGCTCGGCCGCATTTTCTCCAACCGCACCGTCAAAGTGTATCCCTCCTTTTCCGATTTCTACGGAATGGAAGACACGATCGAGCGCATAGCCGGATATTTCCGCTACGCCTCGCAAGGCCTCGAGGAGCGCAAGCAAATCCTCTATCTCCTAGGCCCGGTCGGCGGCGGCAAATCCTCGCTCGCCGAACGGCTGAAGAAGCTGATGGAGCAGCGCCCGATCTACACGCTCAAGGTCGGCAACCAGATCAGCCCGGTCTTCGAATCGCCGCTCGGCCTTTTCCATCCCGACCGCATGGGCGATCTGCTGGAAGACAAATACGGCATAGCTCGCCGCCGCCTGAACGGACTGATCTCGCCCTGGGCGGCCAAGCGCCTGGACGAACTGTCCGGTGACATCTCGAAATTCAGCGTCGTCAAGCTGTTGCCGTCACGGCTCCGCCAAATTTCCATAGCCAAGACGGAGCCCGGCGATGAGAACAATCAGGACGTCTCGGCCCTGGTCGGCAAGGTCGACATCAGGCAGCTGGAGAACTTCAGCCAGTCCGATCCGGATGCCTATTCCTACAGCGGCGGCCTGAACCGGACGACGCAGGGCCTGCTCGAATTCGTCGAGATGTTCAAGGCGCCCATCAAGGTGCTGCACCCGCTGCTGACGGCGACCCAGGAAGGCAGCTACAACGGCACCGAGAATTTCGGCTCCTTCCCCTACCAAGGCATCGTCGTTGCCCATTCCAACGAATCGGAATGGCAGCAATTCAAGAACAACAAGAACAATGAGGCCTTCCTCGACCGCATTCTCGTGGTCAAGGTTCCCTATTGCCTTCGCGTCACCGAAGAAAGGCAGATCTACGAGAAGCTGCTGCGCGAAAGCGCACTGGCAAACAGCCCCTGCGCGCCCGAGGTGCTGGACATTCTCAGCCGCTTCACCGTCTCGACCCGGCTTGCCGAGCACGACAATTCGCCGCTCTACACCAAGATGCGCGCCTATGACGGCGAGAACCTCAAGGAGATCGACCCGAAGGCCAAGTCGGTCCAGGAATATCGTGATGCCGCGGGCGTCGACGAAGGCATGACCGGTGTCAGCACGCGCTTCGCCTTCAAGATCCTGTCGCAGACCTTCAACTACGACACCAAGGAGGTCGCCGCCGACCCCGTGCACCTGATGTACATCCTCGAGGAGGCGATCAAGCGCGAGCAATTCCCGAAGGACACGGAAACTGCCTATCTCGAGTTCATCAAGTCGGAACTCGCGACGCGCTATGCCGAGTTCATTGGTCATGAGATCCAGAAAGCCTATCTGGAATCCTATAGCGAATATGGTCAGAACCTTTTTGACCGCTACATCGCCTACGCCGATGCCTGGATCGAGGATCAGGACTACAAGGATCCCGATACGGGGCAGATCCTCAATCGCGAGGTCCTGGACAAGGAATTGTCGCAGGTCGAGAAACCCGCCGGCATCGCCAATCCCAAGGATTTCCGCAACGAAGTTGTCAAATTCACCTTGCGCGCCCGCGCGCGCAACGAAGGCCGCAACCCGTCCTGGACGAGTTATGAAAAGCTTCGCGAGGTCATCGAAAAGCGCATGTTCGGCCAAGTCGAGGACCTTCTGCCGGTGATCAGCTTCGGCTCCAAGCAGGACAGCGTCACGGAGAAGCGGCACAACGAATTCGTGCAGCGGATGGTGGAGCGCGGCTATACCCAGCGGCAGGTCCGCCGGCTGGTCGACTGGTACATGCGCGTGAACAAGGCGGGTTGAGCGACGCCCGAACGGTGCCATGCCGATCTTCATCGACCGCCGCCTGAATCCGAAGGACAAGAGCCTTGGCAATCGCCAGCGCTTTCTCAGACGCGCGCGCGAAGAGCTCAAGCGCAGCATCCGCGACAAGGTCCGCACCGGCGGCATCGCCGAACTGGGCCGCGAGCATGCGGTGCCGATCCCTCGCAAAGGCACCGGCGAACCGACCTTCGGCGACGACAAGGAAAGCGGCCGGCGTCAGCACATCCTGCCCGGCAACCGGACATTCAGCTCTGGTGATCTTATCGCCAGGCCGGGCGGCGGCGGCGGCTACGGATCGGCGCCGGGTACCGCCGAATCCGAAGACGACTTTCGTTTCGTGCTGTCGCGCGAGGAAGTGCTCGACCTTTTCTTCGAGGATCTCGAGCTTCCGGATCTGGTCAAGCTCAACCTCAAGCAGGTACTGAGCTTCAGGCCGAGACGGGCAGGTTTCACGGCAAGCGGGGCGCCGACCAACATAAATGTCGGACGCACAATGCGAAACAGCCACGGGCGGCGCATCGCGCTCAGACGCCCCAAACAGGCGGAGCTCGACGCGATCGTCCACCACATTGCCGAGCTGGAAGCCAAGCCGGCAAGCGCCCTGGTGCGCGAACGCATCGCCGCCCTGCGCGAGGCACTAGATCGGCTCGAGCGCCGGCGCAAGCGAATTGCCTATGTCGATCCGGTCGACATCCGTTTCAATCGCTTCGATCCCCAGCCTGTGCCCAATGCGAACGCGGTCATGTTCTGCCTGATGGACGTCTCGGGATCGATGGGAGAGCGCGAGAAGGATCTGGCCAAACGCTTCTTTGTGCTACTGCACCTTTTCCTGACCCGGCGCTATGAACGCACCGACATTGTCTTCATTCGCCACACCCACGAGGCCCAGGAGGTGGACGAACATACCTTCTTCTACCACACTGAAAGCGGCGGGACCGTCGTCTCCACCGCCCTTGAGGAAATGCACCGCATCATCGAGCAGCGATATCCGGTCGCCGAATGGAACATCTATGCCGCCCAGGCCTCCGACGGCGACAACTTCGCCGCCGATTCCGAGCGCTGCATAGAGCTGCTCGACCGCAAGCTCATGCGGCTTTGCCAATATTTCGCCTATGTGGAAATCATCGACGAGCGGGAAAGCCACATTTTCGGCGCGACCGAGAACGGGACATCGCTCTGGCGCGCCTATAACGCCGTCGACGGCAAATGGCCGAACTTCCAGATGAGGCGCATTGCCTCCCCGGCCGACATTTATCCGGTTTTCCGCCAACTCTTCGCCAAGCAGCCTGATCTACGCAAGAGCGCGTGAGGGACTTCGGCAATGGTCAGTCAGGCGCGTAAGTCCGAACTACTGTTTTCCGGGTCGGACTGGAATTTTGCGAAACTGGCGCGAGTCTACGACGAGATCGAGGCGCTCGGCCTCGAAGAGCTTGGACTCGACATCTATCCGGTACAGATGGAGGTCATCTCTTCCGAGCAGATGCTCGACGCCTATTCATCCGTCGGCATGCCGCTGATGTATCGGCATTGGTCGTTCGGCAAACGTTTCCTCCACGACGAACTTCTCTACCGCAAGGGCGCGCGCGGCTTGGCCTACGAACTGGTTATCAATTCTAATCCCTGCATCGTCTACCTGATGGAAGAGAACACCATGGCCCTGCAGGCCCTGGTGACCGCGCACGCAGCCCTGGGCCACAACCATTTCTTCAAGAACAATCATCTCTTCCGCCAATGGACGGATGCCGGTGGCATCCTGAGCTATCTCGATTTTGCCAAGAGCTACATAGCCCGATGTGAGGAACGGCATGGCCTGACCGCAGTGGAGGCCATCCTGGATTCCGCCCACGCGCTGATGGAGCAAGGCGTCTTCCGTTACCGGCGGCCGCCGAAGCTGTCATCGGAACAGCAGCGCGAAGGGCTGCGCGAGCGCCTCGAATATGAGGAGCGTTCCTTCAACGATCTCTGGCGAACACTGCCGCCCTCGCCGGGAAAGAGTAAGCCAGAAGCCACCGACGAAATCCTTGCAGAGCGGAAGAAATCACTCAAACTTCCGGAGGAAAACCTGCTCTATTTCCTGGAGAAGAACAGCCTCGTCCTTGAGCCTTGGCAGCGCGAGATCATCCGGATCGTGCGCATCATTGCGCAGTATTTTTATCCGCAGCGGCAAACCCAGGTGATGAACGAAGGCTGCGCCACCTTCGTGCATTACACGCTCATGAACACGCTTTTCGACCGTTGCCGCATCAGCGAAGGCGCCATGCTCGAGATCTTGCGCAATCACTCGAACGTCGTCTTCCAGCCGGCCTATGACGACCCTCGCTATTCCGGCATCAATCCCTATGCGCTGGGTCTGGACATGATGCAGGATATCCAGCGCATCTCCACCGCGCCGACTGCGGAGGACCGCGACTGGTTCCCCGACATCGCCGGCCGCGGCGACTGGCGTGACATCTTGCTCGATGCCTGGGCCAACCACCGCGACGAATCCTTCGTCCGCCAATATCTGAGCCCGACGCTGATCCGGAAATGGCGGCTATTCATGCTGGCCGACAGCGCCGACGAGCCGCACTACGAAGTCGCCTCGATCCACAACGAGCGTGGCTATGCCAAGATACGCTCAGCGCTCGCTCAAACCTACGACGTGGGCGCGAGCCGGCCCGACATCCAGGTGATTGACGTCGATCTGCTGGGCGACCGGCGCCTGAGGCTTCAGCACACGGTGAAGAATGGCATCATGCTCGAGGGCGGAAGCCGCGACGCGACCTTGCGCCATATCCGAAACCTTTGGGGCTACGAGGTCAGCATGGTGGCACTGGATGCTGAAACCGGTGCGACGCTCAGCGAACGCTCGACAAAGGAAATTTGAGTTCGGGGGCCGCCACCCTCGCCGTGTTTGGCGTCGGCATAGGCGACGCAGCGTTGTCTTAGTGCGCTTGCCTTCTTCCGGCTTGGTCAGCATGTCTTTTAGCCAATGCAGAGCCTGGACGGCTAAGCATTCCTTGTCGGCTCCTTGGGGACATGCAATCAGACTCGTCGAGGGCACAAAGAGCGGCGAGCAACGGCTTTGCTATGCCCGGCAAGCTGTCGAACACAGCTGAAGCCGGAACGTCCTGGTCCACCAAATTGAAAGTGAGCTGTTTGGTCGGAAAGGTAAGACGCTCACCAACTTCACGCTCACGCTTTCCGCCCTCAGTCCGATCTCGTGGCTATTTGACCAGCTACGTCTGCCCGATCTGCCATCAGGTGGTCGATATCGAAGACATCCGGCAGATCATATGGCACCAGCAACCTAAACATGAACTGTTGCAGATGGACGAAAAGCCGTCCGACCGGTTGGCGACCAGGAGCTTCGCCCTATAGTTGTTGTCGCTGAGGTTCTCGATAGGCCGCTGCGCAGGAACTCCTCCCCTCTTGCGGACTGCGGCCTGTCGTTTCAGCGCGGGGCTGGTGGGATGACATAGTTCGTCCGCCAGCCCCATTTCTATCTGCTTGCAAAGCGCCGTTACTATCGCTGGATCGAGGCTGGCGTGTTCGACCGGTTGGTCGAAGCGATCAGCAGTGATCCAAATCTGGAATGGCTGATGAATTGACGCGACTCTTGTTCGCCCGGGCTGCGGGGGCCCGGCGTAAAGGAGAATTTGCAGCCCAGGCTCTCGGCCGCTCGCGAAGCGGATTCGGCACCGTCGTAGGCGCACTCGGCTTGCCGGTCACTTCGAGATCGGGCCCGGCAATCAAAACGACATGGCACCTGCCTGTGGACTGGCCGAGGGGTTTGCTGCAGGCCAAATGATCGCCGACCGCTTATGATTCCGATCGACTGCATGATGTGATCCTCGAAGGTGGTGAACCGGTCATCCAGCCGCGGCGCCGTGGCAAGCACCAACACATCTACGACAAGATCGCCTACAAAAACTGCTGGGGCATCGAGGCGTTCTTCGCCAAAGTCAAGACGGCGCATCGCAACGGGCTACGGCAAAATCGCTGCCAACGTCCTCCGCTTCCAGCGTAGGTCCGCCGGGAAATGAGAAATAAACGTCGAAATAGGGGATCTGCCGGTGGGCAAAATAGTCGCAATCGTCCTCGGCTACCCGCGCCAACGTCAGGGGCGTTTCAATGTCGTAGAAGCAGAACTGTCCCGTGCTCAGCGAAGCAAGATCGTCGAAGATTGCTCAGCCTTAGCATCCGCACAATGGCGTTCCAATGGGAGGGGTGCGTCGTAGGCTGTGCTTTCCAACGCCACAGATGGCCAAACAAACTTCTCAAGCTTGGCATCGCAACAACCTTCTGCGTTATCAAGCCTGAAACGGAGAATGATGTTCCTTCCATTCCTAGCGGAGGGCTGCGGCGAACAGGAAGGCGAGCGCGGGCAGGACAACCAGCCCCAAGATGACCAGGACCGGCCCGTTCCTGCGCGGCTTGAGGTGGGGCGCGTTCTCCGGCGGTCGCATCGCGTTGGCAAAGCTCGCCTGGTTGGTGAAGTTCGGGTTGCGGGTCGCAGCCGGTGCAGCAGAGGTCGAGACACCGCCCGCCTCGGCGTCCGCTTCCTGCGGCACTGCCGCCGGATCGAACCCCGGGGTCTTGTCTTGCGTCCTGCCGGCCTGGATTTCGCCACGGGCCTCGGCGGGTGTACGTTCGTCAGGTGACATTCGGCGCCTCCTTTGCTACCTAAACCCGCATCCGGCCCCGCCGTTCCAACCGCCCTCCTTGAAACCCGGAGGGAACTTTCGGGACTAGGGCAGCTTCCATCCTCGACACCAAGAGAAGGAGGCGGGAATGCAAGTTCTCGACACAGCGATACATGCCAGCCCCGCAACTGTGAGGGTCGAATTTGTCGGCGAGGACGGTGAAAGGTCTCTGTCACGATGGCCGTGTCCGACCGGTTGCTTGACCACGGCGCCCTTGTTGATCGTGCCAAAGAGTTGATGGTTCAGTGCGCCGCGTTTGGCGGCCCGCCTGCACAAGACTTGCGGCGCGGAAACAGGATGGCGGCCGGCCCGGCATCGAGCCGCCAAGCGATACGGGCCAGGATCTCTATACATTCGAATATCGCGAGGGTGGCAGTTTGAGGCGTCTCGAAGGCGTGGAATTGCGCAACCTGGAAGCTGTTCATGATGAAGCGTTGCGGTCGGCGATCGACCTGCTCGACGATGCGGCTGCCGAACCTCTCCAGGACGGCTGGGCAGTTCGGGTTCGTGGCAGCGACGGCGAGATCGTGCTGTCCGTCGGTTTCGATGAGGCAAGGCGAGAAAAGGCAGGAGCCGCCGCAATGGATGGAGCCTAAGGCCATGGACCACCCGACGATGAATCCCTTTATGTCGCTGCACGCGATGTCCGCCGCAAAGGGCGACGGCCAGAGGCCCGAGTTCCTCATCTGCTTGATGCTCGGGCGGCTTTGTTCCACCTGTAATCGAACTTCACCAGGAGACGGGTTTGACCCAGGCCGGTCCAAATCCTGTTAGGGACTTGAAACAGCTCCGAAGCAAAGTGTGGTGCGTTTCCGTGCCGGCGGAGTACGATCAGCCGTGCGACGGAAGAGATGCGCCCGTCAGGGGTCGCCATGGCAGCGCCCTTGGCAATGATCATTGAAGACGTATCTGATTGCGTCGGACGTGGCGAACGGTCTGAAGGAGCGAGGCGATGTCGTCGTGTCCGCCGAGGAACACGAAGGGCACATCGCGCAGCATCAGATCGTCCGCAACGGGGAAAATTTTGCGGCCGTGCAGGTCGATGCTTTGGCATACCCTCGGGCCTGCTCCAGCGTGCCACCGGTCGTCCCAAGATGATCGCGCCCAAGTCGGCGAAGACCGTCGCCAGATTGCTGGCGAGCAGCCACTCGTCCTGCGCGCTCAAAGCTGAAGTCCCCTCAGCGTCTCACACCCGAGCCCTTCAGTTCGCATTCCGACATGGCGAAGCCGTAGCCATAACGCGCCAAAACCGAGGCGCATGACGATGAGGTCATAGGGAAGCACATGCTAGAACGCAGCGACCGGTGAACCGTTCCGGCCGTTCGCTGCATGCACTTCCATCTGGTCGCGGAGGCATGGAACCATTTCGCCGGCGTGCGGTTCGATGGATGGAGGCAAATAGGAGCCGCGTCGTGCTTACCGATCCGATGGTTCTCATCCTGATGTATTTCGTCTTGCCGGTCTGGCTGATCGCTGGCTTTGCCGATTGGCTCTGCCACCGTGCGACCCACATTGAATCCACGACTGGTGCGAAGGAATCGCTCATCCATCTGCTGATGTTCGCCGAGGTCGGGATCCCGCTGCTTGCCGCAATGTTCCTCGAGGTGAACGCCTTCGTGATCGCCGTGATGATCGTCTCCTTCTTCATCCATGAAGGGACGGCGATATGGGACGTGCGTTACGCGACCACCGCGCGCACGGTGAGCCCGATCGAGCAGCATGTGCACAGCTTCCTGGAGATGATCCCGCTGATGGGGCTGGTCAGCGTGGTGGCGCTTCATTGGGGCCAGTTCCTGGCGCTGTTTGGCGCCGGAACGGAAAAAGCTCGCTTCGACCTGATTTGGAAACATCAGCAACTGCCGGTGACATATATTGCCGCCGTGATGATCATTATCGTGCTGTTCGAACTGCTGCCCTATTTGGAGGAGTTCTTCAGAGGCCTGCGCGCCAACTCGGGCGGATTGGTTCCAGCCAAGGCAAAGCGGCACAAGGCCGGCGACACGGCCGCGCGATGAAGCGTCTGATCCTCTCAGCCATTCTGGTCGATAGCGTGCGGCGAAGGCTGCTGGGAACCGCCAGCCGGACGCCCGCTATTCTGGCCAGCCCAAATCCAGAGGGCGATCAGAACGACCACCAGAATGCCGAGCGCAATTGTGATAAGACGCATGAGCGGCTTCCGCCGCCTGGCCTGTTGGCGGCCGAGTCCGAGCCGACGCCAACCGCCGGATCGGGCGCCACTGGACCGCGCTCGGCTTCCGGACTTTCCGGCTCGATCTCCTGGACAGCCGGTCCCAGTGTTTCTGCTGGCGTCGCCCGGGGCGGCCTTCGCGTTCCTATATCTCGTGGGCGCGTTGCCTGATGCGTTCTTCCCTGTCCATGCCCGGCTCCTCTCGCGGCTGAGCTCTACTGTCCGCGCCTAATCGGGTACGGGGGGTGTTCCACGGAGAACTTAATTCGGGCTGCCCGATATGTGGGAACTCCGCCCTCGCGCCGGTGTTTTCCTCCATCACCCGGAGATCAGCCATGAACAACATCCAAAACCGTCGCGAGACAGGTGCCAGGAAATATCCGGCGAACACCGATCCCGATCCCAGCGACGAATTTTCCCAGGACGCCGCCGGCAGCGGAAGACCTCACGTCGATCCAGTCCTTAGCCGCAAACGGCGCGAGGTCGAGGATAAGACTCACCATTCGGAGGGTCGCAATCCGCGCGGCGGCTGACGCCGAGCCCGGCGACCGAAAAAAGCTCAGGCGCTGGTCCCGCGGTCGCGGAGCATTCCAAGGATGCCAAGGCGCCCAGGAGTGGCCGTCAGCCCGGCGCCTATGTAAAGGAATGAACAGCACCTGCCGGAACATAGCGTCGACTTCTAAGTTCCAAACCGATCGTCCAGGCGATCCTCATATCCTCGGGACGGTCTGTCAGGCCCGTGTTGCGGGCCTGCCGCAACACGGCGGACCGACCATGCAAAGCCTCAAGCAGACGTATCCAGAGAGCGCTGGGCGCGGTGACGCGCGCCATGCGGCGCGCGCCGTCAAGAAGCTGACCATCTCATCATCGGTCAGGCCGTTGATGGGGATGTTGGGCTGGAAAAGGAGCTTGTCCTAGCCCGGGGCGGAACCGTCCCCACGTTGGCCCCTTGTTCCTTGCGATTTCGGAATTCAAGGGAACTTTGGCGTCATCGTCCGGTTATCTCGCGTCGAGGAGGTGATCGATGAACGCGACGAAGGAATTCCTGCGCAGCTGGCTGGAGGAGAATGTCGGCAACTTGCCTGCCGAAACCGAGGTCAGTGTTTCGATGCTGGCGCAGCAATTTGAGCAAGACGCCGATGCCGCCGGCTACGGTCGCGAGGTGCGAGAGCAGGAGGTCGGCAACATTGAAGACGCCATTCAACGTGCGCTGGACAAAATCGGCGAAGATAACAGAGGAGCGGAATCCGGTCCCGAGAAAGAGAATTCATTGGCGCCTGTCGTTGATGCCTTGGAAGCTGTCGATCCCGAACAGGATAATGTCGAGGGCTCGGGGAAGCCGGCTGGCTAGCGGGTCTCCTTGCTCTGCGTCGAGACCACCGCGTCAATAGGTGTCTCCTTCGCGCAAGGCTTCGGACAAAGAGACCACCAACCTCTCCCAGCGTTCCGCCATGATCCTTCGACAGTTTCGAAACTGCCTGGGTGAGCGCTTCGAACTCCAAAAGGCTGAGTGGAGAGTTGCTTCATAGTTCCTTTGTCGCGAGGCGGACGCAACAGGCAATCGGACGCTTCCCACGCTCTTCTGTTCGGTGAGCGCGATAGTCCAGCTTCTGGCGCGCTCAAGTCTTGGCAAGGTCGCGGCTCATGATTGTCCCGATGAGTTGAAAACATTTGCGAAGCTAGGTCGGGCATGGAAACCGGCCCGCCTCGATTGCGCAAATCCCGAGCGCGGAGGCACTTTCCCACGGCTGCGGCTTTCTTCGTGATTTCAACGAGGGGAAGATGTTGCGCACCGTTGCCCGGCCGAGCCGGGCCTTCCTGCCCTCTGCTGGTGATACCGTCGACCATCATTCGAAACTTGCAACCTCGACGGCGAGGCGGCGGTGCTGCTGAGTGATGCCTGGCTGTCCGGCGCCGCTCCGTCCCGCTACGCATCCTCTGTCTTGAAATTTTTTGCCAAGACACTCGCCGACCCCGGCCGGCAAGTGGAATCAGCATTTCAGTCCGACCGGGCAAAGCGCGATGGGCTGGCAGAGGCTCTCACCCGGTGTCGAACGCGGCAAAGCGGGCCAAGGACGGGGTCGAGGCCGAACAGCACGCCGAGGCCGGACAGCCGCAACAGGAGCTTCGCGCCGCGCAAGGCGACTTGGCTACTGCCTATCGACAATATTCCTCGCCGAGCCGATGAAGAAGCTGCTCGAGATCTCGCTCGGTGTCGTCACCAGCGTCGGCGGCTTCTGGACGTCGGGTCGATGGCGGCGGCGGCACAGGCCGGCGCGCTGTTCGGCTTCCAGCTCATCTGGGCGGTCGTGCTCGGCACGATCTGTATGATCTTCCTGGTCGAGATGGCCGGCCGCTTCGCCGCGATCATTCATCACACCATCGCTGACGGCATCCGTGAACGGTTCGGCTTCAATGCGTTTATCTGGCCGCTGATTGCAACCTTGCTGGTTAACTTCCTCGTGCTTTCCGCAGAAATCGGCGGTGTTGCATTGCTGTCGAGCTGGGTAGTGCATCAGTTTGAAATTCTGAAGCGCGGGTCTACTTCCGCACAATCCAGTCCAGCACGCCGGACTGAACGCGTTCGCACCCGGTAAAATCGTAAACCAGGGTCTGGGCGAGATCGCGCCATTGACACTCCGGTGTCTTCATTTCCAAGACCAACTTCTGAAAGACGTTGCGGAGAATGTCGGCATCGAACGCGGACACCGGGTGCTGCTCAACGTTTCTGGTCGCCTCGTCTATCTTGCGCTGGCGCAGCCGCTTTAGAAGGTCGCGTGATGCAGCGACTGCCCGCCGGGACTGGTCCAGATCGCGACGAATTTCGGCGATGTCACTTATAGAGCGATGGCGCGAGACAAAGGTGGCGTCGATCATCGCCCGCGCGATGTCTGTACGGCTTTCGATCATAGCTACCTCCCAATAGCTAGGATTTTAAGTACCTCTATTTAAAGCGGGTCTCCAAGGGATTCAACGTCGGTTTGATACCAAGTAGGCCGGGAGAAGGCGACATTGCTCCAGCAATTTGTCCGTCAAAGCCGGAACCGGATGGTAACGAACGTCGCCGATTTGCAGCAAGGCATCCAGGTCGGGAGCTTCTTCATCCAGGCGCCGTTGCATCATCCTCGTGGCAGGTCGCTGCTCTCGTGTGATCAGCGAACGCCTCTCGATAGATCTGAGCTATGAAGTCGATAATATCACTGGGGCTGGCGCTTGCCGGCGGCAGCATTCGGGCAAGGTCATCGCCTGGATCGGCACCGCGATGTTCACCGCGCTGGCCCTCGGCGCGCCCGACGGATCAGCGCTGTGTACCGCCGGAGGCTTCGCCGCGATTGCTTTTCGCCACCATCGTTCTGCCACTTGCAACGTCTCGCCACGCTTCCGATGCGCGGTATCAGGCCGGCCGGCGCGATGAAAGCGGGGCATCAGAAGTGGGATTTGAACGGCCTCGTAGGCGAGTCGGGTTCACTTTCGGTTTTTGGAGTTGATCAGAATCGCAGCCTCGGGCCGACTAAGCCCGATAGGGGAGCGAGGATAATTTGGCTGAGGAGCAGGTGTCGTGAGCGGGCGTTGTTGCGTTGTGACCACAGAAACAGGCGGGAGCCGGTCAGCCTCGGCTTCCGGCTCCAGCGGCTCATGCCGCCCCTCTATACTACTGCCGAGCACCGTCGATTTAGCGTGTTGCGGTCGATAACCCAGACACCACGCGCTCGCTTGCGCTTGAGAAAACAACAAAGGCGAATACCAGCACGGCGGCAGCCACGATCAGTGAACCTACGGCGACGACGGGTTCAATCGCCGTATAGCCTTGGTGCAGCATCAGATACAGAGCTGGCAGCATTACCACCAATCCGACGTTGTAAAGGCCGTAGTGGACCATTGCGGTTCTCCGCGCTGCCTTTACCGGATTAAGAGCGTAGTAGCCGCCAAAGATAGCGCTTGTGACCCACCCGAGCAGATTGATGTGTGCATGTGCAGGAAATGCACCGTGGTCGCCCGAGATCGCCATCTGCAAGCCGGCGCCGATCCCCAGAATAAGCCATACGATAGCTGTTTTAAAGAAAAGGTCTGAAACCCTAGGCATGACACTTCCTCCCCAGAATGCCGATTTTAACAGGCTGATATTAGAGGTTGCTGAAAAAGCAATGCAATCAAAATCCAAGGACCGTTCCACAAAACCACAAAGGACGGAAACTGGCATAAGTTGCATCCGAGATTGTCGAATTTTACCTGAGCGACCGAGTCTCAACGGCGACGCAGTCTTTCGGGTGACCTATAGGTCACCGGGCGTTGCCGGCACGTAATAAAGCAGAACCAACCTACGGGGTCTTCGTGGCCGGGTCGATTTAGACCGCCGTACCGCGGATTTAGTCCTACGCGGGTCCGACCGGACTGGCCAGGAGACCGCCAGCAAACTCGTTATAAAGCGCCAGGACGACCTCGTGCTGTTTCCAGATCATCAGCGCGCCGCTTACGGCCATCAGCGCCACGACGGCCGCGCGGAATTGGCGGCACAACTCATCCGCTCGAGCCATGGACTTGCCGCAAGCGTCGAGAGTGCCGCGCCAAGGCCGGTCGCCAGGCCGAAGAGACCAAGGCCGATCTTCATGGACACTACCTCACGCCAATGCCGGCGGTCAGGCCGCCGTCGATCCTGTAATCGGCGCCGGTGCAGAAGCCGGCTTTTGACGAGCACAGGAAAGCGATGAGCTCCGCCACTTCCTCCGGCTCGCCGATGCGGCCAAGCG
>NZ_NSFU01000020.1:0-120990 GCF_002294875.1 Mesorhizobium sp. WSM4312 | reverse complement strand
CCGCCGCCGGCTACAACTTCTCCCTCCTGCTCAGGTGGCTGAAGGGGTTTTTGTCGCTCTTGATTGCCCTGCTTCAAATCCGGCCGAAGCCGGTCGCCGCTTAGGGCTCGGATTGTTCACGGTCGACGATTTGATGCGGTAGTCGCCTATGAGCGGTCAAAACGAACGCAGCTGGTTCGCCGATCGACCAAACGGCGAGCGCACTGTGCTTTGCTCAGACCGCCACCGAGTGCCTCGCCGTTCCCCCTTTGAAATATGTATCGAACTTGGCCGCGATGGTTCGAATGAAGGGGCGACTTTCAGTCCGTACGAGGAAACTGTCACCATCGAATTCAAGCGCTCGGGCAGGATCGTGGAGTGCGATGGACCTCGAGCGATGAAGGAGCTGCTCGCCGGCTTTGCCGAACCGCTCCACCAGGTCGACTGCCGAGAAGGCAAAATCACACATCAGCCGCTCGATGATCCAGCCACGGACGCGATCGTCGTCGGAAAGGGCAACGCCGCGGACGGCAGCCAACCCGCCATCCGCAACCATGCGCCCGTACCCGGCAGTCGAAGCCATGTTCTGCACGTAGCCTTGGCGAAAACGACCGATGGACGAAGGGCCAAGTCCGATCAGTGTCGGGCAGCGATCCTCAGTGTAGCCCTGAAAATTGCGATGCAAAACCCCTGCGCGGGCCGCTATGGCCAGCGCATCGTCGGGCTTCGCGAAATGATCGAGTCCTATTGCCTCATATCCCTTGGCGACAATTGCCCGCGCCGCGAGTTGAGATTGGGCGAAACGCTCAGTGGGACTCGGCAGCCATGCCTCGTCGATCATCGTCTGATGCTTCTTGAACCAGGGCACATGTGCGTAGCCGAACAGGGCCATCCGGTCTGGCTCCAAGGTCAGTGCCTGCGCCACCGTGGAACAGATCGTCTCGCGTGTCTGATTCGGGAGCCCGTAGAGCAGGTCCAGATTGACCGATTCGACGCCCCGCGAACGAACCCCGTCGACGACTGCCTTGGTCTGCAAAAAACTCTGCTCACGATTAATTGCTTTTTGCACTTGCGGATCGAAATCCTGCACGCCGAGGCTCGCCCGCGTTACGCCGATTTGAGCAAGTGCATCAAGGCGCGCCTTGTCCATGTCGTTGGTTTCGATTTCGATGCTGACCGTAGCATCCGGGAGAAGGTCGAAGCTGTCCCGCAAGGCCGCTCCAAGAGCAACCATATCATCGGGCCTCAGAATAGTTGGCGAACCGCCACCGAAGTGGATTGCACGGACATGTGCCTTGCCGCTCACCAGACCGGCAATCGTGACGATTTCGGCATTCAGCGAGCGCAGATAAGCGGCCACCGGCTCATATTGGTGCGTCTGCTTGGTGTGGCAGGCGCAGAACCAGCAGAGCTTGTCGCAGTAAGGAATGTGCAGGTACAGCGAGATTTCGTCGCCGCTTTCCAGCGTCTCCAACCAGCCACGGTAAATGGCAGCATCGATCCCCGAATGGAAATGCGGCGCCGTCGGATAGCTGGTGTAGCGTGGGACGTTCTCGCTGAGTTTGACAGCTATTTCCGATTGCATCTCGCGTTCACCGTGTTGCCCGCCGGAACACTGCACGCATCGCTGAAGCAGACCCTGATCTCGATCAGCCGCGCTCATGGACAAACCGCCGCAGGATTTCTCTACCCTGGATGGGTATCCTGCCGGCAGTTAGGATCGGGTAAGGCGAACGCATGACCTTTCGGCAAGACATTCATAGTTCCGGCATTCCTGTTCTTTGCTTCCCTTGCGAGGCACGGCGTCGCGGTGTCTGCGGTGCGCTCGATCCAGACAATTTGGTTGGGCTCGCCAAGACTTGCTCGCGTCGCCGGATCGAGTCAGGAATGGAGTTGACCGGCGAGGCACAGAACGTCGACAGCTACTCCAACGTGCTTTCAGGCGTGGTAAAGCTATCAAAGAGCCTGTCGGATGGGCGCCAGCAGATCGTCGGTCTCCAGTTTGCACCGGATTTTCTGGGACGTCCTTTCAAGGAGGAAAGCTCGATCAATGCGGAAGCGGCAACAGCAGTCACGCTGTGTTCGTTTCCGCGAGCGGCCGTCGAACGGATGATGAAGGCGTCACGGGAATTCGAGCATCGCCTGCTCAAACAGACGCTGAATGAACTCGATGAGGCGCGCGAGTGGATGGTGACGCTGGGGCGCAAGACAGCTCCGGAAAAGGTGGCGACTTTTCTCCTCATGATGGCCCGGAATATCGATTCCAGTCTCGATGCGGCTTCCGGGTCGGCCTCCTTCGATCTGCCGCTGACGCGTGCCGAAATGTCTGATTTCCTTGGAATCACCAGCGAGACCGTGAGCCGCCAACTGACGCGATTGCGGGCTGACGGGGTGATTCGGATTGAGAACGCACGCCATGTGACGGTGGACAGCATAAGCCGTCTGGAGAAGCGCTGTGGCGGCGGACGCGAGCGGCCCTAAGCGGCGAGGCCATGTCGCATGACTCCGGGGCGGGCCGTGTTTGCCTTTTAATGCGATGTCGCCGCGCCTTCGACGAAGCGGCGTCACGGTTGTCGAGACAAACAGCTTTCGGGCTTTGATAGGAACGTGACCAATCGCCAGGTGTGTTTCGGCACATACCGGCGAAGCATGGTCCTTAATCTGCCACGGCTCGGCGGAACGATCGCGTTCGTTTCCAATGGGATCCGAACAACGTTTGGCAGGGCATCGGCAATAGCATCCAACGCGCGCAGAGCCTCAGCTTTCGCCTCAGCGATCGCGTCTGCGCCCGCCCAACCCAGGGAACGCCTTCCATGAGGGAGTGAGCCCGCGCTGCGTTCCTCGTTCATTCGCCACCTGCTGATTGCGCCGCACAAAATCGTGCGGCCTGACATAGATCAGGGCGAGGGGGCGGCGGCTGCGCGATTAGTGCGCTGCGGATTTGGCATCCACCAGATTCGAGATCGGGATCTGCAATGAAATTCGGCACAGAGATCGTCCTTCTAAGCGTGTTCGCTTTTGCGGCCCTGGTGGCCGCCGGCTTCGGCGTGGATGAACCTTTCCGCCGACACATGTGGGTGTTGTTCTTCGCAGTGGCTGGTTTCACTGCGATCCTGTTGCGCAACACGGAGTTCAGGCCAGCAGCTCCGATTGACCCATCCGCTTACATGGATGGTCCGATCCGCTACGGCGCGATCGCCACCGTGTTCTGGGGTGTCGTCGGCATGCTGGTCGGCGTGGTGATCGCGCTGCAGCTCGCCTACCCCGATCTCAACATCCAGCCCTGGTTCAATTTCGGTCGTTTGCGGCCGTTGCACACATCCGGTGTCGTTTTCGCCTTCGGCGGCAACGCGCTGCTTTGCACGTCTCTGTATGTCGTGCAGCGCACCTGCCGCGCGCGCCTCTTCGGCCGTGATCTCGCCTGGTTCGTCTTCTGGGGCTACCAGCTGTTCATCGTCATGGCCGCGACCGGCTACCTGCTCGGCATCACCGAGGGCCGCGAGTACGCCGAACCCGAATGGTATGTGGATGTCTGGCTGACCATCGTCTGGGTCGCCTACCTCATTCTGTTCCTTGGCACGATCCTGAAGCGCAAGGAACCGCATATCTACGTGGCCAACTGGTTCTACCTGTCGTTCATCGTGACCATCGCGATGCTGCATGTGGTCAACAACCTGTCCATACCAGTCTCGTTCCCGGGCTCCAAGAGCTACTCCGCCTTTTCAGGGGTCCAGGACGCCTTGACGCAATGGTGGTACGGCCACAACGCGGTCGGCTTCTTTCTCACCGCCGGCTTCCTCGGCATGATGTATTATTTCGTGCCCAAGCAGGCGAACCGGCCAGTCTATTCGTACCGGCTGTCGATCGTCCATTTCTGGGCTATCATCTTTCTCTACATCTGGGCCGGGCCGCATCACCTGCACTACACCGCCTTGCCCGATTGGGCGCAGACGCTCGGCATGGTGTTCTCGATCATGCTGTGGATGCCGTCCTGGGGCGGCATGATCAACGGCCTGATGACGCTGTCCGGCGCCTGGGACAAGCTGCGCACCGATCCGATCATCCGCATGATGGTGATGGCCGTCGCCTTCTATGGCATGTCGACCTTCGAAGGCCCCATCATGGCGATCCGGGCGGTCAATTCGCTGTCGCATTATACCGACTGGACCATCGGGCACGTCCATTCGGGTGCGCTCGGCTGGGTCGGCATGATCTCGTTCGGCGCGATCTACTACATGGTCCCGAAGCTCTGGAACCGTCAACGGCTCTACTCGCTGAGGCTCGTCACCTGGCACTTCTGGCTGGCGACACTCGGGATCGTCGTCTACGCCGCGGTGATGTGGGTGTCCGGCATCATGCAGGGCCTGATGTGGCGCGAATATGGCGAGCAGGGCTTCCTGGTCTACTCCTTCGCCGAAACCGTCGCCGCCATGCACCCCTACTATGTCCTGCGCGCCATCGGCGGCGCCATGTACCTCTCCGGCGCCCTGATCATGGCCTGGAACATCACCAGGACCATCCTCGGCCACCAGCGCGAGGAGGAGCCGATGCCGAGCCCCGTCGCCATCCGACCTGCGCGATCAGGAGCCAGGTAATGGGCTTGATGGACAAACACGCAATCATCGAGAAGAACGCCACGCTTCTTCTCGTTGGCTCGCTGCTCGTGGTGACGGTCGGCGGCATCGTCGAGATCGCGCCTCTCTTCTATCTCGACAACACGATCGAGAAGGTGGAAGGCATGCGCCCCTATTCGCCGCTCGAACTTGTCGGGCGCAACATCTATATGCGCGAGGGCTGCTACCTCTGTCATAGCCAGATGATCAGGCCGTTCCGCGACGAAGTTGAGCGCTATGGCCACTACAGCCTGGCTGCCGAGTCCATGTACGATCACCCCTTCCAGTGGGGATCGAAGCGCACCGGGCCGGATCTCGCCAGAGTTGGCGACCGCTACTCGAATGCATGGCATGTCGCGCATCTTACCGACCCGCGCTCGGTGGTGCCGGAATCGATCATGCCGAGCTATGGGTTCCTGAAAGACACGCCGATCGACGTGAAGGATTTCTCGACGCATCTGGTCGCCAACAGGCTTGTAGCCGTCCCTTACACCGATGACATGATCGCCCACGCCAATGCGGATCTGGCGGCGCAGGCCGATCCCAATGCCGACACATCAGGCCTTGAGGCGCGTTACCCAAAAGCCAAGATCGGCGACTTCGACGGCAACCCGCAACAGGTCACCGAAATGGATGCCCTGCTCGCCTACCTGCAGATGCTTGGCACACTGGTCGACTTCAAAAATTACGACGAAGCCGCCGGCTACCGCTGAGGAGAACGCTGATGACCTACAATTTGATGCGGGCGTTTGCCGACAGCTGGGGCCTGGTTGCGATGGCGCTGTTCTTCGTGGGGTGCATCGCCTTTGCCCTACGCCCCGGCAGCCGAAGGCTGGCCGACGAAGCGGCCCGCATTCCGCTCGAGGACGAGTGATCATGAGCGACGAGCATATCGATGAAATCTCTGGCGTCTCGACCACCGGCCACGAATGGGATGGTATCCGGGAGCTGAACAACCCGCTTCCCAGATGGTGGGTTATCACTTTTTACGTCACCATTGTCTGGGCGATAGGCTACACCATTGCCTATCCAGCATGGCCTCTGTTGCACTCGGCGACAACGGGTGTGCTCGGCTATTCCAGCCGCAACGAGGTCAGGAACGAGCTGACCGCGGCTGAGGCCGCCAAGGGCAAATATATCTCGGCGGTGGAGTCCAAGAGCGTCTCGGAAATCGCCGCGGACGACGGCCTGCGCGAATTCGCAATCGCCGCCGGTGGCGCCGCTTTCAAGGTCAATTGCGTACAATGTCATGGCTCCGGCGCCCAGGGTTCCAAGGGCTTTCCCAATCTCAACGACGACGACTGGCTGTGGGGCGGCAAGGCCGAGCAGATCCAGCAGACGATTACGCACGGCATCCGCTTCGCATCCGATCCGGACACGCGCCTGTCGGAAATGCCGGCCTTCGGCGACATCATTACCGCCGACCAGATCGCACAAGTCAGCGCCTACGTGGCCAGCCTTTCCGGCAAGGTCCGCGATGCAAGTCTGATCCAACCCGGCGCCAAGGTCTTTGCCGAGAATTGCGTGGCCTGTCACGGCGACAATGCAAAAGGCAACAGGGAATTCGGCGCCCCCGACCTGACCGATGCGATCTGGCTCTATGGATCCGGTGAGACAGCCATCGCCGCACAGGTCCGTGCGCCAAAACAGGGCGTCATGCCGGCCTGGGTTGGCCGTCTCGGCGAGATCAAGGTCAAGGAACTTGCAGTTTATGTCCATTCGCTTGGCGGCGGAGAATAGGAATGGAAGGTCCTATTCTTCGGTCCCCCCTGCCAAGCGGACGAGGCCCGGCGTGAGCCGGGCCTCGACACCATCCCTAATGCGATCTGCACAACCCGGCAAGGCTATCCTACGGCGAGGCTTTACGACAGGTGCCCCTGACATTGGCTGGGAAAGTGGAGTTGCACATGCGTGACAAGACGCAGTTGACAGGGCTCGAAACAGAAACTGTCAATTCCGCCAAAACCCGCAAGCCGCTTTATGCCGCGCGTCAAAAGATCTTTCCGAAGCGCGCCTCGGGCAACTTTCGTCGCTTCAAATGGCTGGTGATGACGATCACACTTGGCATCTATTACCTGGCTGCGTGGCTGCCTTGGGCTCGCGGTCCATTTGCCCCGGACCAGGCAGTCCTGCTCGATCTCGCGAACCGGCGCTTCTACTTCTTCTTCATCGAGATATGGCCCCAGGAATTCTTCTATGTGGCCGGCCTCCTGGTCATGGCGGGCGTCGGTCTTTTCCTGATCACCTCGACTGTCGGCCGTGCCTGGTGCGGCTATGCATGCCCTCAGACGGTGTGGGTCGATCTGTTCCTCGTCGTCGAACGTGCGATAGAGGGCGACCGTAACGCTCGCATGAAACTCGATGCAGGCCCCTGGACCGCCCGCAAGCTGATGCTGCGCTTATCGAAGCACGCCGTCTGGCTGGTCATCGGTGCGGCGACCGGCGGCGCCTGGATTTTCTATTTTGCCGATGCGCCGACGCTGGTTGGCGAACTCTTCACCGGCACCGCGCCACCCGTCGCCTACATCACTGTCGCCGTGCTGACGGCTACCACCTACACGTTCGGCGGTCTGATGCGCGAGCAGGTCTGCACCTACATGTGCCCATGGCCGCGCATCCAGGCAGCGATGCTCGACGAAAGTTCTCTCACCGTCACCTACAATGACTGGCGCGGCGAACCGCGTTCTCGCCACGCCAAGAAGGTCCTTGCCGCAGGGCTGCCGGTCGGTGACTGCGTCGACTGCAATGCCTGCGTCGCGGTCTGCCCGATGGGGATCGACATCCGCGATGGCCAGCAGATGGAATGCATCACCTGCGCGCTGTGCATAGACGCCTGCGACGGGGTCATGGACAAGCTCGGCAAGGAGCGCGGGCTGATCTCCTATGCGACACTGTCCGACTACAACGCCAACATGATGCTGGCGACCGCGGGCGGCTCCAGTTCAGTCAACCCGTCGCAGGTCAGGACCGCTGATGGCCTGTTCTCCGACAAGGTGGCGCATTTCCATATCCGCAAGATCTTTCGGCCACGCACCTACGTCTACATGGGTATCTGGTCGCTGATCGGCCTGGGTCTGCTCTATTCGCTGCTGACGCGCGATCGGCTCGAAGTCAACGTGCTGCATGATCGCAATCCGCAATTTGTCACGCTGTCCGACGGCTCGATCCGCAACGGCTACACCGTCAAGCTGCTCAACATGATCCCCGAGCCAAGGACGATCGTTGTCGCGATTCAAGGCTTGCAGGGCGCCGAGATGAGCGTGGTCGGCGACGACATCCCGGAAGGCCGTTCTTTTGCCATTCCGGTCGAACCCGACCGCCTGAAAATGCTGAAGGTCTTCGTGCGCCAGCCGGCGGATCAAATCCAGGGCACAGCGCAGACCTTCAAGTTCCGTGTCGAGGACAAGGCGAGCTTCGAGGCGGACGAATACACCGCCACCTTCAACGCGCCGGAGACTGCCAGATGACCGCTAACGCTGAAAAACCCCGCGTATTCACCGGCAGGCACATGCTGGCCATCATCCTAGCCTTTTTCGGGGTGGTCATCGCGGTCAATCTGACGATGGCAACGCTCGCCAACACGAGCTGGACCGGCCTTGTCGTCGAAAACACCTATGTGGCGAGCCAGCAGTTCAACAAGAAGGCCGAGGAGGGGCGGGCGCAGGCAGCGCTCGGCTGGACCGGCAAGCTGACCATCGCATGGGGCGAGGTCCGCTATAGCCTTACCGACGCCGTCGGCAAGCCGATTGCCTTGCATGGCGTCAAGGTGCTGTTTCGCCATCCCGCCTACGAGAAAGAGGACAAGGCGGTCAACCTCGCCCTCGCCTCCGGCCAGGAATTCGCAGCCCAGCACATGCCGAAGGATGGCGTCTGGATCGTCGAAGTCGACGCTGACGCCGGTCTGGCCGAGCCCTACCGCGAAGTCCGCAGGATCATGATTTCCCATGGAGCGCTGAAATGAGTTGTTGTGCACCGGGCGCCGAAATGGCGCTTGATCTGGGCAGCACCACGTCGGTCCTGCCGTCTAGTCAAGAGATCAGGCTGGCGAGCCGATCGCTTGGAGATGATCTCCGCCAAACCGATCTTTCGGTGCCGAGCGTTCATTGCGCAGCTTGTATCCAGACGATCGAGACGGCGTTGGGAACGCTCGATCGCGTCGAGAGCGCCCGCGTCAACCTGTCGACGAAACGGGTCTCGGTCCGCTGGCGTGGCGACGAGGTTCCACCGTTCGTCGCCGCGCTTGGACGGCTCGGCTACCAGGCGCATCTCTTCGCCCCCGAGATTGATGAAAAGGACAGGACGCTTTCGGAGTTGATCCGCGCCGTCGCGGTTGCCGGGTTCGCGGCGGGCAATATCATGCTGCTTTCGGTCTCTGTCTGGTCCGGGGCCGAAGGGGCTACCCGCGACCTGTTTCACTGGGTCTCCGCATTGATCGCCATCCCAGCGCTCGCCTTCGCCGGCGGCATCTTCTTCCGCTCGGCCTGGAATGCACTGCGCCACGGCCGCATGAACATGGACGTGCCGATCGCGGTCGGAGTGTCGCTCGCTTACGCCATGAGCCTCTATGAGACGATCAACCATGGCGACCACGCCTATTTCGACGCGTCGGTTTCGCTGCTTTTTTTCCTTTTGATCGGCAGGACGCTGGATCACGTGATGCGCGAACGTGCCCGCACCGCGGTGAAAGGCCTGTCGCAGCTGGCCGCACGCGGCGCCATGGTGCTGCGCGGCGATGGCGCGCGCGACTATCTGCCGGTTGGCGAGATCGAACCGGGGATGCAGCTGCTGATCGCGGCCGGTGAAAGGATCCCCGTCGACGGCAAGATCATCCACGGAGCGTCTGATCTCGACTGCTCGCTGGCCTCAGGCGAAAGCGCGCCGAAAAACGTGGCGCCGGGCGAAGCCGTGCAGGCCGGCGTGCTCAATCTTACCGGCCCGCTGACGATCGAGGCGACCGCCGCCGCGAAGGATTCGTTCCTCGCCGAAATGGTTCGGCTGATGGAAGCCGCAGAGGGCGGTCGCGCGCACTATCGCCGCATCGCTGATCGCGTGTCGGCACTCTACGCGCCCGTGGTTCATCTCACCGCCTTCGTGACATTCCTGGGTTGGATGGCGGCGACGGGCGACTGGCACCGGGCGATGACGATCGCCATTGCCGTTCTGATCATCACCTGCCCGTGCGCGCTCGGCCTCGCCGTACCGATCGTTCAGGTGGTCGCCGCGCGGCGTCTGTTCGAGAACGGCATCATGGTCAAGGACGGTTCGGCCATGGAGCGCCTGGCGACGATTGATAACGCAGTGTTCGACAAGACCGGAACGCTCACGCTCGGACAACCCCGGCTCCTCAATGCATCGTCGATCGATCCGGCCATGCTGGCAATCGCGGCAGACATGGCCGCGCACTCGCGTCACCCGTTTTCAAAGGCCATAACCGGCTTTGCCGCTCCTGGCGGGCAACACAAATTCGATGCCGTCACAGAGCATCCGGGGTTCGGGATCGAAGCCACTGTCGCCGGAAGCATCTGGCGGCTGGGTCGACGCGGATGGGCTGGATGGAAGGCCCGGACCGGTGGTGAAGGCAACCATGGCTATGGCGGAACGGTGCTGACAAAAGACGGGTTCATTGTCGCGACCTTCGATTTCGAGGATGCGCTGCGCGCCGACGCGGCGGCGGCGATCAAGCGATTGAACGATACTGGGGTGTCGATGCAAATGCTGTCGGGCGATACCGCAGGTGCCTGCGGTGAAGTTGCAAGAATGCTGGGTGTCGAGGACTTCGTTCCGTGCCTGCTGCCGTCGGGCAAGGTCGAGCGCATCGAGACCCTGGCGAAAGACGGACACAAGGTTCTGATGGTTGGCGACGGCCTCAACGACACGCCGGCGCTGAGCGCGGCGCATGTCTCGATCGCTCCGGCCACCGCCGCCGACATTGGCCGCAATGCCGCCGACTTCGTATTCCTGCGCGAAAGCCTTCTGGCAGTGCCTCTCGCGCTGGACGTCTCGCGCAAGGCGGGACACCTGATCCGCCAGAACATCGCGATTGCGATCGTCTACAATGCCGTCGCCGTGCCGATCGCCATCCTGGGCCACGCCACGCCTTTGTTAGCGGCGATTGCCATGTCTGCCTCATCGGTGCTTGTTATTGGAAACGCATTGCGCTTGCACGGCTTCGGGGCGAATGCGACGCTGCAAGTTATTCAAAAAGTCGGACGCTCCGCAGTCAGCTATTCGGCATAATCCTCGTGACGACGTTGCTCTATCTCATACCAGTGGCCCTTTTTCTGGGTGCACTGGGTGTGTCCGGCTTCGTCTGGGCATTGCGAAGCGGTCAATACGAAGATCTCGACGGAGCCGCCGAGCGGATACTAATTGATCGGGACGACAAACCGGAACGCTGATTTCAATCCGCTGTGCATAAGATGCGCGGATCGCGCTCGTCAGTCGAGCCGGCTCGGTCGGGAACAAGCTGTCCATGCTCCATGCTCCATGCTCCATGCTCCATGCTCCATGACCATCTTGACCTAAGCTGCACACTACATTTGTGAAAAGCCTCTGTCGTGCGAAGGACTGCCTCCCATTGCACCCAGTATGAGGCGTGTGATGCCACGAGAGTACCTCGCGTGGCCGGACGAGAGCTTGGCAATGTGCGCACGGGTTCCAAAGTGGAACGTCACGGTCGATCACCTGACCGTGAACCGCCAGTGCCGATTGGTCATGTCTGGCTGATCCAGATCAGGGTCATACTCATCGGCGTGGTCTATTGACCAGTCTTCGACGGAGAAATGCATGACTTACGGAAAGATTGGTCGTCATTATCAGCACCTTCACGGTTCTGGGTTTTCTGTCGTGTGGTCGGCCATGCCTTGTGCTTACGGCGCAGCCATTAGCTGACCGGCGTCGTGTGTATCTCGCTTGCTGGCTGACCATCCGCGTGGCTTGCGCGGACAGGGGGCCGATCAACAGCTTTCGCCTTTGATGGGTTGTGTGCGTCGTTGCCGATCCATCCCGATTCCCGGCCCGCGCCTTGAGGCTATGCGACGGTACCGGAACCCAGCGCACGTCACGCGGTTCCGCGCGCGTGGTGTCCGCTCGTCACGACGATGAACGAACAAGCGGCTGGAGTACCATGAACACCGTACACATCATCGACTGCCACAATGCAAATGACTACTTCGCCGACAGGCAAGAGGGACCGATCGTGCAGCACTTGTTAAAGGCTGTCAACATCCGCGCGGAGCTCCAAATGGCGTTGAACCGAACGAAATTTGGTGAGGCTGTAGTACGAGCGATGGAGGCGGAGTGCGACGTGCTTCACATCGCCGGGCACGGCAATGGTGACGGGATCGCTTCGTCCAGTGGGCGAAGTGGCCTTCTTTGGGCTGACTTCGTAAAAATGTTCCAGGGCTCGCATCCAGCGCCGAAGATCCTCGTGATGTCAACGTGCTGCGGAGCATCATCGGGGTTGGGACGTGCGTTTTCGAAATCGATCAACCGTCCGAAGTTGATCATTGGTTCGAGTGACGCGCGCTATTTCGACGACTATGTCGCCGCGTGGGCTTTGCTCTATCGGCGACTGAATTGCAAGGACATCGACATCGAAGCCATGCAGCAGGTTCTTGATGAGATATGCGCGGTCGTGGATAAAAGTTTCCGCTACCTTGGCTGGGATGACGAGAGAGAGCGCTACGTTCGATACCCTCACCCTCGCAAGAGAGCCCGCTTCGACGTCGTGGAGCGTGAGTAGTATGCGCAAGGGTTCCAGGTGGAATGTGGCGATCGATGCGGCGCGGCCGTCGCTGACCAGCGTCGCGAGTGTCTCGCTTGCTGGCGGCGATCTGCGCGGCTGCGCGGCGAAAGGGCGGGATCGGTTAGCCGCATCCACCTCTGAGCGCTTTGAGTGCTTCGTTGCCGATCGATGCGAATCTCCCGGCCCAGCGCCTTTAGGCAATGCGGCGGGCACGGAGCTCATGTCACTCGGCTCAGTTCCACCGTTACACGAGGATAGGCGACCGGATGGCGGCACGCTGATGGGCTCTGACGATAATTTTGACATCGTTGTCGTTGGAGCCGGCCCGGTCGGCCTTTCGTTCGCTGCGTCGCTTGCCCAAAGCGAACTCAAGGTGGCAGTTGTTGAACAGAACACATTCGATAGTCTGGCGAATCCGGCTTTCGATGGTCGCGAAATCGCGCTGACCAACGCTTCGATCAGAACCCTTCGCGAGCTCGGCGCCTGGGATGTCATCCCGGCTTCGGACAAATCAGCACTTCAAGGCGCGCGCGTGCTCAACGGCTCGAGCGCATTCGCTCTTCGTTTCGATCCTCCCAGCAACTCTGGAGAACCGCTGGGGGTTTTGGTTCCAAATTGCCGGATCCGCGAGGCGCTGTTCAAAATCGTCCGCTTGCAGGATCGCGCCCGGCTGTTGTGCGGCCACTCGGTCGTCGATGCAACAAACAGCCAAGAAGGAGCAGTCGTAACGCTCTCTAATGGCGCGCGTTTAACTGCTCGGCTGGTTGTTGCCGCGGATTCGCGTTTGTCCGCCACGCGTGATCTGCTAGGCATCGGCGCCGATATCAACCGGCTTGGCCACTCGATGCTGATTTGCCGAGTGAGGCACGAGCGCGCCCACCACCAGATCGCCATCGAATGGTTCGATCACCATCAGACGATAGCGATATTGCCCCTCGCGGAGGGCATGTCGTCGCTGCTGCTCACATTGCGCTCAAACGAGGCCTATAGACTGCTTGCCTTCGATGATGATTTGTTCCTGTCGGAGTTGACGAAACGGTGTCGAGGGCGCCTTGGAAAAATGACCTTGGCAAGCAAGCGCCACACCTATCCGCTGGTCACGACCTGGGCGCACAAATTCCGGGCGCCGAGCGCCGCACTCATCGGCGACGCTGCCATCGGCATGCACCCGGTGACCGCTCACGGATTCAACATCGGTCTCAGCAGCCAGAAGCAACTCGCCCGTGGAATCATGACTGCGTGCCGCGACGGCCGCAATGTTGGCGACCCCGACATGCTGCATATATACGAAAGGCGGCTGCGCCTGTCGGCGGCGCCGCTCTACCATGCAACGAACATATTGGTTGGACTCTACTCCAGAGACCACCTGGCGGCACGGCTTGCAAGGCATCTGGGGCTTCGCTTTGCCCAACATGTTCCCCTTGTCCGGCATGGGATTTCGGCGGAGCTCCAGCGGTGATACTGCACCAGCAGTCGCATTTTTGCGCGTGCTGGGCGAGCGATGAGAGAGTGCATGATGCACCGGAGTAATCCTGCTCCCCGACGCTGATCTCCGATTGAAGAATTAACCCGTCCTTCAGGGGGGCTGCATAGGCTGCGGACAAGCAGGAGTAAGCAAGCTGACCCGTCCAGCCTTGGAAAAAGAAGATCCGCTGGAGGCGAGAATCCTTCAGGACCAGCTCGCTGATCTGAGGGCAGGCCTTTTCGTCTCAATGCCGATAAGCATTGTGCTGTCCGGGCTGATTTTGACCGTGCAGGCCCTTTCCGGGAACGGTCTTGCTGGCGCGGCCTGGTTTTCGGTCGTTAATGCGATAAATGCCGCCCGCCTTGCACTCGCCCGTCATCAGCTGAAGGAACCCGGAGTCCAGGATGATCTGACACGGGTTTGGCTGCGGCTTCGCTGGTTTGGCAGGCTTGCTCTTCTGGCGGGATTCACCTGGTCATTCCTTGCCGTCCTAACGGCTGGATACACGACGTCTCAAGCATCGCTGCATCTAATAATTCTGGCGGGCATTTCAGCTGGCGCGGTCACGTACGGCAGCTCATATGCTGCGGCAGCGATATGCTTCATCACACCGCCACTCCTCATTGCCGCCGCATGTTTGCTGACGAAGGGAGCCCCGGAAAACTACATTCTGGCTTTTGCCGTCCTGCTTTTCGAGGGCGGCCTGGTTCGATCCTCGTTCGTTGGACAAGCGCGCTTCCGTGACGCGAGCCGCCTGAGACATCAAGCCGAGCGGCTTGCCGCGGAAATGGAGCGCAATTCCAGGGAGGACCATCTTACCGCGCTCCTCAACAGGCGGGGCCTCGAACATGCAATCGATCAGTTTGAGAACACCGATGGACCCTTTGTGGCCATGCTGATTGATCTGGACGGGTTCAAATCTGTCAACGATACCTACGGTCACAGAACGGGTGACGAGCTGCTTGCCAGGATCGCCCGCCGAATAGAGGAAGAAGCACCGGAGGGCTCAACGCTCGCCCGCATCGGTGGGGATGAATTCGTGCTGGTTTTTTCTTCGCGAAAGAATTCTCCTTCTCCCACCAATCTCGCGTCCAATCTCATAGCCAAGCTTGCTCGCCCCTATCCTGGGATCGCATCAGTCCGCATTGGAGCGTCTATAGGAATCTACTTGGCTGAAAACCCCGGACTAACGGAAATGTTGTTGCGGGCCGACATCGCCCTTTACACAGCTAAGCGCCGCGGCAGGAATGAATTTTGTCTGTTCGATGCCGAGCTAGCCCGGGAGTTGCAACGCCGCCAGTCAATCGAACGCGATCTTCATTCGGCGATAACGATGAGAAGCTTGGTCGCTTGGTTTCAGCCAATCGTAAGACTCGAAACTGAAGCCGTCGTCAGTTTTGAAGCCTTGCTAAGATGGTCTCACCCGCTTCACGGTCCCATTTCTCCGCCCGAGATCATGACAGCGGCACGCGAAACTGGAATGCTTCAGCTGCTAACTCAAACGGTATTCGCCGACTGTTGCGCTCTTATCGAGGGCTTGGTCAAAGCTGACCGTCGTGATGTTCGTGTGGCGATGAATGTTTCACCGTGCGAGTTGGAAGCTGGCGATATTGACGAGATGATTCTTAATGGTCTGGCGGCAAAAGACCTCCCTGCAACGATGTTCGACATCGAGATTACCGAAGAAGCCCCAGTGGATCCGGACAGAGTGGATGAAAAGCTCGCCCGGCTTTCACATGCTGGCATTTCTATCGCGCTCGATGACTTCGGCACCGGTTTTTCGACGTTGGCATCGCTCAAGGACAGTCGGATCAGGAAGGTGAAAATAGATCAGGGCTTCGTTCGCGGCTTAGCCAAGTCCCGGGAGAATCGGCTGCTTGTCAAAGCGGTGATTGATCTTGGTAGGACGCTCGGGATCGAGGTCATGGCCGAGGGCGTTGAAACAGAGGCAGATCGGCAAACTCTGTACAAGCTTGGCTGCAGAACCGCGCAGGGCTTCCTGTTCTCTAAGGCAGTGCCTCTCCATTTGGCACTTGATTCGGTAGTAAAAGAGCACGCGAAGGAGTTGTGACCGGCCTCTCCGTCCGTGCTGCTCGCGGAACTTTCATGTGGGGTGGACCTGACGCGCGAAAGCCGTTTCGGACGGTAGAGTTATTACGGGGGCGAAACTGAGCACGTGGTTTGGATAGCAGCAATCCGGTCCACCGGCGCACATGCAGCGGCTTCATACAAGCGTTCAAGTTGCGAGATGAGCTTGAGTGAACGACGTCGGAGAATTGCGTCCTTTGGACGCTGGTTTCGCGGTTCCCGTAGGATTCGATTACGGGAAGCGTTCTTGGCTGCTTCTCGGCTCAGCGCTCATCGGGATGAACAACGTACCCGCGGTCAAGGTCTTCGCGACCTCAACCCAGTCACCATCCCGCAACAGCAGCGGTCGGGTCCTGATCAAGCGCTCAGCCTCAGCACAGGTGCTGGAGCAACGGTAGAGCGCGGAAAACGTGTATCGGAATGCGCTGGCTCACCATAGGAAGCTGCCACGGCATGTCGAATGTCCCCAGGGGGCGGACCGTTCCCTTGCATTTGTCTCGATGACGGGCTCTCAAAGCTAAAGCCAAGAGAGCTTTATAAAAATCGCACCCGATCGGCTGCGCAACGACGACCAGCTGAGGCCCGATCGGGTGCTAAGGTCGTGCCAAAAAAGGCGCGTCACTGTCGCATTTCTAGCCGGCTTGCGATCGGACGTCATCTCTTGGCGATCGCTGCCCCTTCTCTCAAATGCGCTTAGCGGCGCCGATGGCGAATAGCGCAAGCTTTTCCACCCGTTTCTACTCCACTACCGAGACTCGTCACCAACCTCCTTTTATTCGCTTCCATATGGCCCATCCTGTCTCCAATCGAGGAGGAGCGCGAACATGGGCCAAGCCGTAGAACGTCTCAGTCTCGGGAATTCTTCTGCTCGCCAAACTGCCGTTGTCGCCGGCACCATATTTGGCAGGGTGACAGTGCACGACAAGATATCAGGCGTTCTTGTCTGGGCTGAACTATGCTTGCAAGCCATAACCCAAAAATCGCCGATCCCTTTGAATTCGAGCCGGATGAATGGGTGTTTCAAAATTTTTGGCGGTTTTAGGCAGAACCCTCCGATGGCCCGCGTACCGGTCAAGCTTCGTGAGCACTTTAGGTTCGTCGATCAGGCATAGGTTTCTTTCCCATGCCACATGCTGGCCGTTTGCCTAGTTCGGAAGCCCTCGAGAGGCGTTGCTCGTCTTGGTATGGCGTCGCCCCTTTTTCCGATCCATCGGCCACGGAGCTAGAATGGTGTCTAGCTGTTGCCGCCTACTTGGTCATCCGGCATGGAGATGCCTATATACCGACCTTCGAAAGGCTGGAATACGAGGTCGAACAAATGCGGCGGAAGCTCGGAAATCGCGAGCGAGCGCAGCGCGTGCTGGCCACGCTCAACCTAAATGGCTCGGACAGCTGGAGCCGTGAGGTTGGTTCTCAAGGCCTGGATGGCGCCGCAATCACATTCGCCCGGGCGGGGTAAAAGCGATTTTTTGGAGCCACTCGCGCTTTTGCGCTAACGAAGGTCCCGCGCCGTATTTGGGCCGGATCCATTTGTGGCCCATCAGAGAAGCAATTACCTTCTCCGGCGCCTCAACTGCCGTCAGCCGGTCCTCGAAAGTGTGTCGCAGGCTATAAAGACTATGCTCGGAAGTCGGCAGAAGTTCCTTGCTGGCGAGCACCTTGTTGACGAGCGCTGAAAGTGACGCGGCCTTGTCGCGATAACGAGGAAAGCCGTCCGGATGGAGCTTGATGGCTGCAAGTGCGCCGCCAACCAAGGGAATGTCACGGGCTGAATGACCGGTCTTCAAGCGACGGCCATTGGGGCGCACCCGCACATGCGGGATTTCTCGATCGAGGTGGATTGTTTCGGTGGTGAGGTTTGCCGCTTCAGAAAGCCTGAGTCCGGTATCGGCAATCACATAGATTAGATGGCGGGCTTCGTCATTGAGTCCGTCGAGCGCGCCTTCAGCGAGTATCTTCTCCTGAATGAACTCCGCTGTGAACGCAGCGCGTTGCCCGGGGACGGCGCCGGAAAGACGCAGGTTTCGAAAAACCGGCTCCAGCTTGAGCTGGTGAGTCAGATCGACGACGCGCAGCATTTTCGAAACATGGCCGATGTCCTTGTTGGCCGTACCGATATCAAGTCCATCCTCAACGATCCGCTTTTGCCACCACTCGCGGAACGCGATTGCGTCGTCCCGAGTGAGGCTTGCGATCTCCTTGTCGCCAATGACTCCAACCAGATTGGCAACTGCGCGCTTTTTGGGGTTACGCCATTTCTTGATTTGGTTGGGCGACATGGTCAGCAAGTTCTGTTGCTCGATCGTCTCGAATTCCTTGATAAGACCGCTCAGGCGGACCGCTGGCCGCTTCTCCCCACCCATGACGGCCGAGACGTCCTGCGCGTCCTCGATCGATTTTTTGTCGAGGAGCAGCTTGATACGGGCCATGAGTTCGTCGAGCGGCCCCGCTGCTAGTTCCTCGTTAGTGCGATAGGCCAATCCAAATGACCGCGCGCGCTTCCTCGCGGCTTCGAAACGCAGCCCCGCCTCGGCGGATTGGCCTTCCCGCAGTCTACGCCAATACGCCTCCAGCCCCGCGCCGAGGCTTTGCACTGCATCTCGCGCCCGTACACCGCGGGGATCGTCAGCCACGGCGACGCCCGTGGAAATGCGTACTAGGCAGCGGCGATCAAACGCCGCGAATTCCTTCGGCACCCTGCGGACGAGATACCAGATGCCTTCACGTTTATGCGGCTTTGGCGCTGCGGAACGTCGCATTATCTTTCTCTAATGTTACACAGTTTGTTACACAGTCTAAGATATGTTTCGCTTCGTGCTGGTCAAGCGCAACAAGGAAGCTTTTGAAAGGAAAGGATTTTTATGGAAGCTAAATGGCGGAGAGGGAGGGATTCGAACCCCCGATGGGCTTGCACCCATGCCGCATTTCGAGTGCGGTGCATTCGACCACTCTGCCACCTCTCCGCGGTCATGGTCGGCCGTTGCCGGCGCGGCGCACTAGATAACGGCTGAACGGGCAGGTTACAAGGCCAAATCCACCGATATTTGGCTTGTCATCCAGCCTGCCGGACAAGCGGCTGAAACAGGGCAGGTCTTTGCAGGCGAGCCGATGCGGTTTCATGGGCCAACCTCGCATCCTCGCCGCCAGGCGACGGCGACGCCGGGCGGTCATGTCGAAATGCCTGGTCCTTGCCGGCCAATGACGGTCCCGGCAACGGCTGTTGCCTTGACTCCGACGCAACCTTCGGTTAGGGACAGCGCGCAATCGGCGTGGAGGCTTCTTCCGCGCCGCTTGTTTTTTGAACCCGCAGACTGACAAAAAGACGGCCGATTCGCCTCAGGCGGTTCATCAAGGCCGACCGAACAGCGAAAGGCAAAAAATGTTCGCAGTCATTAAAACGGGCGGTAAGCAGTATCGCGTTGCCGCCAACGATCTTCTGAAGATCGAAAAAGTCGAAGCCAATGTCGGCGATATCGTCGAGATCGGCCACGTGCTCGCGCATGGCGAGGGCGAGAATGTCACTTTCGGCGCGCCGTTCGTCGATGGCGCTCTGGTCACCGCCGAAGTCGTCGAGCAGGGCAAGAACCGCACGGTCATCGCTTTCAAGAAGCGCCGCCGCCAGAATTCGCGCCGCAAGATCGGCCATCGCCAGCTTTTGACCACCGTGCGGATCGCCGAGATCCTGCTGGGTGGCGCCAAGCCGGCCAAGAAGGCCGCCGTGAAGGCGGAAGCCAAGGCCGAGGTTGCCGCCGAGGCCGCGCCGAAGGAGGCCAAGGCCAAGAAGGAAGCCGCCCCCAAGGCGGAAGTGACGGCCGAGACGGCCGCCGCGCCGCTGTTCAAGGCGCCGAAGGGCGAGCCGGACGACCTGACCGTGATCAAGGGCATCGGCCCGGTCGCCGCCAAGGACCTCAACGAGCAGGGCATCATCACCTTCGCGCAACTCGCCAAGCTGACCGACAAGGATGTCGCCAAGATCGACGAGCACATGCCGTTCAGCGCCGACCAGATCAAGGACTGGCGCGAGCAGGCCAAGGAACTGGCGAAGAAGTAATTTTTCCGGCGAAACATCCGCCGGATCGGACTTGAAACGGAACGCGAACGCGTTCATAAGGCCTTTTAGGCGCCTTGCGGCGCAACGGAGTTAGTTAGATGGCACACAAGAAAGCTGGCGGCTCGTCGCGCAACGGTCGCGACTCGCATTCCAAGCGTCTGGGCGTGAAGAAGTTCGGCGGCGAAGCCGTCATCCCGGGCAACATCATCATTCGTCAACGCGGCACCACGTGGCATCCCGGCGTCAATGTCGGCATGGGCACGGACCATACGCTTTTCGCGCTCGAATCAGGCGCGGTCACCTTCAACAAGAAAGCCAACGGCCGAACCTACGTATCGGTCAATCCGATCGCCAAAGCCGCGGAGTAGCCGGTTCCGCACTAGAACACCGGCACCCATCTCGGGAACCGGTGTCTGGCAACGCCAGGAAAAGGATCAGGGGAGATGGGTTTCCATCTCCCCTTTTTCTTGTGCCTGGAGGACTTTGAAATGGTTGCAGAAGCGGAAGACTCAGAAGACGAAAGTTACGCGATAGACTGCCCGGTGCTGGCCACCGAGCGGCTGGTGATGCGGGCTCCTGATGAACGGGATATTCCGCAGCTGGCCGAGCTTGCCGACAACCGCCATGTCGCCGAGATGCTGGCGCGCATGCCGCACCCCTATGGCGAGGCCGAGGCGCGCGCCTTCCTCGCCATGGCCAAGTCCCGCCGCGCCGGCATTGTCTATGCCATGACGCTGGCCGGCACCGACACGTTCGTCGGCTGCGCGGGGCTCAACACCACCGATCGCGGGCTGGAGCTGGGCTACTGGATCGGCGAACCCTACTGGAAGCGCGGCTATGCGACGGAAGCCGCCCACGCGCTGGTCGACCTCGCTTTCCAGAGGACCTCGATCCAGGTGCTGCATGCCTCGACACGGGTCATCAATCCGGCCTCGCGCCGGGTGATCCACAAGTGCGGATTCCAGTATGCCGGGCAGGGCATGCTGAATTCGATCGTCGCCGGCCAGGTGCCGGTCGAGCGCTACAGGCTGGACCGCAAGACCTGGACGAGCCTGCGCAACTGGGTGCATTTTTGATGTGTGCTGATATTCAGGTGAGGCCGGCCTGCGAATGGCGGCTTCCTGCGCTTCCGGTGCTCACGTACTTTAAGTACGCTCCGCTCCGGTTCTCGGAAGCCACCACTCTCGGCGCGGCCTGACCTGAATCTCAACACACATCGGAGCGAGGCCGAAGACTGAATCAGCCCAGTTCGGCCCACACCGGCAGATGGTCCGAACCGGTTGCCTGCCGGTCGACCCACAGGCGCTGCAGCGATCTGGCCAGCGATGCGCTGGTGAAGACGTAGTCGATGCGCTTGTGGCGGCTGGTGTTGGTAGGATCCTTGGGGTCGACCCAGCTGGCGAGATCGTCGCCGGTGACATCGAGGCGCACGGCGGCGTCAACGGCGAAGTCGGCGGTCAGCGGCATGCCGAATTCATGGTCCGGCCGGCCGGCGAGTTCGACATATTCGGGCGAGCCGGCCAGCATGTTGAAATCGCCCATGGCGACAAAGGCCTCGGGATGGGGCAGTTCCGGCAGGCCGATCTCGGCGACGCCGGACAATGCGCCGCCTTCGAGCGCATAGTTCAAAAGGCGCCGGCGCAGGAACTGGATCTGCCTGGCGCGTTCGACCGGGCTGCGGTGATCGAGATGGATGGAATAGAAACGGATGAAACCAAGCGGCGTCTCGATCAGCGCCTCCAGCGCGCCGCGCTGGAAATTCATCATCTCGAAGCTGCGGCTGCGCGGCAAAAGCAGGTTGCGCGACAGATGAATGGGCGTCTTCGACAGCATCATGTTGCCGAGCTGGAAGGTGGTGGTGATGGCGCGGCCGTTCTCGATGCGCGAGCCGATATTGGCCTCGAAATTGCTGCCATAGACGGCGAAATAGTCGGGCAGCGCCTCGCCGATCTCGGCGACCATGTCGCGCCCGCCGTTCCTTGGATTGTTGCGGGTGACCTCCTGCAGCGCGATCACATCGGCGCCGCGCACCGTGTCGGCAATGCGGGCGACATCGTATTGTCCATCAAGGCCGATGCCGTACTGGATGTTGTAGGTTACAAGCTTCATGCCGACATGTCTCCGGCCGACCCCACGCGGCCAATGTCACAAAACGGCCTCGCCCTTGGCCGCGCCTTGGTTTAGAGCAAGGCCCAAGGTTTAGAGCAATGCCGCAAGGCCAATAAAAGAAACTGCAATCCCATGAAATTTCTCGATCAAGCCAAGGTCTATGTCCGCTCGGGTGACGGGGGCGCCGGTTCGGTGTCGTTCCGGCGCGAGAAATTCATCGAGTTCGGCGGGCCGGACGGCGGCGATGGCGGCCGCGGCGGCGATGTCTGGCTGGAAGCGGTCGACGGGCTGAACACGCTGATCGATTATCGCTACCAGCAGCATTTCAAGGCCAAGACCGGCGTCCACGGCATGGGCCGCAACATGACCGGCGCCAAGGGCGCCGACGTGACGCTGAAGGTGCCGGCAGGAACGCAGGTGTTCGAGGAAGACAATGAGACGCTGATCTGCGACCTCACCGTGGTCGGCCAGCGCTTCCTGCTCGCCAAGGGCGGCAATGGCGGCTTCGGCAACCAGCATTTCAAGACCTCGACCAACCAGGCGCCGCGCCGCGCCAATCCCGGCCTTCCCGGCGAAGAACTCAACATCTGGCTGCGGCTGAAGCTGATCGCCGATGCCGGGCTGGTCGGGCTGCCCAATGCCGGCAAGTCGACCTTCCTGGCTGCCGTCACCGCGGCCAAGCCGAAGATCGCCGATTATCCCTTCACGACGCTGCATCCCGGCCTCGGCGTCGCGCGCATCGATGCGCGCGAATTCGTCATTGCCGACATTCCGGGCCTCATCGAGGGCGCGCATGAGGGCGTCGGCATCGGCGACCGTTTCCTCGGCCATGTCGAGCGCACGCGCGTGCTGTTGCACCTGGTTTCGGCGCAGGAGGAAAATCCGGGCAAGGCCTACAAGACCGTGCGCGCCGAGCTCGAGGCCTATGGCCACGGCCTGACCGAAAAGGTCGAGATCCTGGCGCTCAGCCAGGTCGACACGCTCGATGCCGATGAACGCAAGAAGAAGGTCGCCTCGCTGAAGCGCGCCGCGGGCCGGGCGCCGATGCTGCTGTCCGCCGTCACCGGCGAAGGCGTGGAGGCGGTGCTTCGGGCGCTGATGGCCGTCGTTGCCGAGGCGCGGGCGCAGATTGCCGCGCCGGTCGAGACGCGCTGGGAAAAGTAAGGCCATGCAGTCGCTGAAGAAATACCGGCGCATCACCGTCAAGATCGGCTCGGCGCTGCTCGTCGACCGGGCGAGCGGCCTGAAGCGCGACTGGCTGGACTCGCTCGCCGACGACATCGCGGTGCTTGCCCAGGGTGGCGCCGAAATCCTCGTCGTCTCCTCCGGCGCCATTGCGCTTGGCCGCACCATCCTTGGCCTCGGCAAGCGGGCGCTGAAGCTCGAGGAAAGCCAGGCGGCGGCGGCGGTCGGGCAGATCGCGCTCGCCGGCGCCTGGTCGGATGCGCTCGGCAGGGGCGCGCTGAAATCGGGCCAGATTCTTCTGACGCTTGGCGACACCGAGGAGCGCCGCCGCTATCTCAATGCGCGGGCGACGATCTCGACATTGCTCAAGATGAAGGCGGTGCCGGTCATCAACGAGAACGATACGGTGGCCACCTCAGAAATCCGCTATGGCGACAATGACCGGCTGGCCGCGCGCGTTGCCACCATGATGGGCGCCGACCTTCTGGTGCTGCTTTCCGACATTGACGGGCTCTACACGGCGCCGCCGGTGCGCGACCCCCAAGCCAAGTTCATTCCGGTGGTCGACCGCATCACATCAGACATCGAGGCGATGGCGGGGGCTGCCGCCTCCGAACTGTCGCGCGGCGGCATGCGAACCAAGCTCGATGCCGGCAAGATCGCCACCGCCGCCGGCACGGCGATGATCATCACCTCGGGCACGCGGCTGTCGCCGCTGATGGCGATCGAGCGCGGGGAACGCGCCACCTTCTTCCGGCCGAGCGCCAATCCGGTCAAGGGCTACAAGACCTGGATCGCCGGCCAGCTCGAACCGGCAGGCCGGCTGACGGTCGACGCCGGCGCCGTCGGTGCGCTGGCATCGGGCAAATCGCTGCTGCCGGCCGGCGTCAAACTGGTCAGCGGCAATTTTTCGCGCGGCGATACGGTGGCGATCCTGTCGCCCGAGGGCCGCGAGATCGCGCGCGGGCTGGTTGCCTATGATGCCGCCGATGCCGTAAGGATCGCAGGCCTGAAGACGGCCGAGATCGAAACCGTGCTCGGTTACGAAGCGCGTTCGGCGATGATCCACCGCGATGATCTCGTGGTGAGTCACGCGGGAGGCGACATAAGCGGAGGATGAGCCATGCTGAAGCTGCATGAAAAATCCGGGGATGACACCGTGGCGCTGATGGCCGATATCGGCCGCCGCGCCCGCGCCGCCGCCCGACCGCTGGCCATCGCCGCCACCGCCGCCAAGAACGCCGCGCTGCTTGCCATGGCAGAGGCGATCGTCGCCGGGCAACAGGACATTCTCGACGCCAACGCCATCGACATCTCGAATGGCCAGGAGTCAGGGCTTTCCGGCTCCTTCATGGACCGGCTGAAGCTCAATCCGGCGCGCATCCGTGCCATGGCCGACGGCATCCGCGAAATCGCTGAACTCAACGATCCGGTCGGCGACGTGATCGCCGCATGGGAACGGCCGAATGGCCTGCGGATCGAGCGCGTACGGACGCCGCTCGGCGTCGTCGGCGTCATCTATGAGAGCCGCCCGAACGTGACGGCCGATGCCGGTGCGCTCTGCCTCAAGGCAGGCAATCCGGTGATCCTGCGCGGCGGTTCGGATTCGCTCAATTCGTCCGCTGCCATCCATGCCTGCCTGGTCGAGGGCCTGAAGGCGGCCGGCCTGCCGGAAGGCGCTATCCAGCTGGTGCCGACCACCGATCGCGCCGCTGTCGGCGAGATGCTGAAGGGGCTCGGCGGCACGCTCGACGTCATCATCCCACGCGGCGGCAAAAGCCTGGTCGGGCGGGTGCAGAGCGAGGCGCGCGTGCCGGTCTTCGCCCATCTCGAAGGCATCTGCCACCTCTACATCGACCGCTCCGCCGATCTCGACATGGCGGTCAAGATCGCCGTCAACGCCAAGATGCGGCGCACCGGCGTCTGCGGCGCCGCCGAGACGCTGCTGGTCGACCGCGCGGTGGCGTCCACGCATCTGGTGCCGATCCTCGATGCGCTCCGCGCCGCCGGCTGCGAGATCCATGCCGATCAAGAGGTGCTGAAGGTGTTTTTCGACGCCAAGCCGGCGACCGATGCCGACTGGGTGACCGAATATCTCGACGCCATCATCGCGGTGAAGCTGGTCGACGGCATCGGTGGCGCGATCGAGCATATCGAGACCTTCTCCTCGCATCACACCGAGGCGATTATCGCCGAGGATCCGAAAGCCGTGGAGCGGTTCTTCAACGAGATCGATTCGGCGATCCTGCTGCACAATGCCTCGACGCAGTTCGCCGATGGCGGCGAGTTCGGCATGGGCGCCGAGATCGGCATCGCCACCGGCAAGATGCATGCGCGCGGGCCGGTCGGCGTCGAGCAGCTGACCTCGTTCAAATATCGCGTGCGCGGGTCGGGACAGGTGAGGCCTTGACGTTTTTCGTTATCAGAGCCTGAGGCGATGCTGGCATCTTCCGGACCGCCAGTGCACTCCGCCTACCTGAAAATGCCGCATGCCGAGAAAGGCCTGGCCGTCGGCCTGTTCGGCGGCTCGTTCAATCCGCCGCATGCAGGCCATGCACTGGTCGCCGAGATCGCGCTGAGGCGCCTGGCGCTCGACCAGCTGTGGTGGATGGTGACGCCGGGCAATCCGCTGAAGAGCACGCGGGAATTGGCGCCGCTGGCCGAGCGGCTGCAACTGTCCGAGCAGATCGCCAAGAACCCGAAGATCAAGATCACCGCCTTCGAGGCGGCGCATCATGTGCGCTACACCGCCGACACGCTGGCGCTGGTCAAGGCGCGCAATCCGGGTGTCGACTTCGTCTGGATCATGGGCGCGGACAGTCTGCGCGATTTCCACCACTGGCAGCGCTGGCGCGAGATCGTGCTGACCTTCCCCATCGCGGTCATCGACCGGCCGGGCGCGACGCTGTCGTTCCTGTCGTCGGTGGTCGCCAAGACCTTCGATTATGCCCGCATCGACGAAGGCGACGCGCCGCTGCTCGCCCACATGAAGGCGCCGGCCTGGACCTTCATCCACGGCCCGCGCTCATCGCTGTCGTCAAGCGCGATCCGCAAGATGGCGAAGGGGTAGGGCTTGCACGGATCTTCCTTCTTCCCTTGCGGGAGAAGGAAGATCGCTGATGTCGTTTTTGCAGGGGCTTTTCGCCGCCGAATGGGCGATCGTGTCTGAACATGGCCACTCCCGTGAAGCACCATACCAAAATCGAACCGGAGCATGGCAGCGCGCCGACGCCGCTGATCGCGATCGCCAGTGTCATCGTGTCGATGGCGCTGATCGCCATCGGCAACGGGCTGATGTTTGCCTACATCCCGGTCCGGCTCGGCGTCGAAAGCTTCGATCCGACCTGGGCCGGGCTGATCGTCACCGGCCTGTCGGCCGGCGGTCTTGCCGGCTGCATCCTGACCGGGCCGCTGGTGCGCAGGGTCGGCCATGCCCGCGCCTTCATGGTGCTGTCTGCGCTGATCGCGCTGTCCAACGCGGCCATCGGCGCCGGTCCGCATCCCGTGCCGTGGATCGGCGCGCGCGCTCTCTACGGCTTTGCCATATGCGGCCTGTTCATCGTCGCGCAGAGCTGGCTGAACGATGCCGTGGCCAACACCATACGCGGCCGGGTGATGGCCTTTTTCTACGTCGCCTATGTCGCCGGGCTCGGCGTCGGCTATGCGACGCTGGCGCTGGTCGACATCAAAACCGCGGAAGCGCCGTTGATCGGCATTGCCTTCACCGCTTTGTCGATCCTGCCCGTCGGCATGACACGGCTGGCGCAGCCACCGGCGCCGCAGGCCGCATCCGTGGCGCTGCGCCGGGCATGGCGGATTTCGCCGGTCGGCGTTGCCGGCATGCTGGCGGTCGGCGGCCTGTCGATGTCGATTTCAGGTTTTGCGCCGATCCATGCCACGGCCAAGGGCTACAGCCAGGCCGATGTGGCGTTGCTGCTTTCGGTGATGCCGCTCGGCACATTGATCCTGCAGCTTCCCTTCGGCTGGATTTCCGACCGCACCGATCGCCGTTACGTGCTGATCGGGGCATCCGCGCTGGCCGCGGTGGCCGGCATGTTCGCGCTCGGTTTCGACGGCGGTGCGCTGCCGGCGCTGCTGGTGATCTATGTCTTGTGGGACGGCGCCTCGGAATCGATCTATTCGCTGTCCAGCGCGCACGCCGCCGACCGGGCCGGCAAGGACGACATGGTGGCGCTGTCCAGCTCGCTCCTGTTCGCCTGGTCGCTGGCCGGGTTCGTGGTGCCGGGTATCGTCACGGCGCTGTCGGCCCTCTTCGGCACGCAGGCCTTCATCTATGTTACTGTCGTCATCGCCTGCGCCTTCTGCCTGTTCGTGCTGTTGCGTGTGTTCACCACACAGGCGGTACCAGCCACCGACACCGGCAGCTTCGCGCCGATGACGGCACAGGCGCCGCTGCCGGTCGAACTCGCTTATGCGCCGGACGAGACCGCAGGCCGGACCAAGGACTGAACCGGTTTCCTTCGCACGGCCGGGGGGAAAAGCGCTCTGGACGCCTCGCGGCTGCTTACTGCTTACGGGTCTCTTGTGCAGGCGCTTCCGGCGGCGGCAGCGGGATGGAGATGCCCTCGCTGTCGAAAGCCTGCTTTGCGCGCTTCGTCATGTCGATATTCGTGGAGAAATAGTCGGCCGCCGAGGTCCAATAGCGCAAGGTAAGCGAAACGGTCGTATCACCGAGGCTGGCCACGAAGGCGATCGGCGCCGGTTCACGACGGATGCGCTTGTCGGCACCGGCAAGGGCAAGCAATGTCTTCTGGGCGCCGTCGATGTCGTTCCACGAGCCGATGCTCAGGCTGATGTCGGAGCGGCGCACCCCGTTGCGCGAAAAGTTGCGGACCGGCTGGTTCCACAGCGTCGAATTGGGCGCCAGTATGTAGACGCCGTCGGCGGTCCTGAGCCTGGTGGCGAACAGACCGATTTCCTCGATCGACCCTGAAATGGCGCCGACCTCGACGGATTCGCCGATGCGGAACGGCCGCAGCGCCAGAAGCATGATGCCGGCGGCGATGTTCTGCAGCGTGCCTTGCAGCGCCAGGCCGATGGCCAGGCCGATGGCGCCGATCGCGGCGATGATCGAGGCGGTCTGCACGCCGAATTGGCCGAGCACCATGATGACGACCAGGATCAGGATGGCGTAGCGGACGATCTTGGAAAAGAAATGCCGCAGCGTGGCGTCGAAACCGTGGATATGGCCGAGGCCGGCAAAGATCGAGCGCTCGGCGAGGCCGGCGACGATGTAGCCGACCACCAGCAGGATGATGGCGCCGATAGCCGAGAAGGAATAGGAGACGATCAGCGTACTGAGCTGCGCCAGGCCGGCCTGGACTGTGAGAAGCGTGTTTTGCGGGTCGATCGGCATGGCGGGATTCCGGTTGGTCGGTCAGCCGATAACCCATGCCAGACGCCAGGGTTCCGATCTTTTTTGCGCCCCGCATGGAACAGGCTGGCAATCGGCGAGTTCGCGTCAGTTGTGGCTGCGTCTTGAAACTGCAACGGAACTCTGCCTATCTAAGTGGTGTCACCTGCTTTTGGGGTGATTTGGTTGTTCTTGCTGCGAAAGGAAATACACTGAGAACAGCACTGCGGAAGAAGGCCGACATCGTGCCTTCGCCGGCCGGGATCAGCGTAAACGACGCCGTGTCCCGCGCCATCAACACAGTCCTTGCCAGTCTGGAAGACTCCAAGGCCGAAAACATCGTCTCAATCGACATTCAGGGGAAATCGAGCCTCGGCGACTACATGGTCGTCGCGTCGGGCCGATCGCACCGGCATGTCTCGGCTGTCGCCGACCATCTCCTCAAGGCGCTCAAGGATGCCGGCCTCGGCACGGCGCGCGTCGAAGGGCTGTCCGGCGCCGACTGGGTCCTGATCGATTCGGGCGACATCATCGTCCACGTCTTCCGCCCCGAAGTCCGCGAATTCTACAATCTCGAAAAGATGTGGCAGGCGCCGGATCTCGAGGAAGAGACCCTCCACTAAGCCGCCTTTGTTTTGATGCATGTCATTGCCCCAAAACCGCTTCCCACTTTTGGGTGACATGCATTAGCGGCTTATAGAGGCGAGGATGAAGATTTCAGTTCATGCCGTGGGCCGAATGAAAGCCGGCCCCGAGCGGGAGTTGGCCGACCGCTATTTCGAGCGCTTCGCCAAGAGCGGGCCGGCGGTCGGGCTTGAATTTGCCGGGATAACCGAGATCACCGAGGGCCGGGCGCAGAGCGCTATCGAGCGCCAGCGTGACGAAGGCTCCCGACTGCAGGCGCAGCTGCAGCCGGGCACGGCGCTGATCCTGCTCGACGAGCGCGGCAAGAGCCTTTCCTCTCAGGATTTAGCCAATCGCATCGGGCAGTTGCGCGACGGTGGGCGCAAGGCGCTGGTTCTGGCCATAGGGGGCGCCGACGGCCACGATCCACCGCTGCGCGACCAGGCCGATCTGGTGCTGTCGTTCGGTGCGCTGACCTGGCCGCATCAGCTGGTGCGGGTGATGCTGGGGGAGCAACTCTACCGAGTGGCGACGATCCTTTCCGGCCACCCCTATCATCGCGCGTGAGCCTGCCGCTAGAGTTGCAATCAGCAGTGATTCGTCGCCCATTGCCCGGATTTCCGCCCCAATGCCGAGCTAGATTGAGAATCTGTGGTTTTGATGCATGTCGTTGCCCAAAACGGGGACCACTTGGGGCAACATCCATTCGGGGACGGGCTGGTCAAACATGGTTGATGGTTCGTTAACGAAGCCGCGGATAGTATAGATCGCGAATGTTTGAGGGCTGGAAATCGACAACGGGCCCGACAGGGGGCTCCTGGCGCGCGCGCTGCGGCATGGCTGCGGTGGCGATGTTCCTGTCGCTCCACTCGGCGCGGGCCGAAAACACGCTCGACATGGCGCCCGATCCGGACCAGAGCCGCGCCGAGTACGAGCAGGTTTCCAAGGAAATAACGCTGTCGTCCGAACGGCTTGCCAAGCTCGCCGCCGATATCGCCGCGGTCAAGAAGGACCATGCCTCGATTACCGCCGCGCTGATCCAGTCGGCGATGACCGAGCAGAAGCTTGGCCAGGACATCGAGGATATCGGCGCCAAGCTGGAAGGGCTGAAGAACCAGCAACAGAAAATCCGCGGCTCGCTCATGGCGCGACGCGATGTGCTGGCCGAAGTGCTGGGCGCGCTGCAGCGCATGGGGCTCAACCCGCCGCCGGCGATCCTGGTCAAGCCGGAGGACGCGCTGTCGTCGGTGCGCAGCGCCATCCTGCTCGGCGCCGTGGTGCCGGAATTGCGCCAGCAGACCGACAGCCTGCTGGCCGACCTCAAGGAGCAGACCCGGGTGACGGCCTCGATCGAGGCCGAGCGGGCGCGGCTGACGGACGCTGTCGGCGAGCAGGTGGCGGAAAAGAAGCGGCTCGGCATGCTGCTGGAAGCCAAGCAGAAGCTCGAGGCCGATACGCAGGCGCAAATGGCGGCCGAACAGCAGCGTTCCGCGCAGTTGGCGGCCAAGGCCTCCAGCCTGAAGGACCTGATCGCCTCGCTCGAAGCGCAGGCCGACAAGGTCCGCAAGGCCGCGGATGCCGCAAAGGCAGCCGCCGCGGGCCAGCCGGGTGACGTTCAGACGGACAGCGACAAAACGGCATCGTTGGCGTCGCTGCCGGTTCCCGAAGGCAACCGGCTCACCGCGACCGCGCCCTTTTCGGCGCTGCAGGGGCAGATCGCGCTGCCGGTCACAGGCCGCATCAAACGCCGGTTTGGCGCGGACGACGGTAATGGCGCGGCGATGCTTGGCGACATGCTTGCGACACAATCGGGAGCCATCGTCACCGCTCCGGCGGATGGGAATGTGCTTTATGCGGGGCCGTTTCGCTCCTATGGTCAACTCTTGATCCTCAATGCTGGCGACGGTTATCATGTCGTTCTGGCGGGGATGAGCAGAATCAGCGTCGTGACTGGCCAGTCAGTGCTCGCAGGAGAGCCGGTCGGTGCGATGGGAGAGGCCCGGGTGGCAAGCACCTCGGTTTCGAAGAATGGAAATGCCACGCCGGAACTCTACGTCGAGTTCCGCAAGGATGGAAAACCCGTCGATCCGACCCCATGGTGGGCGGACCGTTTTTCTGGAAGGACGTGAAATGATGCGGAAACTGTCGCTTCTGTTTGCCGGTGCGCTGATGGGCGCATCCGCCATGAGCCTTGTCTATGGTGCTCCTGGCTCGTCGGCGAACGCTGCGGGATCGGAGACCTACAAGCAGCTGGCGATCTTCGGCGACATCTTCGAGCGGGTGCGGGCACAATATGTCACGCCGCCCGACGACAAGTCGCTGGTCGAGAACGCCATTAACGGCATGCTTTCCTCTCTCGATCCGCACTCCTCCTACATGAATGCCGAACAGGCGCAGGATATGCGCGTGCAGACCAAGGGCGAGTTCGGCGGCCTCGGCATCGAGGTCACCATGGAGAATGACCTGGTCAAGGTGATCACGCCGATCGACGATACGCCGGCCGCCAAGGCTGGCGTTCTGGCTGGCGACTACATCGCCAAGATCGACGGCGAAGAGGTTCGCGGCCTGACGCTCAACGACGCGGTCGAAAAGATGCGTGGCCTGGTCAACACGCCGATCAAGCTCACCATCCTGCGCCAGGGCGCCGACAAGCCGATCGAGCTGACGGTGGTGCGCGACATCATCAAGGTCAAGGCGGTCAAGTTCCGGGTCGAGAACGACATCGGCTACATGAAGATCACCTCCTTCACCGAAAAGACCTATGACGACCTCGAGAACGCCATCGAGACCATCAAGAAGCAGGTGCCGGACGACAAGCTCAAGGGCTATGTGCTCGACCTGCGCCTCAATCCGGGTGGCCTGCTCGACCAGGCGGTGAGCGTGTCCGACGCCTTCCTGAAGCGCGGCGAGATCGTCTCGACGCGTGGCCGCGATCCGAAGGACGTCACCCGCTTCGACGCCAAGCCGAAGCAGACCGACGACATCAACGGCAAGCCGATGATCGTGCTCGTCAATGGCGGCTCGGCCAGTGCGTCCGAAATCGTCGCCGGCGCGCTGCAGGATCTGCGCCGCGTCACGGTGGTGGGCACGCAGTCCTTCGGCAAGGGTTCGGTGCAGACCATCATTCCGCTCGGCGAGAATGGCGCGCTCAGGCTGACGACGGCGCTCTATTACACGCCGTCAGGCAAGTCGATCCAAGGCAAGGGTATTACGCCCGACATCAAGGTCGACCAGCCGCTGCCGCCGGAACTGCAGGGCAGGGACCTGACGCGCGGCGAATCCGATCTCAAGGGCCACATCAAGGGCGCCGACGAGAGCGCGACCGGCTCGGGCTCGGCCGCCTATGTGCCGCCGGATCCGAAGGACGATCTGCAACTGATCTTTGCCGAGAAGCTGCTGCGCGGCGAGAAGACCGATCCGGCCTTCCCGCCCAATCCGGAAAAGGCCGTGCTCAACCAGTAATGGTTTGGTCGGCCGGGTCTGGCCGCCCGAACGAAGCAATGCGATGCTGCCGGGACCGAAAGGTTCCGGCAGTTTGATTCGGGGAGGCAAGATCAAGCCTCCGGATGCGGCGCCAGGGGCGCCAGGGTTGATGAATTCGCGCATGTCGTCGAAGGGATCGCCTTCGCAACCATGCGTCCGGGGACAGGGCTTGGCTGATATCGGCAAGGACATCGAACGCCCGCTTGGACAGTCGCTCCGGGCGCCGCGCGCTGCCCGCAAGGTCAGCACTGGCGTGGTCGCGTCGACCGTTGTCGTGCTGGCGCTGGTCGGCGTCTCGGCCGCGATCGCGCTCAGGGAAAAGCCGTTTCGCAAGCCGCAAGAGGTCGCCGTTTCGACGCCGAAAGTGACTGCCGCGGGCCCACCCGCCGCCGCGCCATCCGCTCTGGCCCCGGTCGCGGCGCCAAAGGTTGAAGCGCCGTCCAAGGCCGGTGGTCCCCAGATCATCCATGTGCAGAAGGAGGAGGGCGATGGTCCTCCGCAGGCGGCCATCGTCATCCGCGATCCGTCTGGTATCGGGCAGAACCTGAAGATCGCGCATCTTCCCGACAAGGCGCTGATCGAAGCCAGCGACGCCGGACCCTTGCCGATACGCTCCGCCGATGGAAGGCGGCCGTTCGACGTCTATGCACGGCCGTGGTCCGGTGGGCGCGGGGCGCGGGTGGCGATCGTCATCGGCGGGTTGGCCGTCTCGCAGACCGGCACCCAGGCTGCGATCGCCAAGCTGCCGGCGGAAGTGACGCTCGCCTTCGCGCCGCAAGGCAACAGCATCGGCCGCTGGATGCAAGCCGCCCGGCACAGCGGCCACGAGATCGTCATGCAGGTACCGCTCGAACCGTTCGACTATCCCAACGTCAATCCCGGCCGCAACACGCTGACCGTGGCGGCGAGCGCCGAGGAGAACCTCAAGAGTTTGCACTGGGCGCTGTCGCGGACGACGAACTATACCGGCGTGATGAACTATATGGGCGCGCGTTTCTCCGCCGACCCGGCGGCGATGGAGCCATTCATGGCCGAACTCGGCAAACGGGGTCTCGCCTATATAGACGACGGCTCGTCGGCGCGCAGCCTGGCGCCCGACCTGGCGCTGAAGGACGGCGTGCCCTTCGTCGCCGGCGATACGGCGATCGACGCCGTGCAGGATCGCGGCGCCATCCTGAAGAAACTCGACGGTCTCGAAGCCACGGCGCGGGCCAAGGGCACTGCCGTCGGCATCGGCTCGGCCTTTGATCTCACGGTCGACATCGTCTCATCCTGGATTGCCGAGGCCAGGAAGCGCGGCATCGAGATCGTGCCGATTTCTGCGGTGGCGATCGATCCACAAAAGGGTTAGCCATCGCAAGATGGCTGGAGAGACTGACTGATGCCGAAGACGAAAATGGTCGACCGCGAAACGCTGCCCTACCGTCCCTGTGTCGGGCTGATGATCCTCAATGGCGAGGGCCTGGTCTGGGTCGGGCATCGCATTGCCGAACCCGACAGCGAATTTGCCGGTACGACGCAGCTATGGCAAATGCCGCAAGGCGGCATCGACAAGGGTGAGGAACCGTTGCAGGCGGCCGAGCGCGAGCTTTATGAGGAGACCGGCATGCGCAGCGTCTCGCTGCTCGCCGAAGCGCCGGACTGGATCAATTACGACCTGCCGGACCATCTCGTCGGCATTGCCTTCAAGGGCCGGTACCGCGGCCAGACGCAGAAATGGTTCGCCTTCCGCTTCCATGGCGAGAGCAGCGAAATCCAGATCAATCCGCCGCCCGGCGGCCACACCGCCGAATTCGACAAATGGTCGTGGCGGACGATGCAGGACCTGCCCGACCTGATCGTGCCGTTCAAGCGCAAGGTCTATGAAGACGTGGTGGCGGCGTTCAGCCATCTGGCGCGGTAATCGCGCGTCGAGGTTGCCGCGTTGGTGCGAGGGTCGTATTGATGGCCGATGCAATGAGGGTCGCCATGAACGACGCCGTCAACCGGTCCGCTGCGAAAACCGTCACCGGTTGGCCGGTCAGCGAAGCGGCGGCCGGAGCGATCCTGACGATCGATCTCGGCGCGGTCCGTGAAAACTACCGGCGGCTGAAGGCGCGGCTGGGCGGCGTGGCCTGCGCCGGCGTGGTCAAGGCCAATGGCTACGGCCTCGGCGCGGCCCAGGTGGCTGCGGCCCTGATCCGGGAAGGCTGCGACATCTTCTTTGTCGCGCTCCTGGCAGAAGGCGTTGCGCTGCGCAAGACGATCGGAACCGGACCGGACATCTACGTGCTGAACGGGCTGCCGCCGGGCTCCGAGCCGGAAGCGGTGGCGGCCGGGCTCTGCGCGGTCATCAACAGTGGCGCGCAGTTGAAAGCCTGGCGCGCGGCGGCGCACGATGCCGGTCGCCGGCTGCCGGCGGCCATCCAGGTCGACAGCGGCATGTCTCGGCTCGGCATGGCGCCGATCGAGGTCGAGGCGCTGGCCGGGGATAGCAGTGCGTTCGACGGCATCGACGTTAGATATGTCATGAGCCATCTGGCCTGCGCCGACGAGCCGCGCCATCCGGCCAACGAACAGCAGAGGCTGGCCTTTGAACGGCTGCGCGCCATGCTGCCTGAGGCGCCCGCCTCGCTCGCCAATTCTTCCGGCATCTTTCTCGGACCGTCCTATCAGCACGATCTCGCTCGGCCGGGAGCGGCGCTCTACGGCATCAACCCGACGCCCGGCGAGCCCAATCCGATGCTGCCCGTGGTGTGGCTGCAGGCCAAGGTGGCGCAGACGCGCCGCGTCGAAAAGGGCGCCGGCATCGGCTATGGCCACAGCTATCACGCGGACGCTCCGCTGGGCCTGGCGACGATTTCGTTCGGCTATGCGGATGGCTGGCTGCGCCGCTCCGCTTCGGCGGGCTGGTTCGAAGGCGTGCGCCTGCCTTTCCTCGGGCGTGTGTCGATGGATTCGATCATTCTCGACATATCGGCCCTGCCGCCCGGCAGGCTGCGCGAGGGTGATCTGGTCGAGTTGCTCGGTCCCTCGCAGAGCGTCGACGACGCCGCCGGCCATGCCGGCACCATCGGCTATGAAATCCTGGCCAGTCTCGGCCCGCGCTTTCACCGCCGCTATGTCGGCGGTTGAGCGGTTTGGCCGCGCTTGACAAGCGTGCGCCTGTCGGCAAGGTTCGGGGCATGAGCAACCTCGCCTACACCAGAACCTTGTTCAGGGTCTGCCCGATCGCGGGATCGTAGCCCCGGCGCGGCCGCCTTCCGGCGTCCGTCCGTATCGGGGCATCCATACATCCAAAACCGCCATCAAACCGTACAGCCCTTCGTGGCTGCCGGCTTCATAACGCCGCCGTCAGTGCGGTGGCAAGCGCGCATCCATTCGATGCGCCGATCCAAGAGGTTTGCCATGCAACATGCAACAGGACTTCGTCCGCCAAGCCGAATTCTGATCAGCGACACCGACCATGACAGGTTGACCGGCCTGGCGAGAGCCTTGCTCGACCGCGCCCCGGAGACGGCCGAGGAACTGCTCTTCGAAATGGACCGCGCCATCGTCACGGACGCGGCGGCGATGCCGGCCGACGTGGTGCGTATGGGTTCGATCGTGACGGTCCGCGGCGAAGGCGGGGAGGCCCAGCGCATCATGCTGGTCTATCCCGGCGAAGCCGACATTGCCGAAAACAGGATCTCGGTGCTGACGCCGATGGGAACGGCGCTCATCGGGGCGGCGATCGGGCAGGCGGTGTGCTGGAGCAGTCGTGGCGGCCGTGAACTGTCGGTGACGGTCGAGGCCGTCGACACGCCGGCCTCCGGCGCGCAGCGGCGCTGATCGTGGAGGCGGTGATGAAAAGCACGAATTGCTGCCTGACGACGAAGGACCGCGCCGTCCTCGAAATCATGCTGGAGCGCCGGCGCGCATTCGCGGACCCGATCGTGCAGATGCTCGAACACAAGCTTTCAAGCGCCGATATCGTCCCGATCGATTCGGTCGGCCCCGATATCGTCACGCTGAACAGCAGGGTGGTGTTCAGCGTCGATGCCGGTCACGCCGAGACGCGCACCCTGGTGCAGAACGAGGTGCGCGGACCGGTGGGCTCCAGCCTGTCGGTGGCAACCAGGCGTGGGCTGTGCATGCTTGGCATGGCGCAGGGCCAAGCGGCTTCGATCGAGCATGTCGACGGCCGGCGGGAGTCGATCCTGATCAAGGCCGTGCTCTACCAGCCGGAGGCTGCCCGGCGCGCGGTCAGGCAGAAAGACCGGACCGACGGGCGGCGACCGCACGGGCTCACTCTCGTCTACAGCGCCGCGGACGATTGGCGACCTCTTGGCGAGACGGCCGGAATGCGGCAGACAGAAGATGACGACCCCGGTCCCTCGGCGGCGTGAATGGGCAACAGCGCACGGTTCTCGAAAATCGGCATCGATTTTCATTTGGGATCATGCGCAAATCGAGAAATGCGGTGGCGTCCACGGGCGTCCTGAGGACGCGCGGCGCGGCAAGGAGTGAACGATGCAGATCATGGTGCTGGGCGGCGGCGTCATTGGGGTGACCACGGCCTATTATCTTGCCGAGGCCGGTCACGAGGTGACGGTGCTCGACCGCCAGAAAGGCCCGGCGCTGGAAACCAGTTTCGCCAATGCCGGCGAGATTTCGCCCGGCTATGCCTCGCCCTGGGCCGGGCCCGGCATTCCGCTGAAGGCGATCAAATGGCTGTTGATGAAGCATGGCCCGCTAGTGGTGCGGCCGGCCTTCGATCCGCATATGTGGACCTGGCTGGTCAAGATGCTGCGCAACTGCACCGCGGAGCGCTATGCCCTCAACAAGTCGCGCATGGTGCCGCTGGCCGAATACAGCCGCGACACGCTGAAGGCGCTGCGCGAGGCGACCGGCATCACCTATGACGAGCGCAGCCGGGGCACGCTGCAGCTGTTTCGCACGCAAAAACAGCTCGACGGCACCGGTGGCGATGTCGATGTGCTGAAGAAATATGGCGTGCCCTACGAGATCCTCGACCAGGACGGCTGCATCGCGGCGGAGCCGGCGCTGGCCGGCGTGCGCGAGAAATTCGTCGGCGGGCTCAGGCTGCCGCATGACGAGACCGGCGACTGCAAGATGTTCACCGAGAAACTGGCCGAGCTCTGCGTGGCGCGCGGCGTCAAGTTCGAATACGACACGACGATCTGGCGCGTCCTGCGCAGCCGCAACCGCATTGCCAATATCAGCACCAGCAAGGGGTTCAAGGCCTCCGAAGCCTATGTGATGGCGCTGGGCAGCTACTCGGCCGGCTTCATGCGCCGGATGAAGCGGTCGGTCCCGGTCTATCCGGTCAAGGGCTATTCGATCACCGTGCCGATCAAGGATGCCGCCCTGGCGCCGGTGTCGACAGTGATGGACGAAACCTACAAGGTGGCGATCACCCGGCTGGGCGACCGCATCCGCGTCGGCGGTACGGCCGAGATTTCAGGCTTCGATCTCAGGCTGCACGAATCGCGGCGGCGCACGCTCGAACATTCGGTCGGCGATCTCTTTCCGGGCGCCGGCGCCATGCGCGAGGCGACCTTCTGGTGCGGCCTGCGGCCGATGACGCCGGACGGGCCGCCGCTGATCGGCCGCACCGAGCTTTCCAATCTCTTCCTCAACACCGGCCATGGCACGCTCGGTTGGACCATGGCGTGCGGCTCTGCCAAGGTGCTGGCCGACATCATGTCGAACAAGGTGCCCGACATCGATGCCCGAGCGCTGGCTCAGGAGCGCTACCTGAAATAGGCGCGGCGCGGGAAGATCAGAACGCCTGCCTGACCCAAGCCTCGTCGAACAGCAGCCGATAGGCCCAAGGGATCGTCACGTTGGCGGCGACCGGGTTCGAGTGGGCGAGATAGTCGTCATAGATCGGCTTCATCCTGACGTAGAAGGCGGGATCGAGCACCATCATGCCGTTCTCTGAATCGTGGAAGAAGCTGCGGTTGTTGAGATTGACCGAGGAGATGGCGACCAGCCTTTCGTCGATCATCATGATCTTGGAATGCAGCACCACGTCGGGCGCCTTGAACTCGCGGATGTTGATGCGGTCGCCATATTTCTCGACGAACAGCTTGTTGAGCGCAGTGAGGAACCTGCCGCCAATGTCGCCCTTGAGGTCGATGCGGCCGACAATGTCGATCTTGACGCCGCGGGCGAGCGCCCGGTCGAAGGCCTGGGTGAGGCTCGGCGTCAGATTGAGGTAGGGGTTTACGATCTGGATATGGTGGCGGGCGGCGTCGACCAGTTCGACGAAATAGTCCTCCAGCGCATGGTCGTCCTCATAGGGCACGGAAATGAAATGCCGGGCATTGCCCTGGGGGTGGCCATCTCCACGGACCGGGATGGAGAAGGGGCGCGCCAGATTGGTGTCGGCGTCGCGCAACCATATCGTCGACAGATGCGCGGCGAGCGTCTCGACCGTCGCCCTGTCGGCGAACTCGATGTCGAAGTCGCTCCAGTTCGAATAGTAGTTCAGCGAAAAGCCATCGGTCTTACCGTATTGCTGCAGGTCCGGATAGCGCGACAGGTCGATCGGACTGTGGAACAGGAAACCGTCATGGATGTTGCGGCCGCCGATGATGACGCGCGAGCGCGCAGGGTCCAAAGCCAGCGTCGCCAGCATCTTGATATGATGGGTCTTGTGCATCTGTGAGATCTGCTCGTCGATCGGCGCGCCGTGATCGGCGCGCCAGCGGTATTCCTGCAATTCGACATTGGGGAACTCCGCCGCCAGCCGGTGCAGCATGGCGTCGTCCTTTTCGCGCTCCAGCACGTCCGTGACCAGGATGCGCACCTTGGTGCCAAGGGCGGCATGATGGCGGATCAGCCGCTCGATGATGCGGCCGGAAAAGTCGGCCTTGAATTCGAGCGACGACAGATAGATCAGCTTCAGCCTGGGCGCCCTGGAGAAATCGAGAGGCAGCTCCGGGTCGCCTTTGTCTATCGCCGCATCGGAAAGCGGTGCGCCCATCAGCGCCTCGACCTTGGCGTTGAAGCCGTCGCGCGACTTGCGCAGCAGCCGAGGCTCGCCGATTGGCAGGGCGCAGGTCTGCGACAGCCAGCGGCTGGCATAGAAGGCACGCTCAAGCGCGTCGAGGCCGGCTCTGTCGGGGACCGGGCAGCGCTCGTAGCGGCTGTCGAAGCTGGCGAGTGAGGGATCCGCGGCCTCTTCGCGCCGGATGGTGAGCGGCGCGCCGGCCGGGGCAAGGCTGGAGCGGACCCTTGCCGTGCAGCGGTTCAGGCTGTCGCTTGGAAACAGGCTGACCGTGTCGTCCTCACCCGACAGGCGGAAGCGAAATGCCGCGCCGACGGCGATGGTGCGCGCGGCGCCGGCGGCGCGGATCGCCAACGCGCCGTCGCAAGTAGCCTCGATCTCAGCCGGCTGCTCGCCGGCCTGGCGCACGACGATCTCGGTACTGCGCGCCTGCAGGCCGGAGAAATCGAAACTCTTGGGTGACGAGGGCCGCGCCGCCGCGTCGATGTAGAGCGTCTGCCGCGAGACCCGCCAGCGTCCGTCGAAACGACCCTCGCCGCTGCCGCCATTGGCCGGCGGCAGATGCGTCCTGGTGACCGGTCCGGCCAGTTGCTGCAGCTTCGAATAGGTCGCCTGAAAGTCGCTGTTCCGTACGTCGCGGCGGTTGCGCCCGAACGGGCCGGTGCCGTTGGCGCGGTCCATGGCGCCAAGCTGATTGTGGGCGAGCAGCGCCAGGAAGCGCCTTTCGTAGTCGCTGGCGCCGGCGTCGCCAAAAAACTGCGACGCGGCGACCTGCGGCGCAGGCATGCTTGCTGACAGCCAGGGCCGCGCACAGGCCGCCTCTCCCGGCAGGAGATCGCAGGCATCGCGGCCTGTTCCGGCACAACCGGCAAGGGCGATCAGCCCGAACAGGGCAAGGATGACAAATGCGTGGCGATTCACCCGGTGGCTCCGGCCTTCATGGCGCTCAACTGAGCCGGGTCGCGCGGCGGCATGAAGCCTTGGGGAAACACCTTGCAGACGGGAATGGCGAAGGTAGCGATCAGCAATTCCGCCTCGCCGCGCATCTTGCGTGGCGCCGTCTTGTCATCACGGATCGCCCTGGCGGAGGCGACGAGCGCGCCGTCGCAATCGCAATGATCGTGGCGCGCGATGTAGCAGGCGTCGTGGGTCCGGCACACCGCGTCGAGGCGGTCGACCGGCCGGGCCGACAGATCGCCGGTGCGGGTGCCGGGGCCGCAATAATTGCCGAAGACGAAAGGCGAGGGGCGCGCCATGGCGTAGCGGATCGGCTTGGGCAGTTCGGCTTCCGGCACTTTTGCCCACGGGTTGGCGCAGGCCGAAACGAAAATCAGCGGCAGGATGGCAAGAACGGCTCGCATGTCTATCCGCGCCAGCTTTCTGAACGATATTCCCACCCGGCGACCTGCCCGTGGTCGGCGCTGCACGCCTGATGCCACAGTGGCCGGTTTTGTGGCAAGGAAAAGGCGTCGCCTATTGACCGATCCTGATATATCGTGGCGGCACAATCTGCCCATGGCGCCACCTGCGCCTCACATTCGCGAGCGGTGATGCGTATCTGCTTCCTGGTTACGGCCGTCGGATTTCTATTCTGCGCAACAGCGGCCAATGCCGCCGACAAGACCGTCCACGACCGGGAAAATGGGTTCGCACTAACCTTTCCACCGGAATGGATCAATGAGCCGCCTTCCGGGGAAGCGATGCGGCTGAGCGTGCAATCCCCCGATCGGACCGTTACCTGCATGGTGTCGACGTCGCTTTACGATGCATCCGCACCGGATTCTCCGTCCGATCCGAGCAAGTTCATCGAGGGCTGGTCCATGGAAACATGGAAGATGATGATGGGCAAATCGTTCAGCACAGCCGATTTCAGCAATGACAAGCTTGCAAGGTTTCCCGACGGCTACCCTGTGCGACTTGCCGATCTGGATTTTACGGTTGTCGACAACGGTGTTCGCGTGCACGGCCATTCCAGATTTGCGTTCTCGTTGCGGGGAGCGCGCTATGGCTATGTCAATTGCAGCGTGATGAGCGAGAGCGCCGAGCAGGTGGAGCAGATGTGGGCGCCACTGGCGGACAAGGCCGAGCATGTCGTGAATTCGTTCGTTCTCGACCCACCTTGAACAGCGCATCGCGTCTGCCGGTTTGCGAAATCAGGCAAAGAGGCCCCGCTCCCGTTCCACCGCCTTGGTGATGAAACCGGCGACGATCTGGATGCGGCGCAGCGGCCTGACCGATTCGTGATAGACCAGCCAGTAGGCGCGGCGGATGGGCGCCACCATGTCGACAGCCACCAGTTCCGGCATCGACCGCGCGACGAAGGTGTGCAGGATGCCGATGCCGGCGCCCGAGCGCACCGCTTCGGCCTGGCCGAGCGCCGAGGAGATGGCGAAGCTGGTGCGCCAGTCCGCGCTGAATTCGGCCGCGTAGTCGAGCGAAGGGCTGACGATGAGATCGGGTACATAGCCGATGAGTGTGTGCCGGCCGAGTTCGGCTGCGGTTTTGGGCAGGCCATTGGCATCGGCATAGGCGCGCGAGGCAAACAGGCCCAGCGAATAATCGACCAGCTTTCCCGCCACCAGCCGGCCCTCGGTCGGCCGCTCGACGGTGATGGCGATGTCGGCCTCGCGTCGGGACAGGGAGAAGGAGCGCGGCACCGGCACGAGCTGGATCGTCAGTTCGCGATGCAGCGCGGTCAGTTCGCCGAGGCGCCTGGCCAGGAAGGCGACGCCGAACCCGTCCGGCGCGCCGATGCGCACGGTGCCGGAGATATCGTCGCCTTCGCCTGATATGGTCGAGCGCGCGGCGATCATGTCGCTCTCCATGCGCTCGGCAATATCAAGGAATCGCTCGCCGGCCGGCGTCAGTTCGCTGCCGGTGGTCAGCCGGCGGAAGAGCTTCGTGCGCAGCGCTTCCTCGAGCGCTGCGATGCGGCGCGAGACTGTGGCGTGGTTCAGCTCCAGCCGCCGGGCGGCGCCGAGGATCTGGCCGGCGCGTGCCACGGCGAGAAAGATGCGGACGTCATCCCAGTTCATGGGAATCCCCAGGAGATATCTTGTCGTCATTCATTTGCGAGAATTGATGCTCGCCCGTCAACCGATATCTAATTTTCGCACAACGGTTGCGTTCTCCCTCGCGTTGCCTTCGCCACCGCAAAGGCGGACAATGCGCCATCACAAACAAGGGAGAGATATCATGATCGAATACGGTCATTTCATCGGCGGCAAGCGTGTCGCCGGCACCAGCGGCCGCAAGCAGGACGTCATGCAGCCGATGGACGGCTCCGTGCGCGGCACGGTGGCGCTGGCCTCGCAGGCGGAACTGCGCGCGGCGGTCGAGGATGCCAAGGCGGCGCAGCCGAAATGGGCCGCCACCAACCCACAGCGCCGCGTGCGCGTGCTGATGAAATTCCTCGAACTGGTCGCCCGCGATTATGACGAACTGGCCGACATTCTGGCGCGCGAGCACGGCAAGACCATCGCCGACGCCAAGGGCGACATTCAGCGCGGCCTGGAGGTGGTCGAAGTCTGCATCGGTGCGCCGCACATGATGAAGGGCGAATTCACCGATGGCGCCGGCCCCGGCATCGACGTCTATTCGATGCGCCAGCCGCTCGGCGTCGTCGCCGGCATCACGCCGTTCAATTTCCCGGCGATGATCCCGCTGTGGAAGATCGCGCCGGCGATCGCCTGCGGCAATGCCTTCATTCTGAAACCGTCGGAGCGTGATCCGGGCGTGCCGATCCGCATCGCCGAACTGTTCCTCGAGGCCGGCCTGCCCGCCGGCATTCTCAACGTCGTCAACGGCGACAAGGAAGTCGTCGACGCCATCCTCGACGATCCCGACATCAAGGCCGTCGGCTTTGTCGGCTCGACGCCGATCGCCCACTACATCTATTCGCGCGGCACCGCGGCGGGCAAGCGGGTGCAGTGCTTCGGCGGCGCCAAGAACCACATGATCATCATGCCCGACGCCGACATGGACCAGACCGTCGACGCGCTGATCGGCGCCGGCTACGGCTCGGCCGGCGAGCGCTGCATGGCGATCTCGGTGGCTGTCCCGGTCGGCAACGACACCGCCAACCGGCTGATGGAAAAGCTGGTGCCGCGCGTCGAGAGCCTGAAGGTCGGCCCGTCGACGGATTCGGCCGCCGATTTCGGCCCGCTGGTGACGGCTCAGGCGCTGGAGCGCGTGAAAGGTTACGTCGATACCGGCGTCAAGGAAGGCGCCACGCTGGTCGTCGATGGCCGCGGCTTCAAGATGCAGGGCTATGAGAACGGCTACTATATGGGCGGCTGCCTGTTCGACAACGTCACGGCGGACATGCGCATCTACAAGGAAGAAATCTTCGGGCCGGTGCTCTCGGTGGTTCGTGCTCCGACCTATGAGAGCGCGATCAAGCTCGCCAACGACCATGAGATGGGCAATGGCGTCGCCATCTTCACCCGCGACGGCGACGCCGCGCGTGACTTTGCAAGCCGTGTCCAGGTCGGCATGGTCGGCGTCAACGTGCCGATCCCGGTGCCGATCGCCTATTACACGTTCGGCGGCTGGAAGGCGTCGTCCTTCGGCGACCTCAACCAGCACGGCCCGGACGCCTTCCGCTTCTACACCAAGACCAAGACGGTGACCTCGCGCTGGCCGTCCGGCATCAAGGACGGTGCGGAATTCGTCATCCCGACGATGAACTGAGCTGACGGTTTTCTTGCTTGCGCGCCTCTCGCCCTCGGCGGCGGGCGCGCGGCAACATATCCGACATCGAAGGCCCGGGCTGCATGCCCGGGCCTTTTCGTTGTGGTCGCGGCGTTATCCGCCAAATCGCTAATGTGATGGAACCAAGCGGGCGCCATACGTCTTACGCTGTATCCTGCAGCGCTTGCAGGCCAATCAACAGCGCCGGTAGCAGCTGGGGTTTTGCGTCTGGCGCAGGGAGGTCTCAGATGACACGAGGTCTTGTGGCGACGATGATCTTGATGTCGCTTGCGATATCAGCCGGTGCGGCGCAGGCGAATGCGGCTGGACAATGCGCACCGCGGGCCGATCTGATCAAGGCACTTGGCGAGAAGTTCCATGAGATCGAGGCCGGGCGTGGCCTGATCAATTCCAGCGTGGTTCTCGAGGTCTTTGTTTCCGAGCAAGGCAGTTGGACCGTTCTGGCCTCCGATACCAAGGGCCAGAGCTGCATACTGTCCGTCGGTGAAGGCTGGGACAGTACAATGATGAAAGCGGCCCTGCCGGGTGCTTGAGCGACCCGGCGCGTTCGCGGCCCCTCGGCAGGTCACGCCGTGACGGCAGGCCCTTTTTGCAGCGGTCTGAGTGTGGCTTGTTTTCAGATCGGGGCCTCACCATATCGATTCCAGGGAAATGATAAAATTCCCTGACGACAGACCGGAAACCAGAAGGAGTGACGTGATGAAGACGTCGAATCCGGCCTGGAGCGTCCCGGTGTATTGAGGCTGCCCCATGTGCCTCCCTTTGCCGGAACGCCAAGGCGAAGGAGGTGCCAAATGGCACACAAATTTTCGTTTCGATGGATCAGGATAGCCGCGATCGGCGCCGTGCTGGCGTTGTCGACGCTATCGGCGCAGGCGCAATTTATCTGCGGCGGCCACAGTGACCTTGTCACGGGACTGGCGCAGGCCTTTGAACAAAAGCAGATCGGCTACGGTGTGGTCGGGCAATCCGCCATTGTGGAGATCTATGTCTCGGCAAGCGGGACCTGGTCGATGCTGGTGACCGACGTGCAGGGTCGAAGCTGCATTTTCGCGACCGGTGAGGGATGGGAGAATACCGCCATCGCCGCCGCGCGAGGGATTTGATCGCCCGATCAGCGTGTCGCGGCGACCTCGGCATGGCCGCGCAGCAGCGCCATCAGCCGCTTGGCATCCTTGGCGGCTGCATCCTCGTCGCCGTCGAGGATCGAGCGGATCAGCGCGACGTGATGCTCGGCTGACTCGGCGAGGCCCGTGTCCGCCTTGTAGCGGAACCAGAAGCGGCGGCTGTGGGTCTGCAGCGGCGCCGCCAGCCGCGCGGCGAAGGGGTTGTCGGCGGCCATGGCCAGCGCCTCGTCGAGCGCCTTGTCGGCCTGGATGAAGGCAAGCACATTGCCCGAGATGACCGCCTTCTGCATGGCGAGCGCCGCCTCGTGAAACAGGTCGGCCGCCTCGCGGGTGACGAAGCGGGCGGCCGAACGGGCCAGCACCACCTCGACACCGCGCCGGGCGTCGAGCACGCGCAGCCAGTCGCCGGGATGCAGCGGCGCGATCGCGATGCCGGCGCGCGGCCTGACATCAAGCAGCCCTTCCCAGGCCAGCCGCTGGATCGCCTCGCGCACCGGCGTGCGGCCGAGGTCCAGCTTCTCGATAAGCGCCCCCTCGGTGACAAAGCTCGACGGCGCCAGTTCCAGCGTGACGATCATATGCTCGAGCACGCGATAGGCCCTGGCCGCCGCCGGCTCGGAGGTCATGGTTGTTTCCATGGATATCAAAGGCGATCTCCTGATATATTCTAAATATATCATAACGGATTCCGCATTGACAGCGAGTTTCTTAACAGATATACGACTGATATATCAGATGGAGACACGACTATGTGGACCGGAGTTTTCCCCGCCGTCACGACCAAATTCACCGCCGACGACCGGCTCGACCATGCCGAAATGGAGCGCTGCTTCGGCCTGCAGATGGAGGCCGGTTGCGATGGCATCATCGTCTGCGGCTCGCTTGGCGAAGGGCCGATGCTGTCGCCTGACGAGAAGATCGAGGTGCTGAAGACAGCGCAGAAAGTCGCCGGCAAGAAGCCGGTACTGCTGACCGTCAATGAGGCGGGCACCCGTGAGGCCGCCGCTATTGCCAGGCGCGCCGCCAGGGAAGGCGCCGATGGCCTGATGGTGGTGCCGAGCCCGATCTACCACACCAATGCGGAAGAGACCGTCGCGGCGCTGCGCGCGGTCGCCGAGGCCGGCGACCTGCCGGTCATGATCTACTCCAACCGGCTCGCCTATCGCGTCGACGTCACCGTCGACCAGATGGAGGAGTTGGCGTCGGACAAGCGCTTCGTCGCCATCAAGGAATCCTCCGACGATATCAGGCGCTCGACGGAGATCATCAACCGGCTTGGCGACCGCTACGATCTGTTCACCGGTGTCGACAATCTTGCTTTCGAGGCGCTGTCGGTCGGCGCCATCGGCTGGGTGGCCGGCCTGGTCACCGCCTTCCCGCGCGAAACCGTCGCCATCTTCCAGCTGATGAAGCAGGGCCGCCGCGAGGAGGCGCTCGCCATCTACCGCTGGTTCCGGCCACTGCTCGACCTCGACGTCTCGACCTATCTGGTACAGAACATCAAGCTTGCCGAAGTGCTGGCAATCGATACCAATGACCGCGTGCGCATGCCACGCCAGCCGCTGTCGGGCGAGCGCCGCAAGGCGGTCGAGAAGATCATACGGGATGCGCTGGCGGCGCGGCCGAAGCTGCCTTCGCTCCAGACGTCTCCTCTATCGGCGGACAGACTGGTGGCAGCCGAATAAGGGACAGCATCGACGTGCCAGGAAATCCCAAATTGCCGGAACAGGAGCAGCGCTCCGCCGCTGGGGCACCTTCTCCGCGTGAACGGGGAGAAGGGAAAGATATCGCCATTGTCGGCGGTGGCATTATCGGCATCTGTGCCGCGGCCTTCCTCGCCGAGGCGGGGCGCGGCGTAACGATCTTCGACCGTACCGGCATCTGCGAGGAGACGAGCTCCGGCAATGCGGCCGCCTTCGCCTTCTCGGACGTGCTGCCGCTGGCGCACAAGGGCATGATCAAGCACCTGCCGAAATGGCTGGCCGATCCGCTCGGCCCGCTCAGCATTCCGCCCGCCTACCTGCCGCGGCTTCTGCCGTGGCTGATCCGCTTCTGGCGCGCCGGCGCGCCGGCGAAATACGAAGCCAGCCTCGCCGCCCAGGCCGGCATGATGAAGCTCGCCGAAACCGAATGGATGGGGCTGCTCGATCGTTGCGGCGCGCGGCCGATGCTGCGCGAGGACGGCTCGCTGGAGCTCTACGAGAGCGAAGCCGAGTTCCAAGCCTCGCTGTCCGGCTGGGCCGCGCGCGAGCGCTTCGGCATCGGCTTTCGCCATGTCGAGGGTGAAGGCCTGGCGGGTCTGCAGCCGGGCCTCTCCCCGCGCTTCATCAAGGGCACCTTCGTGCCGGGCTGGAAGACGGTCGCCGATCCAAAGCTGCTCGGCAAGGCGGTGTGGGCTTACGCCGAGGCCAGGGGTGCCCGCTTCGAAAGGGCTGGGATCGACCGGATCGCGGCGGACCAGCATGGCGTGAGGCTGACGCTGGCCGACGGCACGACCAGGCAGGCAAGGCACCTGATCGTCGCCGCCGGCGCCTGGTCGCACCTCCTGGCACAGCAGCTTGGCGACCGCATTCCGCTGGAGACCGAGCGCGGCTACAACACGACGCTGCCCAAAAGCGCCTTCGATGTGAAGCGGCAGCTGATCTTCTCCGGCCATGGCTTCGTCATCACGCCGCTGGAGACGGGCCTGCGCGTCGGCGGCGCCGTCGAACTCGGCGGCATAGAGCGGCCGCCCAATTTCAACAGATCGAAGGCGCTCCTGCAGAAGGCGCAGCAGTTCCTGCCCGGGCTCAATCCCTCGGGCGGGCGCGAATGGATGGGGTTCCGGCCCTCGCTGCCGGATTCGGTGCCCGTCATCGGCAAGGCATCGGGAAGCCGGCCGGTCGTCTATGCCTTCGGCCACGGCCATCTCGGCCTGACCCAGGCCGCGGCGACCGGACGGTTGATCCGGGAAATCATCCTGGGGCAGGTTGCGTCTGTTGATCTCGCCCCCTTCAGTCCACAACGGTTTTGAATTTTCGAGGAACGACATGGCCAAGAAATCCTTCTTCTGCATCGACGGCCACACATGCGGCAATCCGGTGCGGCTGGTCGCCGGCGGCGGCCCGCTGCTCGAGGGCTCGACAATGATGGAACGGCGCGCGCATTTCCTTGCCGAATATGACTGGATCCGCACCGGGCTGATGTTCGAGCCGCGCGGCCATGACGTGATGTCGGGTTCGATCCTCTATCCGCCGACGCGCGAGGATTGCGACATCGCCATTCTGTTCATCGAGACCTCCGGCTGCCTGCCGATGTGCGGCCACGGCACCATCGGCACGGTGACGATGGCCATCGAACACGGGCTGATCAAGCCGAAGACGCCGGGTGTGCTGAGGCTCGATACGCCAGCCGGGCTGGTCATCGCCGAATACAAACAGGTCGGCGAATATGTCGAAGAGGTGCGCATCACCAATGTGCCGTCGTTCCTCCATGCCGAAGGTTTGACGGTCGAATGTCCCGGGCTCGGCGAGATCACCGTCGATGTCGCCTATGGCGGCAATTTCTACGCCATCGTCGAGCCGCAGGAGAACTACCTCGACATGGCGGATCATTCCGCCGGCGACCTCATCGCCTGGAGCCCGGTGGTGCGGCAGCGCCTCAACGAGAAGTATTCCTTCGTGCATCCGGAGAACCCCGGCATCAACAGACTGTCGCACATGTTGTGGACCGGCAAGCCGACGGTGGAAGGGGCCGACGCCCGCAACGCCGTATTCTATGGCGACAAGGCGATCGACCGCTCACCGTGCGGCACCGGCACCTCGGCGCGCATGGCGCAGCTCCATGCCAAGGGCAAGCTCAAGGCAGGCGACGCCTTCGTGCATGAATCGATCATCGGTTCGCTGTTCAAGGGCAAGGTCGAAAAGGAGATCACCGTGGCGGGCAGACCGGCGATCATTCCTTCGATCGGCGGCTGGGCGCGGATGACCGGACTGAACACGATCTTCATCGACGACCGCGATCCGTTCGCGCATGGTTTCGTGGTCAAGTGAGGAGAATCCTGACGCCGCGGAAAGGAGTGTGACGAAAAGACCAACCTTGTCAGGAACGCAACGATTCCTCTTGTCACCTAATTTTGACGATGATTTCTTCGAAACGGGGCGCATGATACGGCCGAATCGTCAAAGACATTGCGTTATGCCAATGATAGGGTCCGCGATAGTCCAGGGGTCGGGTGCAGAAAACGGGCGGTCGGAACGACGTGAATCGGAAACACGCGGGGCGGTCAAAAAAATCACGTTGCAATCCGGGCTCGAAACTTTACGACTAGGGGAAATACGAAAAGGAATGCGTCTGCATGGGCGACATTCCAGGGGAGCCACGTACACATGCAGTATTTTGTCCAGCAGCTTATCAACGGGCTGACGCTGGGATCGATCTATGGGCTGATCGCAATCGGCTACACGATGGTCTACGGCATCATCGGCATGATCAACTTCGCCCACGGCGACATTTTCATGGTGGGCGCCTTCACGGCGCTGATCGTCTTCCTCATCCTCGGCGCGCTGTTCTATTCGGTGCCCGTGGTCATCGCTCTGCTGGTCATGATGATCGTGGCGATGCTGCTGACCAGCCTCTACAACTGGACGATCGAGAAGGTGGCCTACCGGCCGCTGCGCGGTTCGTTCCGGCTGGCGCCGCTGATCACCGCCATCGGCATGTCGATCGCGCTGTCGAACTTCGTCCAGGTGACGCAAGGTCCGCGCAACAAGCCGATCCCGCCGATGGTCAGCCAAGTCTACAACATCGACGGCGTCAGCGTGTCGCTGAAGCAGATCATCATCGTCATCGTCACCGCGCTGCTCCTGGTGGTGTTCTGGTACCTGGTCAACAGGACCTCGCTTGGCCGGGCGCAACGCGCCTGCGAGCAGGATCGCAAGATGGCCGCACTGCTCGGCATCGACGTCGACCGCACCATCTCGATCACCTTCATCATGGGTGCCTCGCTTGCCGCCGTCGCCGGTACGCTGTTCCTGATGTACTATGGCGTGGTGGCTTTCTCCGACGGTTTTGTGCCGGGTGTGAAGGCATTCACCGCGGCGGTGCTTGGCGGCATCGGCTCGTTGCCGGGCGCCGTGCTCGGCGGGCTGCTGATCGGCTTCATCGAGAGCATGTGGTCGGCCTATTTCTCGATCGACTACAAGGACGTCGCGGCGTTCTCGATCCTGGCCATTGTGCTGATCTTCCTGCCTTCCGGCATATTGGGCCGGCCTGAAGTCGAAAAGGTCTGAGATCATGGCCGTGACCGTATCTCGCGAGAGCGACAGCGTCGCCACCCCCACCCAACGCGCGCTTAAGGAAGCGTTCTATGCCGGCGCCATCGCGCTTGGCCTGTTCGTGCTGTTCATCGGGCTGAAGACCGGTCAGAACATGTCCAATGAACTGGTCCTGACTCAGCGCTGGGGCCTGCTCGCCGCCGTGGTGATCGCCACGGCCGTCGGCCGTTTCCTCTATGTCGCCTATGGCCAGCCCTTCATGGCCAACCAAAAGATCGCCAACGTCGCCACCGGTCTGTTGCCGGCCAGCGTGGGGTCACGGTTCTTCACGCTGCCGGCCTTCATCGTGGCTGTCGTCGCGGCGGTGCTGCTGTTCGTGTTCAACAGCTCCCTCGCCGGATGGGTGGGAGCAGAACCGGCCGGCTATCTGCAATTCCTGCGCGCCCTGGCGGTCATCTATCTGCTGGCTTGCGTGATCTACTACTTCCGCGCCTTCATCCATGCCAACTTCACCAAATTGGGCATCACCGCGCTGGTGCTGTACCCGATCCTCGTGGTCGCGGTGCTGTCGCTGAACGCATGGTCGATTGCTGGAGGGCTGCAGGGCTCGCTGAAATGGGTCGACAATTTCGGCATCCAGATCCTGATCTATGTGATGCTGGCCTGGGGACTGAACATCGTCGTTGGCCTCGCCGGCCTGCTCGACCTCGGTTACGTCGCCTTTTATGCACTTGGCGCCTATGCCTATGCGCTTCTTGCCACGCATTACGGCCTGTCGTTCTGGATCCTGCTGCCGGCTGCGGGCTGCATGGCCGCCCTGTGGGGGGTGCTGCTCGGCTTCCCCGTGCTGCGCCTGCGTGGCGATTATCTGGCGATCGTGACGCTCGCCTTCGGCGAGATCATCCGCCTGGTGCTGATCAACTGGCGCGACGTCACCAACGGGTCGGCTGGTATCTCCGGCATTCCCAAGGTTTCCTTCTTCGGCCTGATGACCTTCAACGTGTCGGACCCCAACTACATTGCCAAGGTTCTGCATCTGGCGACATCGAGCGCCTACTACAAGATCTTCCTCTACTATCTGATCCTCGGCCTGTGCCTGCTTACCGCCTTCGTCACCATCAGGCTGCGCCGTCTGCCGGTCGGCCGCGCCTGGGAAGCCTTGCGTGAGGACGAGATCGCCTGCCGCTCGCTCGGCATCAACACCACCACCACCAAGCTGACCGCCTTCGCCACCGGCGCCATGTTCGGTGGCTTCGCCGGCTCGTTCTTCGCCGCGCGGCAAGGCTTCGTCAGCCCGGAATCCTTCGTTTTCCTGGAATCGGCCATCATCCTCGCCATCGTCGTTCTCGGCGGCATGGGCTCGCTGGTCGGCATCGCGGTCGCCGCGATGGTGATGATCGGCGGCACCGAGGCGCTGCGCGAACTCGATTTCCTCAAGCAGATCTTCGGGCCGGACTTCACCCCCGAACTCTACCGCATGCTTCTGTTCGGCATGGCCATGGTCATCGTCATGCTGTGGAAGCCGCGCGGCTTCGTCGGCAGTCGTGAACCGACCGCCTTCCTCAAAGAGCGAAGGGCTGTCTCAAGCTCCTTCACCAAGGAGGGCCACGGCTGATGAACGCGACCACGCAAATGAACGACGCCATCCTGCAGGTCGAACATCTGTCGATGAAGTTCGGCGGGCTGGTCGCCATCGGCGACCTCTCCTTCACAGCCAGACGCGGCGAGATCACGGCGCTGATCGGGCCTAACGGCGCCGGCAAGACCACCGTGTTCAACTGCATCACCGGCTTCTACAAGCCGTCCGAAGGCATGATCACGCTCAACCGTTCGGACGGCTCGACCTATCTCTTGGAACGGCTGCCCAACCATGAGATCCCGGCGCGCGCCAAGGTGGCGCGCACCTTCCAGAACATCCGCCTGTTCTCGGGCATGACGCTGCTGGAGAACCTTCTGGTTGCCCAGCACAACAAGCTGATGAAGGCCTCGGGCTATACGGTGCTCGGCCTGTTCGGCTTCAGCGGTTACCGCAAGGCATCGGCAGAGTCGATGGACCTGGCCAGGCATTGGCTGGAGAAGGCCGATCTCGTCGATCGCGCCGACGATCCGGCCGGCGATCTGCCCTATGGCGCGCAGCGGCGCCTCGAGATCGCGCGTGCCATGTGCACGGGTCCGGAACTTCTGTGCCTCGACGAGCCGGCGGCCGGCCTCAACCCGAAGGAATCGGCGGCACTCAACGAGCTCTTGATGGACATCAAGAACAACACCGGCACCTCGATCCTGCTGATCGAGCACGACATGTCGGTGGTCATGCAGATTTCCGACCATGTCGTGGTGCTGGAGTATGGCCGCAAGATCTCCGACGGCAATCCGCAGTCGGTGCGCACCGATCCACGCGTCATCGCCGCCTATCTCGGCGTCGACGACGAGGAGGTCGAGACCGTGCTGACCGAAGTCGGCGACGAGGACGTCATCGAGCAACTCGACATTGGGCCGGATGCCGCACATGGCCCGGGGACATCGTCGTCATACCTGGCCGGACCCGTGACCGACACCGTCGGACACAGCGATGGCGAGCGCGTCACGGTGTCGAAAGGCGCCTCGAAGGCGGCACAGGTCGATGCCCGCGCGGCTACCGTGGCGAGTAAACCCGTCGCAAAACCGGCCGCGCCGGCCAAGCCGGCGGCGAAAGCGGCACCGAAGAAAACGGCCGCCAAGGCGCCCGCGGCAAAGGCCGAAGGCATTTCGAACCGCCTCGCCGCCCCTCGTGGCGGCAAGGCCGACAACCTGACCCGCATCAAGGGCATCGGCACGGTCAACGAGAAGAAGCTCAACGAGCACGGCATCTTCCACTTCGACCAGATCGGCGCCTGGAAGAAGGCCGATGTCGAGGCTGCCGAAGCCTATCTCGCCTTTGACGGACGCATTGCGCGCGAGGAATGGGTCAAGCAGGCCAAGCTGCTCGGTCAGGGCAAAGACACGGAATTCTCGCGCCGCGTCGACGCCGGCAAGGTGGCGACCAGCCATGCTTCCGCCAAGACTACCGGTGCGGCCAAGCCTGTGTCGGGCAAGCGTGGAGGGGGCAAATAATGGCCAGGACAACGCTGCTCGATATCAAGGGCGTGGAGACCTATTACGGCAACATCCGGGCGCTGAACGGCGTCGATGTCACCGTCAAGGAGGGCGAGATCGTGGCGCTGATCGGCGCCAACGGCGCCGGCAAATCGACGCTGATGATGACCATTTTCGGCGCTCCCCGCGCCCGCACGGGGACCATCACCTTCGCCGGCACCGACATCACCCAGTTGCCGACGCACGAGATCGCCCGCATGCGCATCGCCCAGTCACCCGAAGGCCGGCGCATCTTCCCGCGCATGACGGTGATGGAAAACCTGCAGATGGGCGCCAGCCTCGACAACCTCAAACACTATGACGAGGACGTCGAGAAGGTGTTCGCGCTGTTCCCGCGGCTCAAGGAGCGCATCGCGCAGCGCGGCGGCACGCTGTCGGGCGGCGAGCAGCAGATGCTGTCGATTGGACGCGCGCTGATGGCGCGGCCGAAGCTGCTTCTGCTCGACGAGCCGTCGCTGGGCCTGGCGCCACTGATCGTCAAGCAGATCTTCGATGCCATCCGCGAGCTGAACCGCACGCAAGGGCTGACCGTGTTCCTGGTCGAGCAGAACGCGTTCGGCGCGCTGAAGCTCGCCACGCGCGGCTACGTCATGGTCAACGGCAATGTGACGATGAGCGGCACCGGCAAGGAACTGCTCGCCAATCCGGAAGTGCGCGCCGCCTATCTCGAAGGCGGACATCACTGAGTTTGGAGCGGAATGTGCATCCGGTATCCCGCTCCAACTTGTTTGTTTGTCGCATGATCCTTGTCCGAAAAGTCTGCAACTTTTCGGGATCATGCTAGGGAGACTTCATCATGCAGGGCATTCTCTATGAGGAACCCTCGATCTGGCAGTTCTTCTTCGTCACCTGTCTGCTCGGCGGCTGGGCGGCCTGGATGACTGGCAAGGCCAGCGCCCAGACATGGCGCTCCTTCATCCAGCTTTTCGCCTATCTGCTGGGTCTCGGCATCGGCATCCGCTTCATCCATCACGCGCTGTTCGACGGCACGATGTTCTCGCTGCAGTACTATATCGTCGACACCATCGTGCTGATGATATTGGGCTTCGTCGGCTATCAATACACACGAACCAACCAGATGGTCACACAGTATAATTGGCTCTACGAAAGAGCTTCAATCTTGAGCTGGAAACCGAAAGGTTGACGTTCATCATTAACGCCGGGTCAGGGATGAATCGGCGTGACAAGTGCCTGAAAATCGGCAAACTATGCTTTCTGCGATAAGGGTGGGCATCGCATGAAAGCTTCATCCACGCCCACTCCGTTAATGGGAGCGTTTAAATGAAAAAGTCACTTTTGTCCGCCGTCGCCCTGACCGCGCTTGTCGCGTTCGGCGGCAACGCGTGGGCTGATGTAATGTTCGGCGTTGCCGGTCCGATCACCGGTCCGAATGCGGCCTTCGGCGCACAGCTGCAGAAGGGCGCAGAGGCGGCGGTCGCCGCGATCAATGCCAAGGGCGGCATCAACGGCGAGCAGATCAAGCTCGAAGTCGGCGACGACGTCTCCGACCCGAAGCAAGGCATCTCGGTCGCCAACAAGTTCGTCGGCGACGGCGTCAAGTTCGTGATCGGCCACTTCAACTCGGGCGTCTCGATCCCGGCCTCGGAAGTCTACGCCGAAAACAACATCGTCGAGATCACGCCGGCCGCGACCAACCCGAAGTTCACCGAGCGCGGTCTGTGGAACGTGTTCCGCACCTGCGGACGCGACGATCAGCAGGGCAGCATCGCCGGCGCTTACATCGCCGCGAACTTCAAGGATGCCAAGGTCGCCGTCGTGCACGACAAGACCCCTTATGGCCAGGGCCTCGCCGATGAAACCAAGAAGGCGATGAACGCCGCGGGCGTCAAGGAAGTGATGTATGAAGGCGTCAATGTCGGCGACAAGGACTTCTCGGCGCTCATCGCCAAGATGAAGGAAGCCGGCGTCACCCTGATCTACTGGGGCGGCCTCCATACCGAAGCCGGCCTGATCATCCGCCAGTCGGCGGACCAGGGCCTCAAGGCGCCGATGATGTCGGGTGACGGCATCGTGACGGACGAACTCGCCGCGATCGCGGGCGACGCCGTCGCCGGCACGCTCAACACGTTCGGACCCGATCCGCGCCTGATCCCGGCCAACAAGGAACTCGTCGAGAAGTTCCGCGCGCAGGGCTTCGAGCCGGAAGCCTACACGCTCTACGCCTACGCTGCCGTGCAGGTGGTCGCCGAGGCGGCCGCTGCCGCCAAGACGAACGACCCGCAGGCCGTCGCCAAGGCGATGCATGAAAGCGGCCCGTTCCCGACCGTGCTGGGCGATCTTGCCTATGACGCCAAGGGCGACCCGAAGCTGCCGGGCTACATCATGTACGAGTGGAAGAAGAAGGACGACGGCAAGTATTCCTGGTTCCCGAAATAAGCTGCTCTGGCAGGTCTGAAATCCAAGATGCCCGGCGCGACGCGCCGGGCATTTTCTTTTGGTGCGTTCGGGTCGGCGATGATCTTTCTTGCCGGCACCTCTCGGGCGGAGAGATCGCATCCAGGATCGAAATTGTCGTCATTGTTCCGTCCGTTCGGGCCAAGGCATGCGAGTGTTGGCCGGATAATTGATTTAAATCGGTTTAAACCGGCGTTGATTTTGTTTGCACTGCAGCATTTTCACGCTAATCATTGCACCGATTTCCTGTCCCTGCCGCTGCTGGAGCCCAGTCCTTGGCCATCACGAAGATCCTCGTCGCCAACCGGTCAGAAATCGCCATCCGCGTCTTTCGCGCGGCCAATGAGCTGGGCCTCAAAACCGTGGCGATCTGGGCCGAGGAAGACAAATATTCGTTGCACCGCTTCAAGGCCGACGAGAGCTACCAGGTCGGGCGTGGTCCGCATCTCGCCAAGGATATGGGGCCGATCGAGAGCTATCTGTCGATCGAGGAGGTGATCCGCGTCGCCAGGCTTTCCGGCGCCGATGCCATCCATCCCGGCTATGGGCTCCTGTCCGAAAGCCCCGAATTCGCCGAAGCCTGCGCGCAAGCGGGCATCACCTTCATCGGGCCGAAGCCGGACACGATGCGCCGTCTCGGCAACAAGGTCGCGGCGCGCAATCTCGCCATTGAGGTCGGCGTGCCGGTCATTCCCGCCACCGATCCGTTGCCGGACGATATGGAGGCGGTCAAGAAACTGGCCAAGGAGATCGGCTATCCGGTGATGCTGAAGGCCTCGTGGGGCGGCGGTGGGCGCGGCATGCGCGCCATCCGTTCCGAGGCCGATCTCGCCCGAGAGGTCACGGAAGGCAAGCGCGAGGCGAAGGCCGCCTTCGGCAAGGACGAGGTCTATCTCGAAAAGCTGATCGAGCGCGCCCGCCATGTCGAGGTGCAGGTGCTTGGCGACACGCATGGCAATGCCGTGCACCTGTTCGAGCGCGACTGCTCGATCCAGCGCCGCAACCAGAAGGTCGTCGAGCGGGCGCCGGCGCCCTATCTCGAAATGGCGCAGCGCGAGGAGCTTTGCGGCCACGCGCTGAAGATCGCGCGCGAGACCAGTTATATCGGCGCCGGCACGGTCGAGTTCCTGCAGGATGCCGATACCGGAAAATTCTATTTCATCGAGGTCAACCCGCGCATCCAGGTCGAGCATACCGTCACCGAACAGGTGACCGGCATCGACATCGTCAAGGCGCAGATCCACATCCTCGACGGCTTCGCCATCGGCACACCGCAATCGGGCGTGCCGGCGCAGAAGGACATCAGGCTCAACGGCCACGCCTTGCAGTGCCGCATCACCACCGAGGATCCCGAGCACAATTTCATTCCGGACTATGGCCGCATCACCGCCTACCGCGGCGCCACCGGCTTCGGCATCCGGCTGGATGGCGGCACTGCCTATTCCGGCGCGGTCATCACTCGCTTCTACGATCCGCTGCTGGAGAAGGTGACGGCGTGGGCACCGACGCCGGCCGAGACGATTGCCCGCATGAACCGGGCGCTTCGCGAATTCCGCATCCGCGGCGTCGCCACCAACCTCACCTTCCTCGAAGCGATCATCAACCACCCGAGCTTCGCCGACAATTCCTATACGACGAAGTTCATCGATACGACGCCGGAACTGTTCCAGCAGGTCAAGCGGCAGGACCGCGCGACCAAGCTGCTCAACTATCTGGCCGATGTCAGCGTCAACGGCCACCCCGAGACGCGCGGCCGGCCGATGCCGAAGGCCGATGCGGCGGCACCGGTCGTGCCCTACCTCAACGGCAATGTGCCGGGCGGGAGCAAGCAGAAGCTGGACGTGCTCGGTCCTGAGAAATTCGCCGGCTGGATGCGCGAGCAAAGGCAAGTTCTGGTCACCGACACGACGATGCGCGACGGCCACCAGTCGCTGCTGGCGACACGCATGCGCACGCATGACATTGCCAATATTGCCGGCACCTATGCCCGCGCCCTGCCGCAGCTTCTGTCGCTCGAATGCTGGGGCGGCGCGACCTTCGACGTCGCCATGCGCTTCCTCACCGAGGATCCTTGGGAGCGGCTGTCGCTGGTGCGCGAGGCGGCGCCCAACCTGTTGCTGCAAATGCTGCTGCGCGGCGCCAACGGCGTCGGCTACACCAACTATCCCGACAATGTCGTGCAGCATTTCGTCAAGCAGGCGGCTGCCGGCGGTATCGACCTGTTCCGCGTCTTCGATTGCCTGAACTGGGTCGAGAACATGCGCGTCGCCATGGACGCCGTCGGTGCCGAAGGCAAGCTGATCGAAGCGGCGATGTGCTACACCGGCGACATTCTCGATCCGGCGCGGGCCAAATACGATCTGAAATACTATGTCGGCCTGGCCGGGGAATTGCAGGCTGCCGGCGCCCATATCATCGCCGTCAAGGACATGGCGGGCCTGTTGAAGCCGGCCGCCGCCCGCGTGCTGTTCAGGGCGCTGCGCGAGGCGACCGACCTGCCGATCCATTTCCACACCCACGACACGTCTGGCCTGTCGGCGGCGACCGTGCTGGCGGCGGTGGAGAGTGGCGTCGACGCGATCGACGCGGCGATGGATGCCTACTCCGGCAACACGTCGCAGCCTTGCCTGGGCTCGATCGTCGAGGCGCTGAAGGGCACCGAGCGCGACCCCGGCCTCGACCCGCAATGGATCCGCAAGATCTCGTTCTACTGGGAAGCGGTGCGCAACCAGTACGCCGCCTTCGAAAGCGATCTCAAGGGGCCGGCCTCGGAAGTCTATCTGCATGAAATGCCGGGCGGACAGTTCACCAACCTCAAGGAACAGGCGCGCTCGCTCGGGCTGGAAACGCGCTGGCACGAGGTGGCGCAGACCTATCACGACGTCAATCTGATGTTCGGCGACATCGTCAAGGTGACGCCGTCATCCAAGGTCGTCGGCGACATGGCTCTGATGATGGTCAGCCAGGACCTCACCGTCGCCGATGTCGAGAACCCGGCCAGGGATATCGCCTTCCCTGACTCGGTCGTCTCGATGCTGCGCGGCGATCTCGGCCAGTCGCCCGGCGGTTGGCCGGCGGCGCTGCAGAAGAAGGCGCTGAAAGGCGACAGGCCGATCACGGCGCGGCCCGGCTCGCTGCTGAAGCCCGCCGATCTCAAGGCCAGCCGCAAGGAGATCGAGGAGAAGCTGGAGCGCAAGCTCTCGGAATACGAATTCGCCTCCTGGCTGATGTATCCGAAGGTGTTCACCGACTTCGCCGGCGCGCAAGAGACCTACGGCCCGGTCAGCGTCCTGCCGACGCCGACCTATTTTTACGGCATGAAGTCCGAAGACGAGATCTTCATCGACATCGAGAAGGGCAAGACGCTGGTCGTGCGGTGCCTCGCCATCGGCGATGTCGACGAGAAGGGCTTGGTCACCGTGTTCTTCGAGCTCAACGGCCAGCCGCGGCGCGTGAAGGTGCCGGACCGGGCGCATGGCGCCTCCGCCGCCAAGGCGCGCCGCAAGGCCGAGCCTGGCAACGAGGCGCATGTCGGCGCGCCCATGCCGGGCGTGGTCTCCGCGCTTTCGGTCGCCACCGGCCAGGCGGTGAAGGCCGGCGACGTGCTGCTCTCCATCGAGGCGATGAAGATGGAAACGGCGCTGCATGCCGAGCGCGACGGCACCGTCGCCGAGGTGCTGGTCAAGGCCGGCGACCAGATCGATGCCAAGGATCTGCTGATCGCCTTCGCTTGAGAAGCGGCAAAGGGCGGGCAGGCTGTCGGCTTCTGTCGGCAGCCCCCATGCCTTGTTCGATAACGGCTTGACCCGCCGCCGCCGGTCGGGCATCGAACCGGCTCAAATTTGCCGCCGTCTTTCGCCGAGTCGCGGCGCCGAACCCTTTTGGAGAAAAACATGGCCGACGATATCACCGAGACCAGCCAGACTGTTGCCGCCGGCCAGCTGCGTGCCTTCATCGAGCGCATCGAGCGGCTCGAGGAAGAGAAGAAGACGATCGCCGACGACATCAAGGAAGTGTTCGCCGAGGCCAAGGGCACCGGCTTCGACACCAAGGCGATGCGCACCATCATCCGCCTGCGCAAGAAGGACCAGGCCGAGCGCCAGGAAGAGGATGCGATCCTCGATCTGTACATGGCCGCGCTCGGCATGGTGTAAGGCGCGTGGCCGCAAACCGGCCATGAGTGGTTTGACGTCGGCGGCCGCCGCGCCTCGGCCAGCGATGGCGGTGGCGTCACATGAGCAGGCCGGGCGGCTCAGGATGACGAAATCGATCCTGGCCGCCGCGTGAAGCCGAGGCCCCTCGATTTCGGATCGGCATATCGAGGGCGGAGCGCATCTAAATTTGGACCGCTGCTTAAAGCGCGTCGCGATCCTTCGGGCTGTGAGCAAGTCTTGAAAGTTGTGCGCGGATAAACGCTCTTCGCGCCGGCGCTGTGCTCCGCTACAACGGAGCCGAGTGATGTTCTCCACAAAAGACTGGTCGTTCAGCACACGGGGTTTAAATCCAAACGAACCGTCTTCGGCGGCGTCGCATCACCGAGAGCGATGCCCACGCTTACGCAGGACTTGTCGATGAACGAGACCGTCGTTGAAATCCGAAGATATTCCGGGGAGGTCGAGAGGCACCAGCATGACTATCCCCAAGTGGTCCTACCGGTTTCCGGAGCACTCGAAATCGATCTGGGGCACCGTTCAGGACGGGTTTCGGGCAGCACTGGCGTCTTTGTTTCTGCCGGTTGCCAGCACGCGTTCTACGCCAAACAAACGGACTCTTTCGTTGTCCTCGACCTGCCGTCCCGCCTCGGCATCCGGGAGCCGGATGAAGACATACCCGCATTTTTTGCGATCGGCCGGGAGGTTCACGGCCTGATCGACTACATGGCGGTGCTGGCGACATCGCAGGAGCTTTCCGCCTCGCTTCGACACGCCTGGTCCACATTGCTGCTGGATCGCATCGCTCCTGCAAGGGATCGTCCGGATCGCGCAGAGCTTGCTGTCAGAAGAGCCACGGCGTTCATGCAACGAAAGCTTGCCGACCCAATCCGCATTGCGGATATCGCGGAAGCGGCAGGGATGAGCCCAACCCGTCTGCATGAAGCCTTCACCAGACGGCGCGCGACCACGCCGCACGCGCATTTGGTTGCGATGCGCCTCAATGCGGCTGAACGGATGCTTGCCGATCCGCGCCTTTCCATCGCGGATATCGCGATGTTCAGTGGTCACTCTGACCAGAGCGCCTTGACGCGCGCAATGCGGCGGGAGCGAAACTCAACCCCGGCCGAAGTTCGCCGAAATCTGCTCGGAAGAACGGGAGGAAAAGCCTAAAATCCGGAAGGTTCTGCCGAGATATCGGCCTCGCGCGGCGCTACGGATACGGAAATTACGCGTGTGTGAGGATCACCGATATGGATTTGACTCGTTTCAAAGCGCTGACATTCGATGTCTATGGCACGCTCATCGACTGGGAAACCGGCATCTGGAACGCGCTTCAGCCGCTTTTGAGCATGGCAAATCGCGAAATCAGCCGAAACGAAGCGTTGGAAACCTATGGGGAAATAGAGACGCGGCAGGAAGCCGAGACTCCTTCCTTGCACTACAGAACACTGTTGGCGGCAGTGCACGCAAGGCTGGCTCGACATTGGGAGATCACCGCGCAGGCTGATCTGCATGAACGTTTCGGCACCTCGGTGCCCGATTGGCCCGCCTTTCCGGATTCCAGGGAGGCGCTGGCCTATCTGAACCAGCACTTCCGTTTGGTCGTATTGTCCAATGTCGACGGCCAGAGTTTCGCGGCTTCAAACCGCAAGCTCGGTGTGAGCTTCGATGCCGTTTACACGGCGGAAGACATAGGCAGCTACAAGCCGGATCTGGGCAACTTCCGTTTCCTGTTCGGCAGGCTGAAGCAGGATCTGGGCATTCAGCAGGACGAAGTCCTTCATGTGGCCCAGAGTCTGTTTCATGATCATGCGCCGGCAGAGAGCATCGGGCTCGCCAGCGTTTGGATCGACCGCAGGTTTGGGATGGAGGGGTCAGGTGCAACGAAGCGGCCTCTTGCCCAGCCGAAGGTCGGAGGTCATTTTCCAACCTTGGCAGACTTTGCCGCCATGCATCGCGCAGCGAAGGAGAAGCATTGATCCCGTTCGCCAGATACGGGCGACGAGATCTGACGGTACACGCCGTCCTCGGCCGCGACCAAATGCGGCGTCTGCCGCATTGGCTGTCCTGGCGTTTTCTGCGCCTGCGTTGCGTGCGGACCCAAATGTCCGCTACGCTACGTTCTCAAAACGCCACCATATGACTCGCCAGAACGAATTTCGAAACAGCCTCGGGCAGCGGGGCAGCCGGCCATGAACGAATTCGACTTCGGTGGCCGCCGTGCCTCGGAGTTCCGCCATCGCGGCTTCTGGGCGCTGTTCGCCGAGCGGCATCCGCAAGAAAGAGCCACGCTTGCAAGGCGGGGGCCGTGGTTCTGGCAGCGCGGGCTGCCGGATTTCGCTTTGGTGCTTTCGATGTATGTCGCGCCGGCGCAGAACCAAGTCGGCGTCTTCTTCGGGCGCAACGAAAAGTTCGGCGCCACGGAGTCCTGGTCGCGGCTGAAGCCGTTCCAGCCGGCGATCGAGGCCAGGCTGAAGCTCAAGCCCGAACAGAGTTGCCAGGGTCTCGGCATCAACTCGGTGTGGCGGGTGAACTGCTACGCCGAAGACAACTGGCCGGCCATGACCGACTGGCTGGTGAGGGAGTGCACACGCTTCGAAGAGGCCGTGACCGACGTTCTGGGGCAGGGGTGACGCTTCGGCGATGACGGACTTTTTCCGTACGCGCTGGAGAGGTGAAGCGCCGCTCGACCGGCTGTTCTGGCGCGACATGCTGCTCGTCGGGACGATCTTGAGCATCGCCTCTTCGGCGCTGGCGCTGATCCTGCTTGGATTGAAGCTGCCGCTCTGGCTGGTGCTGGTGGTGCATTTCCTCCCCGTTCCCTACAATATCTTCCTCACCATCGCCGTCTGGTGGACGGTGGAGAAGGGCGGCGGCCTGAAGGCGCAGCTGATGATGCTGGGTGCGGCGCTCTGGCTGATCGCGACGGTCGTGGCATGAGCCAAACGAAAAAGGGCGGCTGAAGCCGCCCTTTGCGAAGTCTTTTCCGAGGCATCAAGCCGCCGGTTCGAATTTCAGCGCCACGCCATTGATGCAGTAGCGCAGGCCGGTCGGCGGCGGGCCGTCCTCGAAGACGTGGCCGAGATGGCTGCCGCAGCGCGAGCAATGGCACTCGGTGCGGACCATGCCGTAGCTGCGATCGACGGTGGTCTCGATCGAGCCGGGCACCGGGTCGTTGAAGCTCGGCCAGCCGGTGCCGCTCTCGAACTTCAGCTTGGATTCGAACAGCGGCTGGTCGCAGCCGACGCAGGAAAATGTGCCGGCGCGCTTCTCGTAGAGCAAGGCGCAGCTGCCCGGCCGCTCGGTGCCGTGATTGCGCATGACCGTATATTGCTCCGGCGTCAGCCGGGCGCGCCATTCGGCATCGGTGCGGGTGACGGGGTAGGTTTGGGTGTCCATTTGATCTCCTCAGCCTTGGCGGCTCGTTCTTGGTTGCAAGCTATGTTCGCCTGAAGATAGGCGTTTGTTACAGACCTGCCCAGTGCCTGGCATTCCAAAGTCGAATTCGCCCCTTTGGCCTTTTTCAGGCGTCGGCGCCGCCCCTCGCCGGCAGGACGGTGAGGGGCAGCGCCAACTTCCACGATTGGTGATCCCTGGAGCGATAGTCCCGCACGTCTTGAACTAATGCTTTCTGGAAAGCTGCTTCGTCGCGCCTTCGAGTCCGGCCAGCGTCAGCGGGAACATGCGGCCGCCGAAGATATCGCGGATCATGGCGATCGAATGGGTGAAACCCCAGTTCTTTTCGCTCTCGGGGTTCAGCCATACCGCGTTCGGCCATTGCCGCAGCAGGCGGCCGAGCCAGACGACGCCGGCCTCCGGATTCCAGTGCTCCACGGACCCACCGGGGTGGGCGATCTCGTAAGGGCTCATCGAGGCGTCGCCGACGACGATCACCTTATAGTCCGGCCCGTATTTGTGGAGGAGGTCGAAGGTCGGCATCACCTCCGCATGGCGGCGCCGGTTGTCCTTCCACACGCCCTCGTAGAGGCAGTTGTGAAAGTAGAAATATTCGAGCTGGCGGAATTCGGCGCGGGCCGCTGAAAACAGCTCCTCGACGCTCTTGATGTGGTCGTCCATCGAGCCGCCGACATCGAAGAACATCAAAAGCTTCACCGCGTTGCGCCGCTCGGGCCGCGTCTGCACGTCGAGATAGCCATGTTCGGCGGTGGCGTGGATGGTGCCGGGCAGGTCGAATTCCTCCTCGGCACCCTCGCGCACCCAGCGGCGCAGGCGTTTCAGCGCGATCTTGATGTTGCGGGTGCCGAGCTCGACGGCATCGTCGAAATTGCGGAACTCGCGCTTGTCCCAGACCTTCACCGCGCGGCGGTTGCGGCTTTCGTGCTGGCCGATGCGCACGCCTTCGGGATTGTAGCCATAGGCGCCGAAGGGCGAGGTGCCGCCGGTGCCGATCCATTTCGAGCCGCCCTGGTGGCGGCCTTTTTGCTCCTCGAGCCTTTGCTTCAGGGTCTCCATCAGCCTTTCGAAGCCGCCGAGCGCCTCGACCAGCTTTTTCTCCTCCTCGGTCAGGTGCTTTTCGGCAAGCCGGCGCAGCCATTCCTCGGGAATATTGGCGACATCGACCGCATCCGGTCCGCCCAGCGCCTCGATGCCCTTGAAGACATGCGCGAACACCTGGTCGAAGCGGTCGATGTGGCGCTCATCCTTCACCAGAGCGGCGCGGGCCAGGTAATAGAAACCCTCGACGTCATAGTCGACCAGCCCGGCTTCCAGCCCTTCCAGCAGCGACAGATATTCCCTGAGCGAGACGGGAACGCGTGCAGCCTTCAGTTCGAGGAAGAAAGGGATGAACATTTTCTATTTATAGCAGATCATACTCGATGAAGCCGGTGCGGCGCGCCACGTGGTCGTAGAGCTTGCGCGCCGTGGTGTTGGTTTCGTGCGTCATCCAGTAGACGTTCTTGACGCCGATCTTTGCCGCTTCCTGCTTTACGGCATTGATCAGCGCGGCACCGATGCCCTTGCCGCGCACGTCCGGGTCGGCGAACAGATCCTGCAGATAGCAGTTGTTTTTCTCGGACCAGCCCGAGCGATGGTAGAGATAGTGGGTGAGGCCGACGGCCTTGCCGTCGAGCGTGGCGATAAAACCCTTCGGCTCGAATTCGCCTGCCGTGAACAGCCGCTTCCAGGTGACAGCATAGACCTCTTCCGGCAGCCTGGTTTCGTAGAAGGTCAGGTAGTCGGTCCACAGGCGCTTCCAGTCGGCGTGGTCGGACTGCGCGAGCGGGCGGACAATAATCTCAGACATTTCATCTCCTGCGAAAGATTGCGGCCGAAGCTGCCTTCCCGTCCGGCCGGCGGCAACGGTCCACGGAAGGGAAAGCGCTATTGCTGCGGCCCTATTGCTGCCTTCTGGCCATGAAAGCCAGCCGCTCGAACAGATGCACGTCCTGTTCGTTCTTCAGCAGCGCGCCATGCAGCTTGGGCAATGCGTTCTTCGGGTCGGCGCGCAAATCCTCGGGCGCGATGTCGTCGGCGACCAGCAGGCGGATCCAGTCGAGCGCCTCGGAGGTCGATGGTTTTTTCTTCAGGCCCGGTACCTCGCGGATCTCGTAGAACTGGGTGAGGGCCGCGCGCACCAGATTCTGCTTGATGCCGGGATAGTGGACGTCGACGATCCTGTGCAGCGTGTCGACGTCGGGAAAGCGGATGTAGTGGAAGAAGCAGCGGCGCAGGAAGGCGTCCGGCAGTTCCTTCTCATTGTTGGAGGTGATGATGACGATCGGTCTGATAGCAGCGCGGATGGTCTCGCCGGTCTCGTAGACGAAGAACTCCATCCGATCGAGTTCCTGCAGCAGGTCGTTGGGGAACTCGATGTCGGCCTTGTCGATCTCGTCGATGAGGAGCACGACCTTCTTGCCCGCAGCGAACGCCTCCCAGAGCTTGCCGCGCTTGATGTAGTTCTTGATGTCGTTGAACCTGGCGTCGCCGAGCTGGCTGTCGCGCAGCCGCGACACGGCGTCATACTCGTAAAGGCCTTGCTGGGCTCGCGTCGTCGATTTGACGTGCCATTCGATGAGATCGAGGCCAAGTGCCGCCGCCACCTGGCGGGCAAGCTCGGTCTTGCCGGTGCCGGGCTCGCCCTTGACCAGCAGGGGCCGCTCCAGCGCGATCGCTGCGTTGACGGCCACCATCAGATCCTTGTCGGCGACATAGGCCGCCGTACCTTCGAAACGCATTGTTGCTCCTTGGTTCACCCGGTGACCGTAAGGACGCCGCCCGGCCTGCGCAAGGGTGCGGCGCGGATGGCGAATAAAGCCGCCGAGACTGCCTGCGTCACTGGCGCTTGACCGATGAGCGGCCTATATTGGTCACGACGGTCTGTGCTTCCCGGCAGGAGAACATTTCCCCGGGGCCTTAACGATCCTTAGGGAGCTGTCCCTGGGAAGACCCGTGGGTTTTCTCACACGGCGCCCACCTACTTTGTAGGTTCCCGGGATCGCTCTCTCCACCGGTTGTGTGGATCGTCACTTCTTGTTGCGCATCCATGCATTGCGGTGGATGATGCGGTGGAAAACGTCGCTCCCAAAACGCCATCCCGATCCGGCCTTTTCTACCATCCGCGCATGACATCTCTCAAAGACCAGAAGAAACAGCTGCGACTCCAGGCGCTTGGACGCCGCGACGCGCTCGACGAATTCTGGCGGGTGGAAATGGCGCTCGAAATGGCCGAGACGGCGCGCGATCATCTCGCCATCGAGCCCGGCCAAATCGTCTCCGGCTTCTGGCCGATGCGTTCGGAAGTCGACGTCAGGCCCTTGATGTTTGCCTTGCGTGAACAGGGCGCCAGGCTTTGCCTGCCCGCCATTCTCGACAAGACCACGATCGTCTTTCGCGAACTGGTGCGCGGCGCGCCGATGGTCGACATGGGCTTCGGCACGATCGGACCTCATGAAGAGGCCGAGGTGCTTGACCCCCAGGTGATGCTGGTACCGCTTGCCGCCTTCGACGCGCGCGGCCACCGCATCGGCTATGGCGCCGGCTATTACGACCGCGCGATCGCCAAGCTCGTCGACAAGGGGCATACGCCCCGGCTGATCGGCATCGCCTTCGACTGCCAGGAGGTGGCGCAGGTTCCGGACGAGAACCATGACGTGATCATCCCGGAAATACTCACCGAGAGCGGGTTGCGTCGCTTCACGCCAAAATTGTAGATAATGGAGGCATGATCTTTTCGCGGATGTCATGCAGCTTTTGCTTCGCTGACTTTCGGTGCGGGATCATATGAGACTTCTCTTCCTCGGTGACATGGTCGGAAAAACGGGACGCACGGCGGTGTGGGAACAACTGCCCGGCCTGATCTCGGACTTCAAACTCGAATTCGTCATCGTCAATGGCGAGAATGCCGCCGGCGGCTTCGGCATCACCGAGGAGATCTTTCGCGAGACGATCGCGGCCGGCGCCGATGTCGTCACCACCGGCAATCATGTCTGGGACCAGCGCGATGCGCTGGCCTTCGCGCCGCGCGAAGAACGCTTCCTGCGTCCGTCGAATTTTCCCAAAGGCACACCCGGGCGCGGCTCCGGCGTCTACATCGCCAGAAGTGGCGCGCGCGTGCTGGTCGCCAACATCATGGGCCGGGTGTTCATGCATCCCGAGCTCGACGATCCGTTCCAGGCCGGCGAGCGCGAGCTTGCCGCCTGCCCGCTCGGCGAGCAGGCGGATGCGGTGGTGATCGACTTCCACGCCGAGGCGACCTCGGAAAAGATGTGCTTTGCGCATTTCGTCGACGGCCGCGCCAGCCTGGTCGTCGGCACCCACACCCACCAGCCGACCGCCGACCACCAGATCCTCAATGGCGGCACCGGCTATCTGTCGGATGCCGGCATGTGCGGCGACTATGATTCCTCGCTCGGCATGGACAAGGAGGAACCGCTCAACCGGTTCCTGTCGAAAGTGCCGAAGGGGCGCTTCGAGGCGGCGACCGGCCCGGCGACCTTGTGCGGGGTCGGTGTCAATATTTCCGATCGTACCGGACTGACCGAGAGGATCGCGCCGTTTCGTCGCGGGCCGCGACTGGAAGAAACGACTCCGTCCTTCTGGTCATGACATTGATATAGGCGCGCGCGGTACCTAACTGCCGACGACATCTGCTTCAGATCGTTAACAGAGGGGACAACGACCTCCATGCAGCTTATCGAATTTCTTGCGCCGCATTTTCAATTCGTTTCCGATCCAACCGCATGGGTCGCCTTGCTGACGCTGGTGGTGCTCGAGATCGTGCTCGGCATCGACAATCTGATCTTCATCTCGATCCTGACCAACAAGCTGCCGGAAGCGCAGCGGGCCCGTGCCCGCCGGCTCGGCATTTCGGCGGCGCTGGTCATGCGGCTGGTGCTGCTGGCCACCATCTCGGTCATCGTCCAGCTGACGACGCCGGTCTTCACCGCCCTCGGCCACGGCTTTTCCTGGCGCGACCTGATCCTGATCGCCGGCGGCCTGTTCCTGGTGTGGAAGGCGACCAAGGAGATCCATCACACGGTCGATCCCGACGACCATAAGGACACGATGATGGGTGAGACGCTCAAGATCTCGCTTGCCGGTGCGATCTTCCAGATCCTGCTGCTCGACCTCGTCTTTTCGATCGATTCCATCATCACCGCGGTCGGCATGACCGACGAGATCGCCATCATGTACATCGCCGTGATCGTGGCTGTCAGCGTGATGATGCTGGCGGCGGGTCCGCTGGCCAACTTCATCGCCAAGAACCCCAGCATCGTCATGCTGGCCCTGGGCTTCCTGTTGATGATCGGCATGACGCTGATCGCCGACGGCATGGGTTACCATGTGCCCAAGGGCTACATCTACGCGGCGATGGGTTTCTCGGCCCTGGTCGAGGGGCTCAACATGCTGGCGCGGCGGCGCAGGAAAGCGAAGCCCGGCGACGGGCATTGAGTATCGGGGTGCTGGGCATCTAACGCCCCGGCGCACCCTCCGGGTGGCGGTCGCCGATCAGGCCTAGCGTCAGGCCCTGTTCCAGCCAGGCCTTGGCGCCGGCCAGCACGAGCGTGAAGCCACCGGTCGAGCCGATCGCTTCCTTGACCTGTTCGTCGGGCGTGCCAGCGAAACCGAAGTTGCGGACCTCGAGAAAGGTCGCATCGCCAGGCATTTCGGTGAACGTCCAGACCACCGTTGTCGGCGGATCGCTCCATTGCATGACGATCCTTTCATTCCTGACGATCTCGCTGACCTTGGCGGTCGTCGAGACGCCATACATGCGCCACTCCCAGCGGACCTCCTTGCCGCTGTCCAGCCGGCCGCTGCCATGGGTGAACCAGAATTTGGTGGTGATGGCCGGGTCGACGATGGCCTCGAACACCTCGGCGACGGGCCGTCGGATCAGCATGCCGGCTTCGGCTGTCGGGGTTTCACGGATTTCCATGGCGGTCTCCTTTCTGGTCGTGGCGCTCACCAGGCGTCGGGCTCGCGCAGCATGTGAACGATGCTGGCCGGGTTGGTGATCCAGCCGCCGCGAAAGCCTTCGCCCAAGGGCTCGATGGCATCGCAACGCACGATGCCGGCCTCGGCGAAGTGTGCGGCAGCGGTGAAAAAATCTTCGGTGAACAGTTCCAGCCAGACCTCGGCCTGGCTCAACATCGGCGCCTCGTCGATCCACAGGCGGTTGGGTCCGAGCTCGAAGCCGACCGCCGGCGCCTTGGCGGTGAACGGCTTCAGGCCGACGATGTCGCGGTAGAAGGCAATCGTCGCCTCATACTGATGCGGTGGCACCTTCATGGCTATGTTGATGCCGCCGGTGATTTTCGTCGTCATTGCTGTCTCCATTGCGCTGCGCTTGGGTCGGCCATGTTCGGTCAGGCCAGGTTGACCTGCCATGAGACACCAAACCTGTCGTTCAAACAGGCGAAGCGGCGGCTGAAACCATAATTGTCGGGTGGCATCAGGAATCCGCCCTCCTTTGCCAGTGCGTCGACAATGCGGTCCAGTTCCTCCAAGGAGGAACAGTCGACGTAGAACGAGACCGACGGCGTGAAGCCGAAGGCGTGGTGTACGGGGCTGTTGAAGACCATGACGTCCCGGCCGGCGATGGAAGCGCGCGCCAGCTTCAGCGTCCCTTCAGGGCCATCCTCACCGGCACCATAGCGCGTGATGTCGAGGATGCTGCTGCCGGGAATGGTGTCGCAATAGAGGGCCATCGCCTCCTCGGCCTTGCCCTCGAACATCAGGAACGGCGTTACTATCGTCATCGCTGGCCTCCGTTTCCTTGCTCAAACATTGGTTTCGTTGGCGGGCTCGCCCTTCATCTCGCTGCGGTAATAGCCGTCGCGCAGATTGATGCCGTATTCGACATAGGCCTTCATGCAGGCCAGCATCTGCGACCAGCCCTCGCAGTTGAGGTAGGATTTCTTCAGGCCGACCGCGCCTTCCTGCCAACCGCTTTCGGCGATGGTGACGAGGGTGCCGCCATCGTCCAGCGGTTCGAAATTCATCTCGATGCGCGTCTTGTAGGCCGGCTTGCCGTCGGCGTCGGTGGCGTCCCAGCGCAGCACGATACGGCTGTCCTTGACCACCTCGTCGACCTCGACCGGCACCTTGCCCCACCAGACGACGCTCGTGCCGGTTTGCAGCGGTGCGCTGGCGCCGCCGATGGTGGTGAAATAGCCGCTGAGCTTCTTGGGGTTGACGACGGCGTCGAAAACTTCGGCGGCCGGTTTGCCGATGCGGCCGGAAACGCGGAATCCAAGAGACATATCCACAGCTCCATCCTTGAAAGGTTCAACAATATGTTATATAAACATAACATGTCAAGCCGATCGCAAGATGACAATGTTTTCAAGGCGCTGGCGCACCCGCGCCGGCGCGAAATGCTCGATCGGCTGAAGGACGAGCCGAAGACCACCGGCATGCTGTGCGATGCCTTTCCCGATATCGACCGCTGCACCGTCATGCTGCATCTGAAGGTGCTGGAGGAGGCGGAGCTGATCGTTGCGCGCCGCGATGGACGCGAGCGCTGGAACCATCTCAACGCACTGCCGATCAAGCAGATCCACGATCGCTGGATCAGCCAGTATGCCGGCCATGCGCTCAGCATCATCGACCGGCTGAAGTCCGATCTGGAGGCGTAAGCGTTTGCAGCAGCCTGTCCGGTTACGCCACGCGCGCGGTGCGGCTGGACGAATTGAGCCGATTTATCTATAAGCCGGCCATTCCGACAAAGAGCGCCGTACGTCCTCCGGACGCATCAAGGACGTTCTGAAATTTTGAATTCGAGCATTTTGCAACAGGCGAGGTAATGCATCTCGCTGCAGAACGCTCTAGCCGAACACGACAGGGGTGCCATGGCTGGCCATTCACAGTTCAAGAACATCATGCACCGCAAGGGCCGTCAGGACGCGGTGCGGTCGAAAATGTTTTCCAAGCTGGCGCGCGAAATCACCGTGGCCGCCAAGAGCGGCACGCCCGACCCATCGATGAATCCACGCCTGCGGCTGGCGATCCAGAACGCCAAGGCAGTGTCGATGCCGAAGGACAACATCCAGCGCGCCATCAACAAGGCGTCGATGGGCGATGCCGAAAACTACGAGGCCGTGCGCTATGAGGGCTATGGCCCAGGTGGCGTCGCCGTCATCGTCGAGGCGTTGACCGACAACCGCAACCGCTCGGCGTCGAATGTGCGCGCCGCCTTCACCAAGGCCGGCGGCGCGATGGGCGAAACCGGCTCGGTGTCCTTCATGTGGGACCGTGTCGGTGAGATCTATTATCCGGCATCGGCCGGCAGTGCCGACAAGGTCATGGAAGCGGCGATCGAAGCCGGCGCCGACGACGTCGAAACCGACGAGGAAGGCCACACGATCTATTGCGCCTTCGAGAATCTCGGCGAGGTGTCGAAGGCACTGGAAGCCTCGCTCGGCGAAGCGGAATCGGTGAAGCTGATCTGGCGGCCGCAGAACAATGTTCCGGTCGACGAGGAGCGGGCACAGTCGCTGATGAAGCTGGTCGCCACGCTCGAGGACGACGATGACGTGCAAAGCGTCTACGCCAACTTCGAAGTCGACGACGAGACCTTGGCCAAGCTCAGCGCGGCGTGATGAGCGAGACGCCGCTGCCCGCCATCCGCATCACCTATTGCACGCAGTGCCAGTGGCTGCTGCGCGCCGGCTGGATGGCGCAGGAGCTGCTCTCCACCTTCGGCACCGACCTTGGCGAAGTGACGCTTGTGCCCGGCACCGGCGGCGTCTTCACCATTTCCTGCAACGACGTGCTCATCTGGGACCGCAAGCGCGACGGCGGCTTTCCGGACGCGGCAAAACTCAAGCAGCTGGTCCGCGACGTGATCGATCCGGACCGCGACCTGGGCCATGCCGACCGCAAAACGCACAAGAAGACAGACCCCGCCTGAGGCGGGGTCTTTTGCATTCGCGGGCTGCTGTCTTCAGATCAAAGCCATGATGAAGCAGGCCATCGCCACGATGGCGGTGACGGTGCGGACGTGGTTCCACATTACCCACTGGCTCAGATGGTTCGCCCATACGGCGGCGCCGTTGGCGCTCGCAGGATCGACGGCGGCGAGTGCGTCGTTGAGCGGCACGTTGAAGACCATGGTCACGATCGGATTGCCGATGAAATAGATCACGGCGCCGGCAAGCAGCCAGTATGAGCCTGATTGGCTCCAGCCCAGAAGAACGGCGGCAATCAGCACGAGGCAGATGAGGCCGGTGCCGAAAAGAGCGGTCATGAAGCTTGGGGTGATCACCGTGACGTTGATCGAATTCATCGCGGCGATGCCTTGCGGGACGGGCAGCCGGGCAAGGGCTGCCATGACGAAATTGGAAAAGGCGAAGAAGACGCCGCCGACGACGCCCGAGCCGATTGCGGCGATGATGGTGAGGGTGGGAACAAGCTTGCTCATCTCAGTTACTCCAGATTCGGCTAGCGGCGGTTTCGGTTGCGTAGGCGGAAAAGTCTTTCGGTGCACGGCCGAGCACGCGCTGGACGCCGTCAGTGAGCATCTCGTTGCGGCCGTCGAGCACTTGGGTGAACAGCTCATCGAGCAGCCAGACGATTTCGGGTGGTTCATGCGACGCGATAGCGGCCGTGAACTCGTCATGCGAAATTCTGACAAAGCGGATGTCACGTCCGGCTGCCTTGGCAATTTCGGCGACCGCGTCGGCGAAGCTCAACAGCCGCGGCCCCGTCAGCTCATAGAGCTGGCCGACATGACCGGGCCCGGTCAGCACCGCTTCGGCGGCGTCAGCGATGTCGTCGACATCGACAAAGGGTTCGCCGACAGGTCCGACCGGCAGGGCCACTTCGCCCGCCAGCAACGGCTCGACGAGAAAGCCTTCACTGAAATTCTGCGAGAACCATGCGCAGCGCAGGATCGTCCAGTCGGCCCCGGAAGCCTGCAGCATCTCTTCGGCACGCTGCGCCTCGTGCTCGCCGCGGCCCGACAACAGCACCAGACGTCGAACGCTATGCGCCACGGCAAGGCGGGTGAAGGCATCGATCACCTCGGCGGCGCCCGGCACGGCGATGTCGGGATAGTAGCTGATATAGACCGCGCTGACGTCCTTGAGTGCCGGAGCCCAGCTTGCGGGCGCCTCCCAGTCGAAGCGCGGCGTGCCGGAACGGGAGCCGATCCGTACCGGAATGCCGCGCGCCGTCAGCCGCTCGGCAAGACGGCGGCCGGTCTTGCCGGTGCCGCCGAGGATCAGAATTGGTTTGGTGTCGGTCATGGTGGTTTTCCTCCGTTTGAAAATATGAGTAATCCTCACATTTGCAAAACGTGATAAACCCTCGTATTTTGTCAGTCAAGCCATTTTCTCGGCGATTGTGCCGAATGCATTGTTGGAGACAGTCGATGGAACGCACGCCGGCCAACGAGCAGATCGCTTCGCCACGGCGGGCGCCAAGCCAGCAGCGCAGCCGCGAGCGGGTGGAGCGCATGCTGGCCGCGGCCTCGGCGCTGATCACCGAGCAAGGCAGCGACGCCATGCGCATGGGCGAGGTCGCGGAACGGGCAGGGGTGTCGATCGGCTCGCTCTACCAGTTCTTCCCCGACAAACGGGCGATCATCTGGGCTCTGGCCGAGCGCTACACCGCCGAAAGCCAGGCCTGTATCTCGGCGGCGCTCAGGGACGTCAGCGACGCCGAAGGCCTGCGGCAGGCTTTCTCGGAGCTGGTCGATATCTACTACGGGCTGTTCCTGGCCGAGCCGGTGATGCGCGACATCTGGTCGGGCACGCAGGCCGACAAGGCGCTGCGCCAGCTCGAACTCGCCGACAGCCGGGCCAATGCGGAGTTCCTGGTCGCGGTGCTGAAGCGCTTGCGGCCCGGCGCCGACCCCCTCGCCCTGGAAACCACGGCGCTTCTCGTCTGGCAAATGGGCGAGGCCGCGGTACGGCTGGCCATCTCGGTCGAGCGGCAGGAAGGCGACAGGCTGGTCGCCGCCTACAAGCGCATGGCGCTGCGGGAGTTGGTGGACGGGTAGAATGCCTCCCAATCCTCCCCCGCGTGGGGTCGAAGGAAGGGCAAGCCCCGTGGCTCGCCCCGACAAGTCGCTGCGAAGCAGCAGGGTGGGGCCGGCGCCAGACCCCCACCCGGACCTTCGGTCCGACCTCCCACAAGGGGGAGGTAGGGGTGGGCGCCAGCTCGAGGCGCGTCACCTCATCGCAACAAAAAACCCGCCACAAGGGCGGGTTTTTGATCTGCGACAATGCCGAAATGGGCTTAGAGGCCGAAACCTTCGAAACGCTTCTTGAACTTGGAGAGGCGGCCGCCGCGGTCGAGCAGGGTCTGCTGGCCGCCGGTCCAGGCCGGGTGGGTGGTCGGGTCGATATCGAGGTTCATCGTATCGCCTTCCTTGCCCCAGGTCGAACGGGTCGTGTATTCGGTGCCGTCTGTCATGACGACCTTGATGGTGTGGTAGTCGGGATGAATAGCGCTCTTCATGGTTCGGTTCCTGGCTTGCCGGCGCGGCTGACGGGCATGAGCCTGCGTCGATGCGCCTCTTTTTAAAACTCGAAGCCGTAGCTATTGAGGAGCCACGGCTTCTAAAACGGTCGGCGAGCCTATACATCAGCCGAAATTGAATCACAAGGCCGCGTCAAACGCATATTGATGGCGCGCACGAAAAGGGCCAGAGGAAAACGGTCATGGCGGACATCAGTGGCGATGCGGACGAGCGTCGGCGCTCGCTCAAGCCGCTCAGGCGCCTGTTCCCCTATCTTGGCCGCTACCGGAAACTGGTCATCGGCGCCGTGATCTCGCTGACGGTCGCGGCGGCGACGACACTGGCCCTGCCGCTGGCGGTGCGGCGCATGATCGACCACGGCTTTTCGGCATCGGATTCCAGCTTCATCGCCGAATATTTCGGCATGCTGGTGGTGATGGCCGCCGTGCTGGCGGCGGCGTCGGCCTGCCGCTACTATTTCGTCATCACGCTCGGCGAACGTGTTGTCGCCGACATCCGCAATGACGTGTTCAGCCATGTGACGACCCTCTCGCCATCCTTCTTCGATACGTCGCAGTCGGGAGAGATCGTATCGCGGCTCGCGGCCGATACGACGCAGGTCAAGTCGGCCGTGGGGGCGACCGCCTCGGTTGCGCTGCGCAACGTCATCCTCGGCCTCGGCGCCGTGGCAATGATGGTCTTCACCAGTCCGAAACTGTCCGGCCTGGTCATCGCGGCCATCCCCGTCATCGTCTTGCCGCTGGTCGCTTTTGGGCGCTCGGTGCGTCGCAAGTCGCGGCTGGCGCAAGACACGCTGGCCAATGCGACGGCCTATGCCAGCGAGCAGATCGGCGCGGTGCGGACGCTGCAGGCTTTCACCAACGAAAGACTGGTCACCGGTCGCTTTTCGTCCGCCGTGGAGGCCGCCTTCGAGGCGGCGCGCGCCTCGATCTTCGCTCGCTCCTTCCTCACCTTCTTCGCCATCTTCATGATCTTTTCCTCCGTCGTGGCGGTGCTGTGGTTCGGATCGCGCGACGTGCTCGAAGGCACGCTGTCGCCGGGCACGCTTGGCCAGTTCCTGCTCTATTCGGTGTTCGCCGCAGGCGCGCTCGGCGCGCTGTCGGAGGTCTGGGGCGAACTTGCCCAGGCAGCGGGCGCGGCCGAGCGGCTGACCGAGATCCTGGCCGAAAAGCCGGCGATCCAGGCGCCGGCCGAGCCGAAGCCGCTGCCGGCGGTCGCCAAGGGCGCGATCGTCTTCGACGACGTCTCCTTCTCCTATCCGGCGCGGCCCGACCGGGCCGCCGTCCACGGCCTGAGTTTCCAGGTCATGCCCGGCGAGACAGTGGCCATCGTCGGCCCTTCGGGGGCGGGCAAGAGCACGGTCTTTTCGTTGATCCTGCGCTTCTACGATCCCGAAACCGGCAAGATCATGATCGATGGCGTCGATGTGCGCGAAGCCGATCCGGCTTCGGTGCGCGAACGCATAGCCATCGTGCCGCAGGACGTCACCATCTTCGCGGCGAGCGCGCGCGACAATATCGGCTTCGGCCGGCCGGGCGCAGGCAATGCCGAGATCGAGGCGGCGGCGAAGGACGCGCTGGCCGACGAATTCATCCTCAAGCTCGAGAACGGCTATGACAGCCAGGTCGGCGAACGCGGCGTGACGCTGTCCGGCGGCCAGCGCCAGCGCGTGGCGATCGCCCGCGCCATCCTGCGCGACGCGCCGATCCTGCTGCTCGACGAAGCCACCTCGGCGCTGGATGCCGAAAGCGAGACACTGGTGCAGACGGCGCTGGAGCGGCTGATGCAAGGCCGCACCACCATCGTCATCGCCCACCGGCTGGCAACGGTGCTGAAGGCCGACAGGATCCTGGTCATGGATGGCGGCCGCATCGTCGAGGAAGGCACGCATCAGAGCCTGGTCGCCAAGGGCGGCATCTATGCCAGGCTTGCCAAGCTGCAGTTCGAGACCGGCGCCAGCGCCTTCAGAGGGGCGGCGGAGTAGACAGGCGCTTCTGCCCTGTCGGTTCCCTCGATGGCTTCACGCGGTTCCATACCGTTTGCGCAGGTGATCGACGAAATACACGGCGTTGAGCTTTTCGCCAGTGGCGCGTTCGAGCAGGTCCGGCGTCGACCAGCGCGAGCCCTGCGACCATATCTTCTTGCGGCGCCAGTCATTGATATCCGTGAAATTCCCTTTCGCCAGGTCGTCATCTGCGGAAGGATGTTCGCGCGTCAGCGCGGCCCATTGCTGCGCCGCCATCATCGCGCCCAGCGTGTAGGACGGGAAGTAGCCGAAGGCGGCACCCGGCCAGTGCACGTCCTGCATCGGCCCGTCGGCCGGATTGTCCAACGTGGAGAGGCCGAGATAGTCGCGCATCTTGGCGTCCCAGGCTTCGGGCAAATCGGCAACCTCCAGCCTGCCCGAGACCAGCTCCTGCTCCAGCTCGTAGCGCAGGATGACATGCAGGGGATAGGTCACCTCGTCGGCATCGACGCGGATCAGGCCGCGCTCGACGCGATGCACATGCGGCAGGAGATCGTCGAGCGACCAGGCCTCGCCGAGATGCTTTTCCACCACCGGTAGCGCCCAGCGCCAGAAGGCGGGATTGCGGCCGATCTGCTTTTCGACGAACAGGCTCTGGCTTTCATGCACGGCCATGCCGCGCGCCTTGCCGAGCGGCCAGTGCGACCACGCCTTCGGCAGGTTCTGTTCATAGAGCGCATGGCCGGTCTCGTGCAGCACGCCCATCAGCGCCGACAGGAAATCCGATGTCTTGTAACGGGTGGTGATGCGCACGTCGCTGGGCACGCCGCCGCAGAAGGGATGGTGCGATACCGACAGCGAGCCGTGCGTCAGGTCGAAACCGACGGCCGCCATCATGGCAAGGCCAAGCTCGCGCTGCTTGTCGATCGCGTAGGTGCCTGAGAGCGGCTTCAGCGGATGCTTGCGCAGCCGCGCCTCCTGGATCGCCAGCGCCTCCGGCACGAATCCCTTGAGGAAGGCTTTCAGGTCGGCGAAGACGGGGGTGATGTCGGCGGTACGGTTGCCGGGATCGAATTGCTCCATCAGCGCATCGTAAGGGGCGAGGCCGAGCACGTCGGAACGCAGGGCCGCCTCTTCGCGCACCAGCGCCACCACGCCCTCGAGCGCCGGCTGGAAACCCGCCCAATCGTTCTTGGCGCGCAGGTCGCGCCACAGCTGCTCGCAACGCATGCGCGCCGTCGTCTGGCGTTCGACGAATTCGACCGGCAGGCAGGTCAGGTTGGTGTATTGCCGCCGCAGTTCGCCGAGCGCCGCACGCTGCTGGTCGTCGAGCGCCTCGCCTTCGGCGGTGGCGATCCAATCGGCGATTTCCGGGGCGGTCGCCCTGGTGTGGTACATGCCGGCCAGTGCCGCCATCGCCTCGGCGCGCTTCTCGCCGCCGCCGACGGCCATATGCGTGGCTTCGTCAGCGCCGAGGATGGCCAGCGCATGCTCAAGCGCTTCGAGCTTGTGGCCGAGGTCGTCGAGTTTCTGAAAGGACATGGCGGCTTCCGTGATTGAGGACGGCGCGAAAAGACACCAACGCAAAAGCGTTGGCAACCCTCGGATGCCCTCCGGCGGATGCATCTTGCGCAGGCGATGCCACACATGAAATGCTGCCGGCAACGCATGAAGGGGGAGCAAATGATCGGCAACATCCTGGTCGGCCTGGCGGCCTTGATCCATGTCTACATCGTCTATCTCGAGATGGTGCTGTGGGACACGCCGCGCGGGCACAAGACATTCCGCCTGACGCCGGAATTCGCCAGGGCGTCGAAGGTGCTCGCCGCCAATCAGGGCCTCTACAACGGATTTCTCGCCGCAGGCCTGATCTGGGGGCTGTATCTCGGCGCCGCCGGTTTTCAGGTCAAGGTCTTCTTCCTGTTGTGCGTGGCCATTGCCGGCCTTTACGGCGCGGCAACGGCCGGCCGCAAGATCCTGTTCATCCAGACCGTGCCGGCGGTGGTCGCCCTGATCGCGGTCTGGCTCGGTTGGTAGGCAGGCCGGGCTGGTGAGGAAAAAGGACGCCCGCGGGATTGGGGTCCCGAAGGCGCCAGGTGGTCCCTTCCTCTTGGACCTTGCCGGAGGCCTCAGCCGTTCGGATAGGCTCCGCCGTCGGCGCCGTCACCCATCAGGAAACCGCTGCCGGTATCGACCCGCAGCCGCTGGTCGACATTGTCGAGGCGGCGCAGCAGGTCATGGTATTGCGCTGCCGGTATCCTGCCGTGATCGGACGCGGCTATCTTTTCGGCCGCCTGCCTGATGCGGGCGGTGCGCATTTCCAGGCGCTCCGCCACCGCCGGGGTGATGTTGTTGGCCTGCCTGGCGTCGACTATGCCGTGGCGGATGCCCTGAGCCTGTTCGATGAGAGCCTCGACACGCGGGCCGGTCATGTCTGTCGGGTCCGTCGCCTCGAGAGCGCCCTTGTGATGGCCTGCGGCATAGGCGCCGGCGAGCGGGGCGACAATGAGAACCGTGGCAAGCGTTGCCGTCTTGAGAGGTGCTGATGTGCGCATGGGGCGCTTCCTCCTGCTGGGAAGGGGGCGGTCGCGCCGCCTCGCCTTCCGACCGTTTGGGTCGTCCAGTTCCGTCGCGTCGCGATGGGAGGCATCGCCGGCGGTTCTCGGCCCTGAGCGGCAAACTAGGAGCGCTCCGGCGCGAAGTGTAATTAAAAAAAGATAATCTTTTCAGGCCTTGCCGGCTACACTCTGCGCCCTAGAGTTGAGCGGCGAACAAATTCGCGTGAGTTCGCGTGATGAGAAATCAACGTTCGGTGAGCTTCAGTTCAATGCGGCGGTTTTTGTTGCGCGCTTCGTCGGTGTCGGCGGGGTCGAGCGGCTGGAACTCACCGAAGCCGGCGGCGACCAGACGGTTGGCCGGCACGCCGTTCTCGATCAGGAACTTGACCACCGAGGTCGAACGCGCCGTCGACAATTCCCAATTGTCGCGGTAGCGGCCGGTGCCGGAGAGCGGCTTGTTGTCGGTATGGCCGTCGACGCGCAGCACCCAGTTGATCTCGGGCGGGATTTCCTTCTGCAACTCGATGATGGCGTCGGCGAGCTTCTTCATCTCGACCTTGCCGGCATCGTTGATCACCTCGGAGCCGGTCGGGAACAACACTTCCGACTGGAAGACGAAGCGGTCGCCGACGATGCGGATATTCTCGCGGTCGGCGAGGATCTCGCGCAGGCGTCCGAAGAAGTCGGAGCGGTAGCGGTTCAATTCCTGCACGCGCTGCGCCAGGGCGACGTTCAGCCGGCGGCCGAGATCGGCGATCTTGGTGTTGGAATCGCGGTCGCGGGCTTCGGACACGTTGAGGGCGTCTTCAAGCGCGCCGATCTGCTTGCGCAGCGCGGCGATCTGCTGGTTGAGGATCTCGACCTGGCTCAGCGCCTGCTGGCTGATCTGGCGCTGGCTGTCGAGTTCGCCCGAAAGCGCCGCGGCGCGCTGGTTGGCCTGGTCGCCGGCGCCGGCGCCTTGCGCCAGCAACTGTTCGAGCCGGCTCTTCTCGGCCTCGGCCGCCGACAGCGACGCCTGCAGGTTGGCGAGCGAGTCCTCCTTGTCCTGCGCTGTCGAGCGCTCCAGCGCCAGAAGTTGCGTCAGTTCGTTGATCTGCGAGTTGAGGCGGTTGAGCACCGTGTCCTTGCCGGAAATCTCGCGGCCGAGCAGGAACTGGGCCAGCACGAAGACGGTGAGCAGGAACATGATGGCGAGCAGCAGCGTCGACAGCGCGTCGACGAAGCCCGGCCAGTAGTCGATGCGGCGGTCGGCGCGCCGTCTTGCTAGCGCCACGTCAGTGGACCCCTTGCTTCTTCAGCGCGTCGGCGATCTTCTCCAGCGTGTTGCGCATCGCCTTCTGCTCGTCGGACTGGGCCTCGACCCAGTCACGCATGATCTGTTGTTCCGAACGCATGTTCTTGACCAGGCCGGAAATGCCGTCGGCGAGATTGGCCATGGCGGTGGCGACGCGCGGATTGGAGCCGCCGCCATTCTCCTGCATGCTGCGCAGGCGCTCCGACAGCAGACGGATTTCGTCGGATGGTTCGCTCTTGGCCTGATCGGAGACGACGATGTCGGAGGAGAGATCGGTGACCGAGGACAGCCAGTTCTCAAGCTCGGTGTAGAAGCGCGTCTGGGCGCGGCCCGCCTGCAGGTCGAGGAAGCCGAGCACGAGCGAGCCGGAGAGGCCGAACAGCGAGGACGAGAAGGCCGTACCCATGCCGGCCAGAGGCGCTGCAAGCCCTTGCTTCAGCGAATCCAGCACGGCGGCGGCGTCGCCGCTGCCGGGATCGAGCGCTTCGATGGTTTCGCGAATCGAGCCTATCGTGTTCAGCAGGCCCCAGAAGGTGCCGAGCAGGCCGAGGAACACCAGGAGGCCGACCAGGTAGCGCGAGGTGTCGCGGCTTTCGTCGAGGCGCGTGGCGATGGAATCGAGCATGGTGCGCATCGAGGAGGTCGAGAATGCCATGGTCGAGGAGCGGCCGATCATGGCTTTCATCGGCGCCAGCAGCACCGGCTCGGTGGTCTCCGAACCGGCGCGGAAGGAGTTGAGCCAGCGCACTTCGCGAAACAGCCGCCCGACCTGGGCGAAGGCAAGCAGGATGCCGACCGCCAGCACGCCGATGATAAGACCGTTGAGCCCGGGATTGGTGACGAAAGCCGTCGAGATCTGTCGCGTCAGGATAGCGGCAATGAAGGCGACGATGGCCAGGAAGATGACCATGGTCAGCAGGAACACCTGCGGACTCGACAGTTTATGCGGATCGTAGATCAGTACGTCGGAGCGCCTGCCCATGCCGAAGGATCTGAGAAAAGCCATCCGTGCCCCGTTTCGCTGCCGCTGCCGCCGATCACGTCGTTCGCGACTCTAAACGCAATTGTGACCAAATTGAATGGCGCTTGGCAATATTGCCGCGAGCGGATCAGAAACGGTTTATCACCAGACAGTCGACCATGGCCGCCAGATGCAGGCCTGCGCCGGTGACGACGAAGCCGTGCCACAAGGCGTTGTGAAAGCGCAGACCCTTCCAGGCGAAGAAGATGACGCCGCAGGAATAGACGACGCCACCGGCAACGATGAGCACGATCGACGTCGTCGGCAGCGTCGCGACAAGCGGCTTGACCAGGACGATGCCGCTCCAGCCGATGGCGAGATAGAAGACGATCGCCAGCCGGTCAAAACGGCCGGGAAAGCCCACCTTGATGGCGATGCCCGTCGCCGCCGCGATCCAGACCAGCACGATCATCCAGCGGGCCAGCGGCGACGCGTCGAGCTGGGCCAGAAAAGGCGTGTAGGTGGCGGCGATGAGAAGATAGATCGCGGCGTGATCGAAGCGCCGCAGAACCCATTTGGCCGGCGACGTCACCGGCCACAGATTGTAGGCCAGCGACACCGAGAGCACGGTTAGCAGCGAAACGACATAGAAGGCGGCGGCGATGTACTCGCCAGGTCCGACGCGAAACGCCGCCAGCGCCAGCAACGCCGAGCCGGCCGCGATCGCCAGCGCGATGCCGACAGCATGGACAATGCCGTCGGCGATCATCTCCGCGCGGGAGTAGTGCCAGCGCCCGACAAAGGGGATTTCGATTTGCGGCGGGATGTTGGTCATCGATCGTCCTGCATCACCCCATATCTGGGCAACCGCCGGACAGTATTTCAAGCTCAGGTGGCGGTTTTGCGACCGCGGCCGTTCAGTGCGGCGGGAGGGCTTTAACGGGGTGCCAGGGGCTTTTTCACCGTCTTCAGCAGCGCACGCTGGATGACCTCGTTGCCGGCAACGACGGAGCCGTTGTCCAGCATGTCCTGCCCGCCATCCATGTCCGAGACGAAACCGCCGGCTTCGCGGATCAGGAGCAGGCCGGCGGCGATGTCCCAGGCCGACAGGCCGGTTTCCCAGAAACCGTCCATGCGGCCGGCAGCGACATAAGCGAGATCGAGCGCGGCGGAACCGAGACGGCGCACGCCCGAGACCTCGGCCATGACGTTACGCAATTCCACGAGGAAATTGCCGTGGTGGCCGCGTCCCAGATGCGGCATGCCGCAGCCTATCACCGTGTCGACCAGCTTGGTGCGGCCGGCCACGCGCAGCCGGCGGTCGTTCATGAATGCGCCGCCGCCGCGCTCGGTCGTGTAGAGCTCGTCCATGGCCGGGTTGTAAATGACGCCGGCTACGATCTGGCCCTGCCGCTCCAACGCGATCGAGACGGCGAAAAGCGGAATGCCGTGCAGGAAATTGGTGGTGCCGTCGAGCGGATCGACGATCCAGCGGTGCTGGCTGTCTTCGCCTTCCACCGCGCCGCGCTCTTCCATCAGGAAACCGTAGCCCGGACGCGCCTTCGACAATTCGGCAAAAATGATGTCCTCGGCCTTGCGGTCGGCCTGGCTGACATAGTCGCCGGGTCCTTTCAACGAGACCTGCAGGTTCTGGACCTCGCCGAAGTCGCGCGACAGCGAGCGGCCGGCCTTCATTGCGGCCTGGACCATGACGTTGAGAAGGGCTGAGCGTGCCATCGTATGTCTTCCTGCTGCAGCGCGTCAGTCGGCGCGGCGCACGTAAGTGATTTCGTTGGTGTCGACGATGATGCGTTCGCCGGCGCCGATGAAGGGCGGCACCAGCACGCGAATGCCGTTCTCCAGCACCGCCGGCTTGTAGGAGGATGCAGCCGTCTGGCCCTTCACCACCGGGTCGGCCTCGGTGATGGTCAGGGTCACCTGATCGGGCAGCGAAATGCCGATCGGCCTCTCCTCATAAAGCTGGACAGTCACCATCATGCCGTCCTGCAGGAACGCGGCGCGGTCGCCGACGAAATCCTTGTTCAGTTCGAGCTGTTCGTAGCTTTGGGTGTCCATGAACACCAGCGCGTCGTCCTGCTCGTAGAGAAAGGAAAAATCCTTCAGGTCGAGGCGGATCTGTTCGACCGTCTCGGCCGAGCGGAAGCGCTCGTTGAGCTTGGTGCCGTTGATGAGGTTCTTCAGTTCGACCTGGTTGTAGGCGCCGCCCTTGCCGGGCTTGACGGTGTTGGTCCTGACCGCCACCCACAGGCCGCCATCATGCTCGATGACGTAGCCGGGACGGATTTCGTTGCCATTGATCTTGGCCATGATGGGGTGATCCGGAATGAGATTTTCGCCGGGACTAGCGATTTAGGGGCTCCCAAGACCACAAATCGTCCGGAGAGGCAAGGGACGCCGGATCGGCCCCAACCGGTCAGTCGGTATCAGCCTCGATCTTGATGGCTTCGCCGACGGTCTTTGCAATGGCCTCAACGACCTTCGCCAGCCGGTTGAGATGTGGCGAGCGCAATGCCACGACCTGCAATGAAAGGTCGACACCTTCGAGATCGACAAGCGCGAGGCCGTCGGGAAGTCCACGCGTCGCGAGCCGCAACGGCATGAGGCCGAGGCCGTGTCCCCGACGGACCCATTCCATCTGCATCGCCGGATCCTGAATTTCCGCCGCCACAATGAGCAGATGCCGTTCACCGCCCAAACTGGAGAGGAGCGTCTGACGCGCGTCGCAAGGCTCGGGGCTGAGAACCCAGGGCATGCTGGTCCGAGCGTCCGCGAGATGGGCGCCGGCTTGCGCTATGATGCAAAGACGTTCGGTGCCAAGCGCGTCCGGGCCTTGATGACCGGCAGGTCGCAGAACGATCGCCATATCGAGTTGACCGCGTTCGAACTGCTCGACCAGCTCAGCGCTCCAACCGGTCTTGAGCCGCAACGATATCTTTGGAAACGCAGCGGCGGCGCCGGCGACAGCGCCCGCAACGCTTGCATCGGACAAGCCATGCGCCAGGCCGACACGCAGCACGCCCTGCGGCTCGGCGTCGGCGGCGAACGCTTTCAGAGCTTCGACCGAAGCCAGTATGTCCTTTGCCCGCGCCAGCACCTCCAATCCCGCCGCAGTCAGCCGCGGCGGCTTCTGCCGGCGATCGAGAAGCGTTGTCGCGAGCATATCCTCCAGCCGCTGCATCTGCCGGGTGACGGCCGGCTGCGTCAAAGGCAGGCGGCGGGCCACATTCTGGATCGAGCCTTCCTCGGCAAAGAGGACAAGCGTGCGCAATTCTTCCAGCATCCTTTGGTCCTCAAATGCATAATCATTTTGATTATTATGAATTTGAGATCAAGGTGCCGGCAAGCGATTTTCCTTTCGACGGACTTTCAAAAGGAAAGGGAAGACAATGAAGGCAATCGAATTGCAGGCCCCCGGCGGCATCGACAATCTCAGACTGGTCGAGCGGCCGATGCCAGAACCGGGCCGCCAGGAGATGATCATCAAGGTCAAGGCAACAGCGCTCAACTACCGCGATGTGGAGATCGCCCGTGGCAGCTACCACACCGCCTTTGCGCTGCCGCTGATACCGCTTTCGGACGGTGTGGGCGAAGTGGTCTCGGTTGGCGCCGAAGTGACCCGGTTCAAGGTCGGCGACCGCGTTTGCGGCACGTTCTGGCAGCGCTGGGTCGGCGGCAGTTTTGCCATGGCCGAGCCGTCCTATCAGCGTGGCGGCCCCATCGACGGTTTGCTCAGCGAGTTCGCGCGGCTGGACGAACAGGCGGCCGTGCTGGCGCCGCCACATCTGAGTGATGTCGAGGCGGCGACATTGCCTTGCGCCGCGGTCACTGCCTGGCATGCGCTGTTCACCGAAGGCCGGTTGAAACCGGGCGAGACAGTGCTGAGCCTGGGCACTGGCGGCGTCTCGTTGTTTGCCGTGCAGTTCGCCGCGGCAGCCGGCGCACGGGTCATCGTCACGTCAAGCAGCGACGACAAGCTCACGCGGGCAAAGGCGCTTGGCGCGCATGACGGCATCAACTATCGCGACAATCCCGATTGGTCGTCAGCCGTGCTGGCGCTGACCGGAGGCCGCGGCGCGGACCATATTATCGAGGTCGGCGGGCCGCAAAGCTTCACCCAGTCGCTGAAGGCTTCGGCGCGCAGCGCCCAGATCAACGTCATCGGCTATCTCGGCGGCAACGAAGGGTCGATCAATCCGCTCGACATCTTCCGCCGCCAGGTCAAGGCGCGCGGCATACCCGTGGGCTCACGCGAATCCTTCGAGGCAATGAACCGAGGCCTGACAGTCAACCGGATAAGACCCGTGATCGAGAAGGTATTTGCCTGGAAGGACGCGGCGGCAGCCTTCCGGTACCTCGAACACGGCTCGCCCTTCGGCAAGGTCGTCCTCGATCACACGCAATGATCCACCAACCGCCGTCACGGCAAACGATTCGCCTTCTGCAGGGCCTGTTTGGTCTGGTCGTCGCTCAGTCCTTGCAGGAAATCATCCATGTCGGGGTCGATCAGACCGGCGCGGCGGGCGGCGATGTACCAGGCGCCGGCGAGCACCAGGTCCGGGTCGGTACCGATGCCTTGCATGTAGAGTTTTGCCAGCCGGTTCCGCGCGGCGACGTTGCCGCCCTCGGCTGCCTGCTTCGTCCAGCCGAAAGCCGATTTCAGGTCGCGGACACCGCCGCGGCCCTCGATCATCCAGGCGGCGAGATCGATCTGCGCGGTGTCGTAGTTCTGCCGCGCGGCCTGGGCGAGGAAGCGTCTTGCCTGCGCGTCGTCGCGCGGCTTGCCGCCGACGCCGTTGGCATAGATCTGGGACATGGCGTATTGCGCGTCGGCGAGGCCGGTCGCGGCGGCGCGCTCATAATAGGAAACCGCCTTGGCCAGACCCGCATCGCCGGGATCCTGCTGAACCAGCATCTGCGCGAAATTGAACTGCGCCAGCTGGTTGCCGGCTTCGGCGGCAGCCTGCATCAGGGCGTAGGCCTCTTTCGGGTCCTTCTTGACGTAACGGCCGTCGAGCAGCATCAGCGCATACTGGAACTGCGCCTCAGGCACACCCTGTTCGGCGGCAAGCGCATACCATTTCGAGGCTTCCGCCGCATTCAGCGGCACGCCGAGCCCGCGCGACAGGATCTCGGCCACCAATGTCTGCGCCGCCGGGTCGCCATTCTGGGCGCGGGTCAGCGCCAGGTTATAGGCCGTTTTGTAGAGCCCGCGCTGGAAGGCGCCATAGGCCGCATCCGCCGGCTTGGCGCCGAAGCGGTCGGGATTGATGCTGTCAACTGAGGGCAGCGGTGCCGGCTCCGCCGTGGTGGCGGGCTGCGGCAGCTGCTTTTCGATCGGCTTGTCGGTGTGCAGGCCGGTTTCAGGCTTGGGCTGTGGCTGGGGTATGGGTTCGGCGGCGGCGGCCTGGATCATGACCGCTGCAAGCAAGGCCTGAAGGGGAAGCCTTACCGAAGTCACATCAGTCCTCGAAGCGCGGCGCGGTTTCGTCGAGCAACGCGTTGGCACGGGCCACGGCGGTTTTCGGATCGACGCCGTCGGCGAACACCGCGCTCGACAGCGCGACGAACTCGGCGCCGGTGGCGGCCACGTCCTCTACGGAAGCCAGATCGGATCCGGCCATGACGATGCAGGGGATCTGGATCATCTGCGCCCACCACTCGCCCAGCGACAGGTTGCGCGGATGCGGCTCCGGCTTGTTGTCGTAGCCGAAGCGGCCGAAGAAGATGTAGTCGGGCCTGACCTCGCCAAGCTCGAGCGCGTCGTCGCGCTTCTTGGCGCCGCCGGTGCCGACCATCATCTTCGCCTGGAAATGTTCGATCGTTTCGGCCAGTTCGGCCTTGGACGCCTCGACATGGATGCCGTCGGCCTGGACACGGCCGGCGATGCGGGTGTCGCCGGCGATGATCACGGCCACGCCCGCCGCCTGCGCCGTCGGCACGATCTGTTCGGCAAAGGCCTGGAAGGAGGCCTCGTCCATGCCGTTTTCGGGCAGGATCAGCGAAGCGACGTCACCGCCGTCGAATGCGGCGGCGATACGGGCGGCCGGCACGCCGGGCGGCGCGATCAGCACGATGCGGCAACGATTTGGGGGTGTGGCGTCGTTCATGGTTCTTCGATCCCGGGTTTCGCCTATGCCGGGCGAAGATGGTTGCATTGCGGCATAGAGCAAACTGCCCGCTTTGAACAGGCGGGCAGTCGGGATCGCGTTTCCTGGCCGCCGGGCGGCGCCTGCCCTACTTGACCGGCTCAGGGCTCGCGGTGACCGGCTTCGATTTCCACAAGGACCAGCCGAGATTCATGCCGGCGGCAGCCACCAGGATTGCGGCGGCGCCGGCGACCTGGCTGAGATGCAGCCGATGGCCGAAAGCCACGACATCGACCAGGATGGCGACGACCGGATAGATGAAGGACAGCGATCCCTGCAGATGCGTCGGCAGCTTCTGGATGGCGCCGTACATCAATATGTACATCAGGCCGGTGTGGACGATGCCGAGCGTCGCCAGCATGGCCCAGCTCCACGGATCGGCGGGAAGACGCGAGAGATTGGCGAAGGGCGCCAGCATGACGACGCCGACGCAGACCTGGATCAGCGCGATCAGATGCGGCGGCGTGCCCTTGAGCTTCTTGGTGACGATGGCCGCGACGGCCCAGAAAAAGGCCGCGGCCAGCGCCATGAGGATGCCGGCAAAATAGTTGGTGCCGACATCGCCGGCGTCAGGGGCGGCCTCGACGATCAACACCATGCCGGCAAAGGCTATTGCCAGCCATGTCAGCTTGGTCAGCGTCAGCCGTTCGGCGAAGAAGAACGCGCCGAAGCCGACCAGCATGAAGGGCTGGGTGTTGTAGACGGCGGTGGCGATCGAGATCGACGCGCGGGAGAAGGCGCTGAACAGGAGCAGCCAGTTGATGACGATGGCCGCGCCGCCAAGCGCGGCGAGGCCGATGACGCGCAGCGACAGCCTGCCGCGCAACAATCCCAGGCAAGCGCAGATGATCAGCAGCGTCACCGCGCCGAACGCGCAGCGCCAGAACACCACGTCCATGATCGGCTGGCCGGACATGACGACGAACCATCCGATCGTCCCGAGGATCGCCATTGCGGCCGACATTTCGACCGTGCCACGTACCATATCGTTCATGATAATCTCCGAGCCCATTTTGACGCGGCATAATCTCATGCGAGATGGGCGCTTTCCACCTGATTGGAAAGGTTGTATGATTGTATGACCTAATTATATTAGGCTACTTCCGCGAATTTGTGAGAAATCTGAAATGCTTGACGATCTCGACCGAAATCTCCTCGAAATCCTAGTACGGGATGCGCGGACTTCACTGAAGGAACTGGCTGCCAAGGTCGGGCTGTCGTCGCCAAGCGTTTCGGAGCGGCTGCGACGGCTCGAGGAGCGCGGCGTCATCCGGGCGTTCACAGTCGAGATCGATCCGCTGGCGCTCGGCTATACGCTGCAGGCGATCGTGCGCATCCGGCCTTTGCCGGGCAAGCTGCACATCGTCCAGAAACTGATCGAGGAGATCGCCGAGTTCGGCGAATGCGACAAGGTGACCGGTGACGACTGTTTCGTCGCGCGGCTGTTCGTGCGCTCGATCGGCGACCTCGACGGCATTCTCGATCGCATTGCCGACAAGGCCGAGACCAGCACCGCCATCATCAAGGCGCAGCCGATCCGGCGGCGGCCGCCACCGCTCGGGGTTCCATCTTCTTCGTCTTGACTCCGTATGGCAGTGGTGGACAGGCGCGATCAGTCCACTAAATGTCAGCCCGCCAGATGATTTGCCGAGAGACGAGGAAGACATGGCACAGAATATCTACGACCAACCGGATTTCTTCGCTGGCTACAGCCAGCTTGGCCGGTCGATCGAAGGCCTTGGCGGCGCCGCCGAATGGCCGGCGCTGCGCGCCATGCTGCCGGACCTCGGCGGCTTGCGGGTCGTCGACCTCGGCTGCGGTTTCGGCTGGTTCTGCCGCTGGGCGCATGAGCATGGGGCGAGCCATGTCCTGGGGCTGGACCTGTCGGAGAAGATGCTGGCCCGGGCGAGGGCCGCCGGCCCGGACACCGGCATCATTTATGAGAGGGCCGACCTCGACCAGCTCAGCCTGCCGCGAGCCGGCTTCGATCTCGCCTACAGCTCACTTGCGCTGCATTATGTCGAGGATGTCGCGCGGCTGTTCAGCACGGTGCACAAGGCGCTGTCGCCCGGCGGGCATTTCGTCTTCTCGACGGAGCATCCGATCTACATGGCTCCGACCAGGCCCGGCTGGGCGGTCGATGCCGAAGGCCGCAGGACATGGCCTGTCGACCGCTATCTGGTGGAGGGTCCACGCAAGACCGACTGGCTGGCCAAGGGCGTGGTGAAACATCATCGCACCATCGGCACGACGCTGAACGCGCTGATCGTGTCCGGTTTCGCGATCGAGCATGTCGAGGAGTTCTGTCCGACAGACGCGCAGATCACGGCCAGGCCGGAACTGGCGGAAGAGCTCGATCGGCCGATGTTCCTGCTGGTCTCGGCCCGGCGATAGGCACGAGCCGGACATTGGCAGGTGTTCGGCAACCTGTCGGGATTTACAGTCGCCCCAAGCGCAATTCTGGGCTATTCAGGCGTTGACGCCTTCCCTCCAGACCAGCTCCTCCCCATGTCAGGCCTGCTTCTCGATCCGTGGTTCTACGCGGCCGCCATTCCGGCGGTCATTCTGGTCGGCCTGTCCAAGGGCGGCTTCGGCGGCGCCGTCGGTTTCGTCGGCGTGCCGCTGATGGCGCTGACCATGCCGCCGGTGCAGGCAGCCGCCATCCTGCTGCCGATCCTGTGCCTGATGGACATTGTCTCGGTGTGGACATGGTGGGGCGTCTACGACCGCAAGATGCTGGTCGACATGATGCCGGGCGCCGTCATCGGCATCGGCCTTGGCTGGCTGACGGCGGCTTTGGTCACCGAGGAAGCGGTGCGGCTCATCGTCGGCGCCGTTGCCATCATCTTCGTGCTGCGCTGGCTTTATCTGCAGTTCCGCCATGGTGCCGACCACGCCGCCGAACCCAACCGCGTGGCTGCGGCGATCTGGGGGACGGTCGCCGGCTTCACCAGCTTCGTCGCCCATGTCGGCGGCCCGCCCTTCCAGGTCTATGCGCTGCCGATCCGGCTCGACCCCAAGGTCCTGTCGGGCACCGCTGCGATCTTCTTTGCCGCGACCAATGCGCTGAAGCTCATCCCCTATTTCGCGCTCGGCCAGTTCGACACCGCCAACCTGACGGCGTCGGCCGTGCTGATGCCGCTGGCGCCGCTTTCGACGATCGCCGGCGCCTGGCTGGTGCGGCGCATGCGGCCGGAGATTTTTTATCCCTTCACCTACGCGACCGTGGCGGTCGTGGCGCTGAAGCTTTTGTGGGACGGCCTCGCCGGCCTGATGTAGACAGGCGAGGCGGCTCGCCGGCCGCTCTCACCGTCAGGGAGATCAGGCGGCGCTCGGCACGAGGCGACGGCTGCCGCCAAAGGCCAGTATAGCGCCCGCTGCCATGACCAGCGCCATGCCGGCGAGGGTGCCGATATCATGCATGGTCGGCTTGAGCACCATGTCGGCGACGATCACCAGCATCACCGCATAGTCGAAGCGTGCCGCGCTCATCATGCGCTGGCCGATGGCCAGAACAGCCGGCGTGATGCCCTCGTTGGCGATCATCGCGCCCATGCGCTCGCCGGTCGGCTTGAAGATTAGCATGCCGATCGAGAAGGTCGTGGCGTAGCCGGCCAAGCCGATGATGATCCACAGGTCGGAGAAGCCGACCCAGAAGCCGCACATGATGAGGCCGAAGATCAGGGTCAGCATCGACATCGGCGCGAAGAAACGCCCGCCCAGCTGCCCGCTGGCCCGTATCGCCTGAAGCTTGTCCTCGATGTTGCCGGCGCGCTCGGCAAGCACGCCGAGGAGGAACAATACGAAGCCGCCTCCGACCCACAAAATGGCCGAGGTGACGTGGAGGAATTTGACGATCGAGTACCAGTCCATGGCTTGCTCCGGGTAGGTTTGCGGTGGAGCGGATTTGCGCCAGCCGTCAGAGGAGCGGGCGTTTAGCGCGGCGCGTGTTTCGGAACGATGTCGCGGAAAACCCGGCTCTGTTTCGGCTACCTTTTTCGCGGGCATAAGCTGCAACGACCGCAGATGCCCAGATTCGTTTCTGCTAATATACGAAGTGTCGGGAGGGGTTTGGCGCGACATCGTCCGGAAACATTGCCAATGCTAGTGCGCCGACGCCGGGAGCCGGTGGCGACAGGAATCGCCTGACAATCAACCCATTCCCGCAGACGGGAAGAGGCAATCGAGGGGACATATGCAAGGGGTAGCACGGAATTTCTTCACGCTGGCCATCATCTATGCGCTGTGCGGCATGGCGCTCGGCCTGTCCATGGCGATCAGCCAGGACCATGGCCAGATGCCGACTCACGCCCACACGATGGTGGCCGGATGGCTGATGTCGGCGGTCTTCGCCTTCTTCTACCATCTGTTTCCGGCGGTCGGGCAAAAGACGCTCGCCGTCGTCCATTTCTGGCTGACGGCGATCAGCGGCATCGGCCTGCTGATCGGGCTCTACTTCCTGCTTGCCGGCAATGCCGCGATCGAACCGATGGTGGCGGCGTCCTCGATGGGGTTCTACGCGGCCATGCTGCTGTTTGCCTTCATCGCCTTGCCGGCCGTCTGGAAGAAGGCCTGAATGAGCTTCGGGGCTGTGCTGTTACGGCACAGAAAGGGGGCATTCGGTCAAAAAACATCGGGGCCGTTAAAGGTTCATTAAGCTTTACAGGCGTTTACTATGCGCATCCAGTGATCTGGATTCTTACCGAGTGGTTGGAGCCACTTTGTTTGACGCCTCCCTGTTAAACTCCTGAGAGCCGCCTTATCCGCGGCTCTTTTTTTGTCCGCATTCCGGGGACCCTGACGCAACGGCTCGCCGTTAACCTTCTGTTAAACATGTGCTTGCCTTCACCCCGTGCAAAGCGCATTTTCAAGCTTCAGTCAGATAGGGTGCCGGGTGTATCGGCAGAGAACCGAATCGGCCGGTTGCAAGTGCAGGGGCGTATCAATGAACGAGCCTTCGAAGGGCAGTGCGAACACCGTCAAACTGGCGGAGCGTCGGGTTTTTTCGCACTCCTTCAAGCCGCTCTACCAGGAAGGCATGGGGCTGGTCGAACAGGCGGCCGAGTATCTCGACGGCAAGGGCCGCGCCGAGGCCAAGAAGCTGTCGCGGCTGGCGGCCACGCTCTACGCGGCCGAATCGATGCGGCTGACGACCAGGCTGATGCAGGTGGCCTCATGGCTGCTTTTGCAGCGCGCGGCCAATTCCGGCGAGATGACCCGCGACCAGGTCGCTTCGGAAAAGTCCAAGGTGCGCCTCGATACCGCTTCCGCGCATGATGAAGCCGCCGGCTGGGCCGAATTGCCCGAGGAGTTCCTCGACCTGGTCAACCGCTCGCTTCGCCTGCAGGCATTGGTGCGCCGCATGGACGACGAGATCTACGGCGCCGGCGCCGTGGTCGACATGCAGCCGATGGGCCGCCGGCCCAATCCGGTTTCCGACCAGATCAGCCTGCTCAACACGGCGTTCGCCCGCAACTGAGCGGCTTCGGACTATTTCCCGCCGGATATGCCTCCGTTTCCGGTTTGTTCACATTTCGCTGGCATCGCTGTCCCCCGGAGGTAAAGTGACCGGATGGGGGACGCGATTCGCATCATCGGCATCGATCCGGGGCTCAGGCGCACCGGCTGGGGCATCGTAGAGAGCCTCGGCAATTCCTTGCGCTTCGTCGCGTCCGGCACGGTGCGCTCCGAGGACAAGGCGGCGCTGGCGACGCGGCTCTGCCAATTGCATGACGGGCTCGCCGAAGTCCTGCATGCGGCAATGCCGCATGAGGCGGCCGTCGAACAGACCTTCGTCAACAAGGATGCTGTGGCAACGTTGAAGCTCGGCCAGGCGCGCGGCATCGCTATGCTGGTGCCGGCGCGTGCCGGCCTGGTCGTCGCCGAATACGCGCCCAATGCGGTGAAGAAGGCGGTCATTGGCGTCGGCCATGGCGACAAGAAGCAGATCCACATGATGGTGAAAGTGCTGCTGCCCAAGGCGACCTTCGACACCGAACATGCCGCCGACGCGCTGGCCATCGCAATTTGCCACGCGCACCACCGGCAGAGCGCTGCCTATCGGATGGCGGCATTGGCATCGTGAGGAATTGTTGGGCATGATCGGCAAGCTTAAGGGCACGCTGGACGAGATCGACGAGGATCATTGCCTCGTCGACATTCATGGCGTCGGCTATATCGCCTACTGTTCGGCGCGCACACTGGCAGCGCTGCCTTCGCCCGGCGAGGCGGTGGTGCTGTTCATCGAGACCTATGTGCGCGAGGACATGATCCGGCTTTACGGCTTCCAGTCGGCGCTGGAGCGCGAATGGTTCCGGCTGTTGATGAGCAATGTGCAGGGCGTCGGCGCCAAGGTGGCGCTCGCCATCCTGTCGACGCTGGCGCCCGCCGATCTGGCCAATGCGATCGCGCTGCGCGACATCGCCATGGTTTCCCGCGCGCCTGGTGTCGGCAAGAAGGTGGCCGAGCGCATCGTCACCGAATTGAAGAACAAGGCGCCGGCCTATGCGGGCGCGGCCTCGGGCACCATCGGCCTGAAACAGGAGCTCGGTGAAGGTGTCGCCCCGGCCCCGATCACCGACGCGGTCTCGGCGCTGGTCAATCTCGGTTATTCGCGCGACACCGCCGCCAATGCGGTGGCCGCGGCGCTGACGACGGCGGGCGAGGACGCGGATGCCTCGAAGCTTATCCGCTTCGGGCTGAAGGAACTGGCGCGGTGAGGGCTCGCTTGCCCCTCCTCTTGCCATATGCAAGGAAGACAGCATGAGCCTGTCGCCCCGTCTCATAGCTCCGGAAAAACGCGGCGAGGATGCCGATCAGACCTTGCGGCCGCAAACACTCGCCGATTTTGTCGGCCAGGCGGCGGTGCGGGCCAACCTCAAGGTCTTCATCGAGGCCGCCAAGGGCCGCAACGAGGCGCTCGACCATGTGCTGTTCGTCGGGCCGCCGGGGCTGGGCAAGACGACGCTGGCGCAGATCATGGCGCGCGAACTCGGCGTCAATTTCCGCTCGACGTCCGGGCCGGTCATCGCCAAGGCCGGTGATCTCGCCGCACTGCTCACCAATCTCGAAGAAGGCGACGTGCTGTTCATCGACGAGATCCACCGGCTCAACCCTGCGGTGGAGGAAATCCTCTATCCGGCGATGGAGGATTTCCAGCTCGACCTGATCATCGGCGAGGGGCCGGCGGCGCGCTCTGTCAAGATCGACCTCGCCCGCTTCACCCTCGTCGCCGCCACCACGCGGCTTGGCCTGCTCACCAATCCGCTGCGCGACCGGTTCGGCATTCCGGTGCGGCTCAACTTCTATACGGTCGAGGAACTGGAGCAGATCGTCCGGCGCGGCGCGCGCATCCTGCAAATGCCGCTCGGCGACGACGGCGCGCTGGAGATCGCGCGGCGCGCGCGCGGCACACCGCGCATCGCGGGGCGGCTGTTGCGCCGCGTGCGCGACTTCGCCTCGGTCGCCGGCGACGGCCATGTCGATCGCCTGATCGCCGACGAGGCATTGACCCGGCTGGAGGTCGACGCGCTCGGCCTCGATGCGCTCGACCGCCGCTATCTCTCGATGATCGCCCGCAATTTCGGCGGCGGGCCGGTCGGTATCGAGACGATCGCCGCCGGCCTGTCCGAGCCGCGCGACGCCATCGAGGACATCATCGAGCCCTATCTGATCCAGCAGGGCTTCATCCAGCGCACGCCGCGCGGGCGCATGCTGACGGCCAATGCCTGGCGCCATCTCGGCCTCGATGCGCCGAAGGATTTGGCGCAGCAGCAGATCAACCTGTTCCAGGAAGAATAGCCGCCAAGCGTTCAGGCGCGGGTTCCCAGACCAGCGATCAAGGATATGTGACCCATCCTGCGCAAAATCTGCGCGTCTTTGCCGATTTGCCGGCGTAATCGTGGATTTTATCGGACGCGTGCGGGGAATCGCGCGATCGAAGGGCTGGGAGCCAATCCATGATAACCAGACGCGGGTTCCTGCGTTTCATCGGCGGGTCGTTCCTGACGGCTGCCGCGCTCGGCGCCTATGCGGTCGGCATCGAGCCGATGCTATTGACCCATGTGAAGCGCTACGCTCTGGCGCCGCCGCACTGGCCTGATGGCCTGAAGCTGCGGGTTGTCGCGCTCGCCGATATTCATGCCTGCCGGCCGTGGATGACGCCGGAACGTATTGCTTCGCTCGTCGAAGACGCCAATGCGCTGCAACCGGACCTCATCGTGCTGCTGGGCGACTACATTGCCGGCATGCCCCTGGTGACGGGACCGGTGACGCCGTCGCAGTGGGCCTCCGCCCTGTCGGGCCTCAAGGCGCCGCTCGGCGTTCTGTCGATCCTTGGTAACCATGATTGGTGGAGCGACGGCTTTGCGCAGCGCGCCGGCGCGGGTCCAATCATCGCACGCAAGGCCCTGGAAAAGGCCGGCATCCCGGTGCTGGAGAACGATGTCGTGCGCCTGGAAAAGGATGGTTATGGCGTTTGGATCGCCGGCCTTGCCGACCAGCTGGCGCTGCTGCCGGCCAGGAGGGGCGACGACTGCAAGGGGCTCGACGATCTCGACGGCACGTTGGCCAAGGTCGGCGACTCCGCGCCGATTATCCTGCTCGCCCATGAGCCGGATATTTTTCCGACCGTCCCGTCGCGGGTTTCGCTGACCCTGTCGGGCCACACGCATGGCGGGCAGGTGCGGCTGTTTGGCTATTCGCCCGTCGTGCCGTCGCGTTTCGGCAACCGCTACGCCTATGGCCATGTCGTCGAGAACGACCGCAATCTGATCGTCTCCGGCGGGCTCGGCTTCAGCATCATGCCGGTGCGTTTCGGCGTGCGCCCGGAGGTCCTGCAGATCGACCTTGGCTGATTTGAACGACAGCGCTCAGGGAAGCGAGCGGATCACGTCCATCACATCCGGCTCGGCCTTGTCGCCATTGAAGGCATCGACGATGCCGAAGGCGCCGCTATAGCTCCACACCGACCATGAGAAACCATGCGCCTCGGCGCGGGCGATCATGTCCTTGACGTAAGCGGCGCGGTACCGTGCCGGCATTACATAGGCATTGCCGTATTCCTGGCGGATCATGCCGAACTCGCCAAGCGTGATGTTTTCGGGCCTGATGCCGTTGGCCTTCGCCCATGCCTCGACCTTTTTGAACGGCGCGTCCATCAGGCCGAGCAGCTTGCCGGGGCTGTCCATGCTGGCGATCTGTTCGTCGAGATAGGCAAGCAGCCCGCTCTGCCGTGTCCACGGCGCTTCGGCCTTGATCCGGGCGCGGATGGTGTCGAGCGTGACGTCGAGCTGCGCCTTCGGCACGGCATCGAGCGGATAGGGCAGGCCGGTCACATAAGGGATAAAGTCGCCGGCCCAGGTCGCGCCCTGGTGGGTGAGCAGGAATGGATCATAGGAATGGAAGGTCCAGATGACATTGTCTTCGGGGATCGCCTTGGGATCGATCTTCTCGAGGGATGAAGCTGCGGAATAGCAGCCGCCGGTCAGCACCAGGGTCAATTTCGTCGCCGAGGATCGTGCCGCGGCGAACAATTTGCGCTGGCGGTCCGGCCACAGGCTGGTGCCGTCGCTGTCGCAGTCGACGATCGGTTCGTTCATCAATTCGAAGGCGACCTGGTTCGGATCTTCGCCGGCCAGGGTGCGGGCCATCTTGCGCACCACGTCGACATAGCGGTCGAAGGTCTGGGGATCGTCCATCACCTGCGCCATGCCGATCTTGCGGCTGCCGCCGGCCGGGATCAGGTGCATGTCGACGATCACCTTCAGGCCGGCGCGGTTGATCATGCGCACCGAGTCCAGCACGCTGCCATAGAGGTCGTCACGCAACGCCGTTGTCTGGTCGGACAGGAAAGGCGACGGGTCGACCGGCATGCGCAGGAAATCGAAACCCGCTTCCTTGAGCGCTCGGAGATCGTCGGCCTTGAGGAATTTGCGCCATTCCGGATAGGGCAGTATGGTCTTGGCGTCGCCCCACTGATCCTCGCCGGGCCAGGTGACCCACTGGTCGAGATTGAGGCCGCGCTTCATCGCAAAAGTAGCCGCCTGACCAGGCAGCGCCAAGGCCATCAGCAACAGCAGCGCCGCCATCAAGCTCTTGATCATCGCCCTCAACAGTGCCATCCGATGTTTCTGGAGCATGATCTCGGCCAAACGGAAACCCGTTTGGCCGAGAAAACCGGTTCCCAGTTTTCGGGATCATGCTCTAGGTCACGCGCGGAACAGGTGCCTCGCCGCGACTGAAAAAGGAAGCGCAATGGACGATCATGGTGAATCGGCGACGCTGCTGGCCGGGCTTTCCGGCGCGCTGACGGCGTTCGGCCATCGGCTGATGGCGCGGGTCTATTATGCCGACACCGATTTCTCCGGCGTCGTCTACCACGCGCGCTATCTCGAATTTCTCGAGCGCGGCCGCTCCGACTATCTCAGGCTCACCGGCGTGCATCACACGGAACTCGCCGACGGCAAGCATGGCGAGAAGATCGTCTGGGTGGTGCGCCGCATGGAGATCGACTTCCGCAGCCCCGCCCGCATCGACGACATCCTGACCGTCGACACCCGTACCGACACCATTTCCGGCGCGCGCATCTTCATGGCGCAGCAGCTCAAGCGCGGCGACGAGGTGCTGGTCGAAGCCAAGGTCGAGGCGGCGATCATCGGCGAGAATGGCCGGCCGCGGCGTTTTCCCAAGGAGTGGGTCGCGGCGTTCATGCCCAAGGTGGGCTGATATTCAGGTGATGCCGGCCGGCAAACGGCGGCTTCCTGCGCTTCCCCGTTCTACTGCGTCGCAGCAGAACGGCGCTCCCAGAAGTACGCTCCGCTCCGGTTCTCGGAGCCCACCATTTTCGACTCGGCCTAGCCTGAATCTCAACCCACCTTTGAGCGTCGTATGAGTTGACGCAGGCCCGGTTCGGGGACTGGCAGGCGCGGCAATGCGCCGCGCCTTATTCACTAACCCATCCTTAACCATAACGGTTCATGAAGAGATTGGTGAAGATTGGCGCTACCGAGCGCCTTCCTTTCACCAATATTTGCCCTGAAAAGGCCGCTAACGGCACGGTTTGGGGCGTCCGGTAGCTTCGTGCGAACCGACCACAAGGGATGCCAGGGGCCAGCCGCCAGCTTCGCCCGGAAAATCTTAAGGACGTAACGATGGAAAATATCGCACTCGCCGAACCGGGCGCGCAATTGTCGATTTGGGCGCTGTTCATGCAGGCCAGCTGGGTGGTCAAGCTGGTCATGATCGGGCTGCTCTGCGCCTCGGTCTGGACCTGGGCGATCATCATCGACAAGCTGGTTGCCTATGGCCGGATGCGGCTGGCGCTGAACCGCTTCGAGCAGGTCTTCTGGTCCGGGCAGTCGCTGGAAGAGCTCTACCGCACACTCGCCGACCGCAAAACCTCAGGCATGGGCGCCATTTTCGTCGCCGCCATGCGCGAGTGGAAGAAGAGCTTCGAGAAAGGCGCCAAGACGCCGCTCGGGCTGCAGACCCGCATCGACAAGGCAATGGACCTGGCGCTGACCCGCGAGATGGAGAAGCTGGAGGGGCGCCTCGGCTTCCTCGCCACCACGGGCTCGGCGGCCCCGTTCATCGGTCTGTTCGGCACGGTCATCGGCATCATGACCTCGTTCCAGGCCATCGCCGGGTCCAAGAACACCAGCCTTGCGGTTGTCGCACCCGGCATCGCCGAGGCGTTGCTGGCGACGGCCATCGGCCTGCTCGCCGCCATCCCGGCGGTCATCGCCTACAACAAGCTGTCATCGGATGCGAGCAAGCTCGCGGTGCGCATGGAAGGGTTCTCCGACGAGTTCTCCGCCATACTCTCGCGCCAAATCGATGAAAAAGTCGCGCCGAAGGCCTGAGGAGTAGCTGATGGGTATGTCCGTAGGCATGGCGGGACGCGGCGGGCGCGGCCACAGGCGGCGCGGCCGTCACCATGGGCTGATGTCGGAAATCAACGTCACGCCGATGGTCGACGTGATGCTGGTGCTTTTGATCATCTTCATGGTCGCCGCACCGATGCTGACGGTCGGCGTGCCGATCGACCTGCCCGACACGCAGGCCAAGGCGATGAATGCCGACACGCAGCCGATCACCGTTTCGATCAACGCCACCGGCCAGATTTATCTCCAGGAAACCGAGATCCCGATCGAAGAGCTGGTGGCCAAGCTGCAGGCGATCTCGAAGACCGGTTACGAGGAGCGCATCTTCATCCGTGGTGACAAGTCCACCGACTACGGCACGGCGATGAAGGTGATGGCCCGCATTTCGGCCGCCGGCTACAAGAATATCGGCCTGGTTTCGCTGCAGGAACAGGATCAATAGACGCGCGATGAAGACCGGCCTCACCACATCGGTGATCTTGCACACGGCGGTGCTGGCCTTCGGCCTGTTCACGCTGTCGGCGCCGGCCGCGCTTCCGTCCGCCGATGTCGAGTCGGTCGCGGTCGACATCGTGCCGATGGAAGCCATCGCGCAGACGCTGCAGGGCGACAAGAAGGCCGTGATGCATGAAAAGCCGGCGCCGCTGCCGACCCAGCGCCCGGATATCGTGCCGGCTTCGCAGAAGGTCGGCGAGAACAGCGTCGACACCGACAAGCCGATAACGCCGGAGGCCAAGCCGAAGCCCGTCGACATGACATCGGCCCCGCCGCCCGCGCCGACTCCCAAAGAGACGCCGAAGACCGAGGACGTGCCGAAGCCGCAGGAAAAGCCGAAGCCCATTCCGGCGACGGAAGTGGCGCCCGCGCCGACGCCCAAGGAAGAGGTCAAGCCCGAGCCGGTCAAGCAGACCGAGCCGAAGCCGACGCCGGCCAAGCCGGCGCCGACCCCGCCGCCGCAGGACAAGACCGCCGCTATCGATCCGACGCCCGAGGTCAAGCCGGATGCCGTCGCCGAGGCCATAGCCAAGGATCCGCCGACCGAAGAGACGCAATTGCCGAGCTCGGCGCCCGCGCCGGAAGCGCGGCCGAAGCCGCAGCCGGCACAGGCTGAAAGCGCCAAGGCGCCTGAACGCAAGGATGCCGACAAGCCGGTCAAGGAAGCGTCGTCGAAGCCGAAATCGGACGACAAGCAGTTCAACGCCAACGAGATCTCCGCGCTCCTCGACAAGCAGAAGCCGTCAGGCGGCGGTGCCAAGCGCTCGACGCAGCAGGCCTCGCTCGGCGGCGACAAGGACCAGGGCCAGAAGCTGTCGAAGTCGGAACAGGGCGCCCTGGAAAGCCAGTTGGGTGGTTGCTGGACATTGCCTGTCGGCCTCGAGGGCTCGGAGAATTTCGTCGTGGTCGTGCGCTTCAACCTGGACAACTCCGGCAAGCTCGATGGCCGTCCGTCCGTTGAAAAGTCGAGCGGCAACCGGCAGTTCGATGAAAGCGCGGTTCGTGCGGTTCAGAAATGCGACGTGGCCGGCCTGCAGGTTCCTGCCGGCAAGCAGGACATCTGGAACGACATCCGGGTCACTTTCGATCCAAGGGAGATGCTCGGCCTCTAGGCCTGGCGCCCAACCAATCAAAAGAAGAGAAGCGAGAAGATATGAGATCCTTCCTCAAGCCGCTCCTGATGGTCGCAGCGATGGCGATGGGCATGACGGCGGTAGTCCCCATGCCGGCGTGGGCGCTCGTCGAGCTCAACGTCAACAAAGGCAATGTCGAGCCGCTGCCGATCGCCATCACGGATTTCCAGGGCGGCGACGCGCTTGGCGCGCAGATCTCTCAGATCGTCACGGCCGACCTGAAGCGCTCGGGCCTGTTCGCGCCGATCGACAAGAGCGCCTTCATCGAGAAGATCTCGAACCCGGATGCCGCACCCCGCTTCGACGACTGGAAGGTGATCAACGCGCAGGCGCTGGTCACCGGCAGCGTCAGCAAGGAGGCCGATGGCCGCATCCGTGCGCAGTACCGGCTTTGGGACACTTTCGCCGGACAGCAGATGTCGGGTGAGCAGTTCTTCGCCAACGACGCCAACCAGCGCCGCGTCGCCCACATCATCGCGGACGCCATCTATGAACGGCTGACCGGCGAGAAGGGCTACTTCGACACGCGCGTGGTGTTCATCGACGAATCCGGCGCCAAGAACGCGCGCAAGAAGCGCCTGGCCATCATGGACCAGGACGGCGCCAATGTCCGCTATCTCTCGGACGGCCGGTCGATCGTGCTGACGCCGCGTTTCTCGCCGAACCGGCAGGAAATCACCTACATGTCCTATGAGAGCGGCCAGCCGCGGGTCTATCTCCTGCAGATCGAGACCGGGCAGCGCGAACTGGTCGGCAATTTCCCCGGCATGACGTTTGCGCCGCGCTTCTCGCCCGACGGCCAGAAGGTGATCATGAGCCTGCTGCGCGACGACGGCAATTCCAACATCTTCGCCATGGACCTGCGCAGCCGCTCGACGACGCGGCTGACCAACTCGACCGCCATCGACACCTCGCCCTCCTATTCGCCCGACGGCAGCAAGGTGGTGTTCACTTCCGACCGCGGTGGCCGCGCGCAGATCTATGTGATGGGCGCCGACGGCTCGGGCCAGACCCGAATCTCCTTCGGCGACGGCGTCTATTCAACGCCGGTGTGGTCGCCGCGCGGCGATCTCATCGCCTTCACCAAGCAGACCGGCGGCGAATTCCAGATCGGCGTCATGAAGACCGACGGTTCCGGCGAGCGCATTCTGTCGTCCGGTTTCCAGCAGGAAGGACCGACCTGGGCGCCAAACGGCCGCGTGCTGATGTTCTTCCGCGACTCCAATGGCGGCCCGAAGCTGGTTTCTGTCGATCTCACCGGCCGCAATGAGCAGCCGATCCCGACCGCGAACTTCGCGTCGGATCCGGCCTGGTCGCCGCTGCTGGAATAGCGTCGGCCGAATTGCCACACATGCTGAAAAGGGGCCGTTTCGGCCCCTTTTCCATGCCTTCGTCGCGTTTTGGCCGCATTTCCGCCTAGGGTCCGCGCCAACTGTGACCCCGATCAAAAGGTTGCGGACGGGCAGCCTAAACCAAATTTTAACCGTGTTTCTTGAATGCCGGTTAACCCAAACGTGGTTACTGGGTGATCAACGAAATCACTCGAAATGCGAAGGAGAGGCGGCATGGGCCGTATCGCAGCACTTACCAGAAACCCGGTCATGATCGCGCTGGTGGCGATGCTCGCCATTGCCGGTTGCGCTTCGAAGAAGACGCCCAACAGCGCCGCCGATCTTGGCCTCAACGGTGCCGGTGCCGCAACGCCCGGCTCGGCGCAGGATTTCACCGTCAACATTGGCGACCGGATCTTCTTCGATACGGACTCGTCCTCGATCCGCGCCGACGCGCAGACGACGCTCGCCCGCCAGGCGCAGTGGCTGAACCAGTACAAGCAGTATGCCATCGTCGTCGAAGGTCATGCCGACGAACGCGGCACGCGCGAGTACAATTTGGCGCTCGGCGCCCGCCGCGCCGCCGCCGCCCGCGACTTCCTCGTTTCCAAGGGTGTCGCTTCCAGCCGTTTGAAGACCATTTCCTACGGCAAGGAACGTCCGGTCGCGGTGTGCGACGACATCTCCTGCTGGTCGCAGAATCGCCGCGCCGTCACCACGCTCAGCGGCGCCGGTTCCTGAGTTGGCCGCGCGTCGGGAGACGCGATCGCGCCGACTGGCAAAAATGCAACACAGCTTTGCGAAAGGCGGCCTCCGGGCCGCCTTTTTCATATCCGGGTGACCGAAACAAAATTTGGCCGAAGTCTCGCGTCCTGCTATGAGCCGAGGGCGCCTGGCTGGTCCCATCCTGATTGGAAGGCGCGAACAGACAAACGACACACGGCGAGAGGCACATGCATTTGAGATCGGTTCTGAGCGGCACGCTTGCGGCGCTGCTCCTATCAGGCTTCACCGCCCTGGCAAGCGGTCCGGGGGCAAGCGGCCCAGGGCAGTCAACCGACAGCGGCTTTTCCTTCCATCTGCCGAGCCTCGAGTTGCCGAGCCTCTTCGGCGACAAGAAGAAACCCGACCAGGTCCAGCTCGCGCAGCAGTCGAACGGCGCCGGCGCCACCGGGCTCGAGGACCAGCTGCGCCAGATGAACGGCAAGATCGAAGAGCTCAATTTCCAGATCCTGCAGATGCAGGAACAGATGCGCAAGCAGCAGGAAGACAACGAGTTCCGCTTCCAGCAGCTTGAAGGCGGCGCGCAAGGCGGACAGCCTCCGGCGCAGAAGAAATCCGACGCCACCACCGACACCAACACCGACGTGGCGGCGGCCCCGGCTACCCAGGCTCCGGCCGATGCCGGCGCCGCGCCCGGCGCCAATCAGTCCGCGGGCGGCAAGACGGTCGAGGACGTCATCGTCGAATCGCCGGATGGCGACCCCGGCAAGGTGATCCCCGGCACGGGAGCCCCGGAAAAGACCTTTGGTTCCATCACCGTCGACAAGAACGGCAATGTGATCGATGCCGGCGGCAACACCCAGTCGACCGCGCCGGCGCAAGATGGCGCCCCGGCCACCGGCGCTCCGGCCAAGGCCGGCAAGTCCAATGGCACGATCGTCGCGGCGCTGCCCTCCACCAAGGACCCGGAGGAACTCTACCGCAATTCCTACCAGTTCATCCTGTCGGGCGACTACAGCACCGCCGAACAGGGTTTTCGCGATCATATCTCGCGCTTCCCGCGCGATGCGAAGGCGGCGGACGCGCATTACTGGCTGGGTGAATCGCTGCTTGGCCAGCAGAAATACCGCGACGCGGCCGAAGTCTTCCTCGCCGCCAGCAAGGACTACCCCAAGGCCAAGAAGGCGCCCGACATGCTGTTGAAACTCGGCGTGTCGCTGGTCGGCCTCAAGCAGCACGACGTCGCCTGCGCCACCTTCAGCGAAGTCGGCAAGCGCTACCCCGACATCTCCAGTGCCCTGAAGGAACGCGTCAAGCAGGAGAAGGCCCTGGCTGCGTGCTGATTTTTCCCAGGCATGTCTTGGTCCTTGGACCGCGACCGCCTTTGGACGACATGCGTTGATGCTCGACACCGAGCCCGATCTTTCGACCAGACTTTTTTCGCCTATCGATTTTACCCGCGGCGCCATTGCGGCCGTGTCCGGCGGCAGCGACTCGACCGCCCTGCTTCTCCTTCTCAAACAGCATCTCGACCGAACCGCATCGTCAGCGAAGCTGCTGGCCGTGACGATCGACCATGGCCTGCGCCAGGGTTCGGCAGCCGAGGCGCAAGCCGTGGCGAAGCTGTGCGCCGAGCGCGGCATTGCCCACCGCACCCTGACGTGGTCCGGGCGCAAGCCATCGACCGGCCTGCCGGCGGCGGCGCGCGAGGCGCGCTACCATCTGCTGGCCGAGGCGGCGCGCGCGGAAGGCATCGGCCTGATCGTCACCGGTCATACCGCCGACGACCAGGCCGAGACGGTGCTGATGCGGCATGCCCGCGGCCGGGAGCGTGCCGACATGGCAGGCCGTGGGCTTGCCGGCATGGCGCCGGCCACCCTCTATGATTGGCGCGAGTGGATCGTTCGCCCGCTTCTCGGGATGCGGCGCTCGGCGCTTCGCGATTTCCTGCGGCATGAACATGTTGGCTGGGCCGATGACCCGACCAATATCGACGAGGCCTTCGAGCGGCCGCGCGTGCGCGCGGCACTTGCCGGCGAAAGTGCCGGCCACATGGAGAATGCGCTGCGGCTCGCTGGCCAAGCCGCCGTCGAGCGCAGGCAGCTTGGCGCCAGCGCTGCCGATCTGATCCATCGCTTCGCCAGCCAGCCGTGCACGGGTCTCGTCCGGCTCGATCCGGCAATGCTGACCGCGGACGACGGCCGGGCGGCCATCTATGCGTTGCGCATCCTGCTGGCCACCGCCGGAGGCGTTGCCTTCCTGCCGGACCAGGCGCGCAGCGAGGCGCTGTTGGGCCGGCTGAAGGCCGGATTTCTTTGCGCCACATTGTCGCGGACGGTGGTCGATTTCCGGCGAACCGGTCTCTTCCTGCGCCGCGAGGCGCGGGGTTTGCCGCCCGCCGCAACCGCTGTCGACAACACCATCTGGGACGGCCGCCGCCACATCACATTGAACGACAGGTCCGGCGCATTGTTGATCGCACCGTTGGGCGTGACAGGTGCGAGGCGGCTGGCGATCGATGATGGAGAAACCCCGGCAAGCCTGATGCGCGCCGCAATGGCCGCGGAACCGACATTGCGACAAGCCCTTGAAAAGCCTGGTTCGCCGCAGGGCGGGGCGGGGTCGCCGGCGTTCGCGGCGCGACCGGTCGTGTCGCCTTTTTCCCGCTTTCTGCCGTCCTTCGATCTGGCGCCGGCGCGGGCCGTCGCCGAACTGATCGGCGCGTCACCGCTTCCCGCTTCGCCATTGCGCGGCCACAGTGCCGATTGATGGTGGCCGAAAGCTTAACCCAGACGTGCTGTTCTGCTTGGCAAGGGGAGACGCTCTCCCTATGTTAGGCTCAAGTTTCCTCTCATGATGCTGTCCGTGCGCGGACGCCAACGGGACAATTGATGAATCCGAACTATCGCAACCTCGCGCTCTGGGCGATCATAGCGGTCCTGCTCATCGCTCTCTTCAATCTGTTCCAGACGCCGCAGACGCGCGGGGCTTCGAGCGATGTGCCTTATTCGCAGTTCCTACAGGATGTCGCGGCCGGCCGGGTCAAGACGGTGACCATTGCGGGCGCCCGCATCACCGGCACCTACACCGACAATTCCACCGGCTTCCAGACCTATTCGCCCGGCGATCCCCAGCTGGTCTCGCGGCTGCAGGACAAGAACGTCACCATCAATGCGCGGCCCGAGACCGACGGTTCCAATTCGCTGTTCGGCTACCTGATCTCCTGGCTGCCGATGATCCTGATCCTCGGCGTCTGGATATTCTTCATGCGCCAGATGCAGTCCGGATCAGGGCGCGCCATGGGTTTTGGCAAGTCGAAGGCCAAGCTTCTGACGGAGGCGCATGGCCGCGTCACGTTCCAGGACGTCGCCGGCGTCGACGAAGCCAAGGAAGATCTGGAAGAGATCGTCGAGTTCCTGCGCGATCCGCAGAAGTTCCAGCGTCTCGGCGGCAAGATTCCGCGCGGCGTGCTATTGGTCGGCCCTCCCGGCACCGGCAAGACGCTGCTCGCCCGCTCGGTCGCCGGCGAAGCCAACGTGCCGTTCTTCACCATTTCGGGTTCGGACTTCGTCGAGATGTTCGTCGGCGTCGGTGCAAGCCGTGTGCGTGACATGTTCGACCAGGCCAAGAAGAACGCGCCCTGCATCATCTTCATCGACGAAATCGACGCGGTCGGGCGCCACCGCGGCGCCGGCCTCGGCGGCGGCAACGACGAGCGCGAGCAGACGCTGAACCAGCTGCTGGTCGAGATGGACGGCTTCGAATCCAACGAAAGCATCATCCTGATCGCCGCCACCAATCGTCCCGACGTGCTCGATCCGGCGCTGCTGCGTCCGGGCCGTTTCGACCGCCAGGTGGTGGTGCCGAACCCCGATATCGTCGGCCGCGAGAAGATCCTCAAGGTGCATGTGCGCAACGTGCCGCTGGCCCCCAATGTCGATCTCAAGGTTGTCGCGCGTGGCACGCCGGGCTTCTCCGGCGCCGACCTGATGAACCTTGTCAACGAATCGGCGCTGATGGCGGCGCGGCGCAACAAGCGCCTCGTCACCATGGCCGAGTTCGAGGACGCCAAGGACAAGATCATGATGGGCGCCGAACGCCGCTCATCGGCCATGACCCAGGCCGAGAAGGAGCTGACCGCCTATCACGAAGCCGGCCACGCCATACTGGCGCTCAACGTGCCGTCAGCCGACCCGCTGCACAAGGCCACCATCATTCCGCGTGGCCGCGCGCTCGGCATGGTCATGCAGTTGCCGGAAGGCGACCGCTATTCGATGAGCTACAAATACATGATCTCGCGCCTTGCCATCATGATGGGCGGCCGCGTTGCCGAGGAGTTCAAATTCGGCAAGGAGAACATCACTTCGGGCGCCTCTTCCGACATCGAGCAGGCAACCAAGCTGGCGCGCGCCATGGTCACGCGCTGGGGCTTTTCCGACAAGCTCGGCCATGTCGCCTATGGCGACAACCAGGAAGAAGTGTTCCTCGGCCATTCGGTGGCGCGCACGCAAAACATCTCGGAAGAGACCGCGCAGATCATCGACGCCGAAGTGCGTCGCCTGATCGACGAGGCCTATTCGACAGCAAAGTCCATCCTGACTAAGAAGAAGAAGGAATGGATCGCGCTGGCGCAGGGCCTGCTCGAATACGAGACGCTGTCGGGCGACGAGATCAAGCAGCTGATCGCCGGCGAGAAGCCCGCGCGCGATCTCGGCGACGACACGCCGCCCAGCCGCGGCTCGGCCGTGCCGAAGTCCGGCGGCCGCCGCAAGAAGGGTCCCGAGCCCGAAGGCGGCATGGAGCCACAGCCGTCAAGCTGAGCCGGGGCGGACAGCAGATCCTCGGGACAAGCCCGAGGATCACGGCTCAACGTCTGCGTGACCGCTTTATCCGCCGTATTCCATTTTTATGATTCAGCTTTCAGCCGCGCATTGCACAGGCTGTAATAACCGCCGCCCTTCTGGATCCAGCGAAGGCCGTTCAACGTACCCGCGTCCTTATTGCCGTGGTAACCCTGCAGGCAGGTCTTCATCCGCGCCTTCGCGGGCTTTTCGGTCTTGAACTCGGCGGCGAGGGTGGTTGGGAATGTCACGCCTGCCGGCGCTACAGTGGGGGCGACCGCCGCGTCGGATTCCTTTTTCGGCTGCGGCGCGGTTTTGACGGTATCGCCGCTGACACTCTCCGCAGCGGGCGTCGCGCATTTCTCCTTGCGGAAAGCGGCCCAGTCCATGCCGTTCAGAGTGCCGCCTTCTTTGGCTGTCCGATAGGTCTCGCCGCATTCCTTCATCGTCAGTGCGCTTGCAGGGGCGACGCTCCAAGCAACCGATGCCGTCACAGCCAATACCGCCAATTTCAAATTGGGCATAAGATCCTCCCGGTTGATAACAAGTTAGACATCCTTTTGTATACTGTTTGTTCCTGATATGTTCAATTAGAATCTTTGGGAGCTAGCGATAAGGGCCGGCGGTGGGCAGTGTGGGCGAATTGATGCCGACAGCTCCCGCGATAGATGCGAGCAAGGCCGCGGGCGTCGTCGCGAGCAATAAAAGGCCCGCGAAGCAGATGCATCGCGGGCCTTTGCCTGTCCTTGCCAGACTTTCCGTCTAACTCAATTCGATCTCAACCGGCTCATGCCTCATCGATCCGGGGGAATGCGTAGCTTAGCCCTTCAGCTTGGCATTGCACAGGCTGTAGAAGCCGCCGCCCTTCTGGATCCACTTCAGGCCGCCAAGCGCATTGGCGTCCTTGAGGGCATAGTACTGGTCGAGGCAGGTGTGCATGCGGCCCTTTCCGGGGGTCTCGCTGGCATATTTCGGCGAGATCGCGGACGGGAAGGTGACGCCCTTGGGCGCAACCGTCGTCGGCTTCGCCGGCTCCTTGGTGTAATTTGCTTCACTCGGGGCAGGCACGGTGTCGTCATCCGAGGCGCTGGCGCCGCATTCGGCCTTGCGGAAGTCGTTCCACTTCATGCCCTTCAGGGTGTTCGCCGTCTTGGCAGCCTGGTACTTGGTGCTGCACTCGGCCATGCTCAGGCCCTTGCCGCCACTGTCGGCGGGAGCCGCGGCTGCCTTGGTGGTTGCCGGCTTGGTGGTGTCAGCGGCGGCGGATGCGCCGGCGGCGCATTCGGTCTTGCGGAAGTCGTTCCACTTCATGCCGTTCAGCGTGCCGGCGGCCTTCGCCGCCTGGTACTTGGCGCTGCATTCCTTGGCCGTCAGCCCCTTCGCGGCGCCCGCGTCGGCGGCCGCTGCCTTGGCTGCCTTGGCCGGCTTGGTTTCGGCGGCCTTCTTGGTATCGGCCGGCTTGGTGTCCGTGGTGGCGGCGGCATCGGTGCCGCATTGCGCCTTGCGGAACTGGTTCCAGGTCTGGCCGGCCAGTGTCCCCGCATCCTTGGCGGCGTTATATTTCGTGCTGCACTCGGCCATCGTCAGTGCGTTGGCTGGCGCGGCCAGGAACAACGTCACTACGGCGAGGCCGGTCAAAGTGGCAAGTCGGTGGATGAGCATAGCGTTTCTCCATTGCAGCAGCCCATTATACGTCCCTGCGAATCAATAACGCTCAACGGTCGGTTGCGCCAGATGCTAAGTGGCGTATATACCGCCCAAAGCTTGCTCCTCCCGATAAGGTGATGAAATCATTGTGCCTTACCGGGTCAAAAACAAGATTTTCCGCGTGCAGCTGCGGCATATAGCTCGCAGAACTGGTATATTGCAGCGCCGCGGTGCCATCATGTTGGGCTGCTGCCTTGTTGTGTGCAGCGCACAACAATGATTTTCTAAGGATTGGTAACATATAATCACACAATGTGATCATGGCTCGCCGGTCAATTATGGCATTAAAGCGCCGGCAAAGAACCTTCAGGGAATTGAACTCGCATGGCAGGGAATTACTTCGGCACGGACGGCATTCGCGGGCGCGCCAACAAGTTTCCGATGACCGCGGAGATCGCCATGCGGGTCGGGATGGCCGCTGGCCTTTCGTTCCAGCGCGGCAGCCACCGCCATCGCGTCGTTCTGGGCAAGGACACCAGGCTTTCCGGCTACATGATCGAGAATGCGATGGTGGCGGGTCTCTGCGCCGCCGGCATGGACGTGTTCCTGCTAGGCCCGATCCCGACCCCGGCCGTCGCCATGCTGGTGCGTTCCCTGCGCGCCGATATCGGCGTCATGATCTCGGCCTCGCACAATCCCTATTACGACAACGGCATCAAGCTGTTCGGTCCGGATGGCTACAAGCTTTCGGACGAGATCGAAGAGCGCATCGAGAGCATGCTCGACAAGGATATCGAACTGACACTCGCCGATTCCGACGGGCTTGGCCGCGCCAAGCGTGTCGATGGCGTGCATGACCGCTATATCGAGTTCGCCAAGCGTACGTTGCCGCGCTCGATGTCGCTTTCGGGCCTCAGGATCGTCGTCGATTGCGCCAATGGCGCGGCCTACAAGGTGGCGCCCGAGGCGCTGTGGGAGCTCGGCGCCGAGGTCGTGGCCATCAATGTCGAACCCAACGGCTTCAACATCAACAAGGAATGCGGCTCGACGCATCCGGCCGGCCTGCAGAAGAAGGTGCATGAAGTGCGCGCCGATATCGGCATCGCGCTCGATGGCGATGCAGACCGCGTCGTCATCGTCGACGAGAATGGCGCTATCGTCGACGGCGACCAGATCATGGCGATGATCGCCGAGTCCTGGCACCAGAGCGGACGGCTTGCCGGCGGCGGCGTGGTATCGACGGTCATGTCCAATCTCGGCCTCGAACGCTTCCTCGGCGACATGAAACTGCAATTGCACCGCACCAAGGTCGGCGACCGCTATGTCGTGGAGCATATGCGCGCGCATGGGCTCAATGTCGGCGGCGAACAGTCCGGTCACATCGTGCTGTCGGATTTCTCGACCACCGGCGACGGCCTAGTGTCGGCGCTGCAGGTGCTGGCCTGCATCAAGCGCCAGGGACGCCCGGTCAGCGAACTGTCGAAGAAATTCGAGCCGGTGCCGCAACTCTTGAAGAATGTCCGTATCGCCGGCGGCAAGCCGCTCGAGGAAGCTCCGGTCAAGGCCGCGATCGAGGATGCGCGCAACCGTCTCGGCAAGGCCGGGCGTCTGGTCATCCGTCCGTCCGGCACCGAGCCGCTGATCCGTGTCATGGCCGAAGGCGACGATCCGCAACTGGTCGAGGCCGTCGTCAACGACATTGTCGAGGTCATTTCGGAGACCCGCAGCGCAGCCTGATCTCCAGGGCGCCCTCAGCGTGTTTCACCGGTTCACGGAATTGCTCTGGGGGTCACGTCACTGCTCCGGTTGCATATCCAGGCCCGCCATTTCGGCGGGCTTTTTTATTGGCCGGAGAGCGACCCCCTTACTATCGAAATCATGCCCGGATTCCTCGAATTTTAGAGATTCGTGGTTAACCGACAGGGTTAAACGCCTTTTAACTTTTCCAATTCATTATCCACGCCTGAAAGCCAATCTCGTTCGGACGCGATCGCGTTCCGAGGGTTCCTAGGGGTGACAAGCATGTTCAATACAGCAAGAAAGGCCCTGTTCGCGTTGCTGTTCGCGGGCCTGGCCTGGCCGGTGTTCGCGGCCGACCTGCCTGAGCCGCAGGTAGAAGAGGCACCGCCGCCGGTCTACGAACAGCCGGTCGACGTCGGCGGCTGGTATATCCGCGGCGACATCGACTATCACAAGTCCGATGTGCGCGGCATCGACTACATGACCTACGGCATCGATCCCTGTAATTGTACGGTCATACCGGGCGGCAAGAGTTTCGACTACGGCAAGCTCAAGGGCGGCTTCTCGCTCGGCGGCGGTGTCGGCTACAAGATCAACGATTACCTGCGTACGGACGTGACCGCCGACTACTGGTTCAAGTCGAACTTCAACGGCGGCACCTCGGATCTCGTCTCGACGTCGACCGAAGTGTCGAAGATGAGCGCCCTGCTGCTGCTGGCCAATGCCTATGTCGATATCGGCACCTGGCACGGCATCACGCCTTATGTCGGCGCCGGTATCGGCGGCGCGCACGTCAAGTGGGATACCGTCTACGACCCGAACACCACCGAGACCAACCCCGGAGCATCCAACTGGCGCTTCGCTTATGCCCTGATGGCCGGTGCCTCCTACTGCTTGACCGACAAGATCATCCTCGATGCGGGCTATCGTTTCTCCCATATTCAGGGCGGCCGCATGTTCGAATGGGATGCGAGCAGCACCGGCCCGGGTTTCGACCGCGGCTTCAACACCCACGAGGTGCGCGGCGGCCTGCGCTATCAGTTCGGTGGCAACAATGGGTGCGCGGCACCGGTGGTGGCCTACCAGCCCGAACCTGAGCCGGTCTACACCAAGTAAGAAATCCGCAGCTTCCAATATACACGAACCGCCCGGCTTGACCGGGCGGTTTTCGCTTGAGCTGTCGCCAATGAAGCGCCCTGACAGGGAGGGCAATTTAGGCGCTATGTATTAGCTGAACTGAATTCGCTAACGCTCTATTAGCCTTAACCGTGACTTAACCACTATGGTTAACAATGCTTCCTGAAACGATGGCTGCCGTGTTGATCGCAGGTGTCGTCAAATCCGGGAGTCGGGGACTATGACACTCACATCGCGTACTGTGCTGGCGCTTGCCGGACTCGGTCTCTTGCCGCTGACGCCGGCAATCGCCGCCGACTACGATCCGCCGATCTATACCGATCAGGCGCCCGACTATGTGCCGGTCGAGGTCGGCTCCGGCTGGTATCTGCGCGGCGACGTCTCCTATCTGGTGCAGAAGAGCTTCAAGAACGATGATTTCGCCTTCACGCCGGCGAGCTTCGACGAAAAAGAAGATCCGATCTTTGCCAGCATCGGCTTTGGCTACCACTTCAACGACTATCTGCGCGCCGATCTCAATCTCGGCTATCTGCCCGGCAACAAGATCGGCGTTGGCTATGATGATTCGGGATCCACGATCGCGTATACCCAAGCGTCGGCTGACCTGAAGAATTACGCCTACTCGCTCATGCTCAACGGCTATGTCGACCTTGGCACTTATGTCGGGATCACCCCTTATCTGGGCGGCGGCGTCGGAATCGTACAGAGCACGCGCAAGCTCTCGGCCAGCTATTTCACCAACAATTTCGATCCCACCGACGATTTCGAGCAGACCGACGACAAGACGAAGTACTCCTTGGCCTATACGCTCAATGCCGGCCTTGCCTACCAGGTGTCGAAGAACGTTTCGGTCGACCTCGGCTATCAGTATTTCTCCGCCCCGGATGCCGAATATGTCACGGCCGCAAGTCTGACCTCCTTCCCCGTCCACAAGGGCATCAGCAATCACCAGATCAAGCTCGGACTGCGCTACGATCTCTGGTAGGCCAGGGACCGGGCGAGACTTTAGCGGCGGATCCCAGCGGTCCGCCGTTCGCGTTTGAGATCACGCGATCCTGATCACGGATCGCCGGTATCCCGGCAGCGACAAAAACTTTCCTCTTGACGCCCGAGGCCTGAACGCATATCGCCGTCCGTGGGCCACCCCTCCCCAACGAGGGGCCACTATCTGGAAGGATAGACCACGATGACGACGCATACGAAACCCGGACTCCGTCCGGCAAACCCCAATTTCTCCTCAGGTCCTTGCGCAAAACGCCCCGGCTGGTCGGTCGAGGCGCTCAAGAATGCCGCGCTCGGCCGTTCCCACCGCGCCAAGATCGGCAAGACCAAGCTCGAACAGGCGATCGAGCTGACGCGCGAAATCCTCCGGGTTCCGGCCGACTACCGCATCGGCATCGTGCCGGCGTCGGACACAGGCGCCGTCGAGATGGCGCTGTGGTCGCTGCTCGGCGAGCGCGGCGTCGACATGGTCGCCTGGGAAAGCTTCGGCTCCGGCTGGGTCACCGACGTGGTCAAGCAGCTGAAGCTGCCCGACGTGCGCAAGCTCGAGGCCGGCTATGGCGAGTTGCCGGATCTGGCCAAGATCGATTTCGACCGCGACGTTGTCTTCACCTGGAACGGCACCACGTCGGGCGTGCGCGTGCCGAATGGTGACTTCATCCCGGCGGATCGCAAGGGCCTGACCATCTGCGACGCCACTTCGGCGGCTTTCGCGCAAAGGCTCGATTTCGAAAAGCTCGATGTCGTCACTTTCTCCTGGCAGAAAGTGCTGGGCGGCGAGGGCGCGCATGGCATGCTGATCCTGTCGCCCCGAGCCGTCGCGCGGCTGGAGAACTACAAGCCTTCATGGCCGCTGCCGAAAATCTTCCGCCTGACCTCCGGCGGCAAGCTGATCGAGGGCATTTTCAAGGGCGAGACCATCAACACGCCGTCGATGCTGTGTGTCGAGGACTATCTCGACGCGCTGCACTGGGCGAAGTCGATCGGCGGCCTCGATGCACTGGTCGCCAGGGCGGATGCCAATGCTGCCGTGCTCGACGGATTTGTCGACAAGTCCTCCTGGCTCGGCCATCTCGCCGTCCAGCCGGCGACGCGGTCGAACACGTCGGTCTGCTTGTCCTTCACCGATGCCCATGTGGCGACGCTCGACGCCGACGGTCAGGCGGCTTTCGCCAAGGGGCTGGTCTCGGCGCTCGACAAGGAAGGTGTCGCCTACGACATCGGCTCCTATCGCGACGCGCCTCCGGGCCTGCGTATCTGGTGCGGTGCGACGGTCGAGACATCGGATCTCGAGGCGCTGCTGCCCTGGCTCGACTGGGCCTTCGCCGCGCAGAAGGCGTCGCTGAAAGCGGCGGCCTGAGACTTTCCGTGGCGGCCCGCGGGCCGCCCGTTCCCGGATCAATCCCATTTCAAGGAGGCCGCAATGGCGCCCCGCGTTCTCGTCTCTGACAAACTCTCTCCCACCGCCGTGCAGATCTTCAAGGATCGCGGCGTCGAGGTCGACTATCTGCCAGACCTCGGCAAGGACAAGGAAAAGCTGCTCGAAGTGATCGGCCAGTATGACGGCCTCGCCATCCGCTCGGCAACCAAGGTCACCGAAAAGCTGATCAACGCCGCCACCAGGCTCAAGGTCATCGGCCGCGCCGGCATCGGCGTCGACAATGTCGATATCCCGGCGGCGAGCCGCAAGGGTATCATCGTGATGAACACGCCCTTCGGCAATTCGATCACGACAGCCGAGCATGCCGTGGCGATGATCTTCGCGCTGGCGCGCCAGATCCCGGAAGCCAACGCCTCGACCCATGCCGGCAAGTGGGAGAAGAACCGCTTCATGGGTGTCGAGATCACCGGCAAGACGCTGGGTGTCATCGGCTGCGGCAATATCGGCTCGATCGTCGCCACACGCGGCGTCGGACTGAAGATGCATGTCATCGCCTTCGACCCGTTCCTGTCGGACAAGCGTGCCGAGGAGCTCGGCGTCGACAAGGTCGAGCTCGATGAGCTGTTCGCTCGCGCGGACTTCATCACGCTGCACACGCCACTGACCGACAAGACGCGCAACATCATCGACGCCGGGGCAATCGCCAAGATGAAGAACGGCGTGCGCATCATCAATTGCGCGCGCGGTGGGCTGATCGTCGAGGCCGATCTGATCGCGGCGTTGAAGAGCGGCAAGGTGGCGGGCGTCGGCATCGACGTGTTCGAGGTGGAGCCGGCCGAGCAGAACGCCCTGTTCGGCATGGAAAACGTGGTGGCGACGCCGCATCTCGGCGCCTCGACGGCGGAAGCGCAGGAGAATGTCGCGCTGCAGGTCGCCGAGCAGATGTCGGACTATCTGATCAAGGGCGCGGTCTCCAACGCCATCAACATGCCGTCGATCACGGCGGAAGAAGCGCCGCGGCTCAAGCCCTTCGTCAAGCTCGCCGAAGTGCTCGGCGCCTTTGTCGGCCAGGTCACCGAGGATCCGATCACGGAGGTCGAGATCCTGTTCGACGGCTCGACCGCGACGATGAACACGCGCGCGCTGATCAGCGCGACGCTGGCCGGGCTGATCCGGCCGCAGGTCTCCGACGTCAACATGGTTTCGGCGCCGATCATGGTGAAGGAGCGCGGCATCATCGTCGCCGAGGTCAAGCGCGACAAGTCGGGCGTGTTCGACGGCTACATCAAGCTGACGGTCAAGACCGAGCACAGGACGCGCTCGATCGCCGGCACCTGCTTCTCGGACGGCAAGCCACGCTTCATCCAGATCAAGGGCATCAACCTTGACGCCGAGGTCGGCCAGCACATGCTCTACACCACCAATGCCGATGCCCCCGGCATCATCGGCCTGCTCGGCACGGTGTGCGGCGAGAATGGTGTCAACATCGCCAACTTCCAGCTTGGCCGCAACCGGCCGGGCGGCGACGCCATAGCGCTGCTCTATCTCGACGCGCCGTTCCCGGAAAAGGTGCTGGAGCAGGTGCGGGCGCACAAGTCGATCGATTCGGCCAAGCGGCTGCAGTTCGACGTCGGCGGGATCTGACCCCCGGCTTTTCGCCAAGATCAGAAGGCGCGGCGTCTGTCGCGCCTTCCTGCTGCTCAGCGCGCCCTGGCCTGCCGGGTCATCGCGCTCTTGCGCCCGCTATGTTCGGCAAGCCCGATGCCGCCCAGCACGAGCACAAGCGCCAAGGCCTGATAGAGCTGGAACGTCTCGCCGACGATCAGCACCGAAAGCAGCGTGCCGAAGATCGGCACCAGGTTGATGAACAGGCCGGCGCGGTTGGCGCCGATCAGCTCGTTGCCCCTGATGTAGGTTATCTGCGAGACGACCGAGGCGCCGATGGCGGTGTAGACGATGACCGTCCAGCCGCGTGCGTCGGGCACGATGGCCTTGCCGGCGGCGACCTCCCACAGCAGGAAGGGCAGCGAGGTGATGAGCGCGGCGATCGACATGGCCAGCATCAGGCTCTGCCAGCGCAGCGCCGGCTTCAGCCGCAGCCCGACCGAATAGCCGCTGTAGAGGACGACCGCCACCAGCATGATGGCGTCGCCGAAATTGAGCTCCAGCGTCAGCAGCCGGCGCGGATCGCCGTGGCAAGCGGTCAGGATCACGCCGGCGATGGTCAGCACGACGCCGGCGATCTGCGCCAAGTTCACGCGCAGCCGGAAGAAGACGAAATTGGCCGTCATGATCAGGATCGGCATCGCCGCCTGTTCGATCGAGACGTTGATCGCCGTCGTGTAGTTGAGTGCCGTGTAGAAGATCACGTTGAACAGCGTGAAGCCGCTGGCGCCGAGTGCCGCCAGAACGAGCCAGTGCCGGCGCACCACGGGCCAGTCCTCCTGGATCGTGCGCCAGCCGAGCGGCAGCAGGATCGCCACCGCCAGCACCCAGCGCAGGAAGACCAGCATCATCGGCGAGACGTGATCGACCGCCAGCTTGCCGGCCACCGAATTGCCACCCCACAGCAAGGTGGTGAGCAGCAGGAATAAGTAGGCGCTTCGATGCATCGCAGGATTCCGGCCGCGACGGATGCGTTGCGGTGTTTGCCGGCCTATTGCCCCTCTCAGCCCAAGTAAATGATGTCAAAGCCGAAAATTGTTGTGCCTCAGGGCATTTTCGGCGGCAAAGAAAGGTCGCGCTCGCGAGGTCTTGACGCTATAGAGGCCTGTCGTTTCGAACCATATCCAAGCCGCTCGGCGGCGTCTCAAGGGAAAAGAAACATGGCCAATGTGGTGGTCGTCGGCTCGCAGTGGGGCGACGAAGGCAAGGGCAAGATCGTCGACTGGCTGTCGGAGCGCGCCGATGTCGTGGTGCGTTTCCAGGGTGGCCACAATGCCGGCCACACGCTGGTCGTTGACGGCAAGGTCTACAAGCTGTCGCTGTTGCCGTCCGGCGTCGTGCGGCAGGGCAAGCTGTCCATCATAGGCAATGGCGTGGTCTTCGACCCGCATGCTTTCGTGGCCGAAGTGTCAAAGCTCAAGGCGCAGGGCGTCGAAGTGACGCCGGATCGCCTGAAAATAGCCGAAAACACAGCGCTTATCCTGTCGCTGCACCGGGAGCTGGACGGATTCCGCGAGGACGCCGCGTCAAATTCCGGAACGAAGATTGGCACGACCCGCCGGGGCATTGGTCCGGCCTATGAGGACAAGGTGGGTCGGCGCGCGGTGCGGGTGATGGATCTGGCGGATTTGGAAACGCTGCCCCTGAAGGTCGACAGGCTGCTGACGCATCATAACGCGCTGCGCCGCGGGCTTGGCCATGGCGAAGTCACGCATGACGCGATCATGGCCGAATTGACCTCGGTCGCCGACGAGATCCTGCCCTACATGGACCGTGTCTGGAAGATCCTCGACGACAAGCGCCGCGCCGGCGAGCGCATCCTGTTCGAAGGCGCGCAAGGCACGCTGCTCGACATCGACCACGGCACCTATCCGTTCGTCACCTCGTCCAACACGGTGGCCGGCCAGGCCGCCGCCGGCTCGGGCGTCGGTCCAGGCGCCATCGGTTATGTCCTTGGCATCACCAAGGCCTACACGACGCGCGTCGGCGAAGGTCCGTTCCCGACCGAACAGAAGAACGAGATCGGCGAATTCCTCGGCACGCGCGGCCATGAATTCGGCGTCGTCACCGGACGCAAGCGCCGCTGCGGCTGGTTCGACGCGGTGCTGGTGCGCCAGGCTGTCGCCGTCAACGGCATCAAGGGCATCGCGTTGACCAAGCTCGACGTGCTCGACGGGCTGGATGAGATCAAGGTCTGCACCGGCTATCGCCTCGACGGCGAGATGATCGATTACCTGCCTGCGAGCCAGGGCGCGCAGGCCCGTGTCGAACCGGTCTATGAGGCGCTGGAAGGGTGGAAAGGCACCACTGCCGGCGCGCGCAGCTGGAACGACCTTCCGGCCCAGGCCGTCAAATATGTCCGATACATAGAGGAGTTGATCGGCGCGCCGGTGGCCCTCCTCTCCACCAGCCCGGAACGGGACGATACGATACTTGTGACCGATCCGTTTCAAGACTAGTTTCTGAAGCCTTTCCGGGCATCACGGCTGATTTGCGGGGGCCGGCGCGGAAGCAAAATACAGGTCGACTGAAGCATGGCAGATTTTGTTGCTGTTCTGAAAAAGGCGCTCGACAAGCACGGTGACGAGACGCCTGAAAAGCGTACGCGCATCTATGACAGCGTTCGTTCCATGCTGGCCAAGAAGCTCGCGGAATATTCGCCGCCGCTGGCCACCGAAGCCATAAGCGCGCAAAAGCGCTCACTGGAAAACGCCATTACGAGCGTCGAGCGCGAGTATGCCAAGAGCGTGCCGGAAACGGACCCGCTCGCGGAGCTGGAGCACATCTTTTCCTCGATCGACCGCAACAAGAACCAGCCGAGCCACACGCGCCAGCCGGTGAAGGCGGAGCCGGCGTGGCCGGCACCGCCAGCCGCCAAGGCCGAGCCTTACCGTCCCGCGCCGCCGCCTGCCGCCACGCCGCAACCTTACCAGTCCGCGCCTTCGCCCGTGGCCAAGGCCGAGCCAGGCTGGCAGAAACCCACGCCGGTGCAACCGGTGGCCCCCGATCTCGCCGATCCTGCCTTGCCGGGCATGGATACGGACCAGGACGATGATCGCGCCGACGTCTTCCCGGACGATGAGGAACCGGCGGCAGCCGATACTTTCCGCCTGCGCCCTGCCGAGCGCAAGCGCAGCTATGGCGGACTGATCGCCGCCGTCGTGGCCTTGCTGGTCGTTGCCGGCGGCGGCTATGGCATCTGGCTCAACAAGGACGCCTTCAGCAAGATGCTGGGCCTCGACGGCAGCAAGGTCGTCGCCAAGACCGAACCCGTGAAACCGGCGCCGGCCAAGCCGGCGACCGACGCCCCGGCGGCGCCAGCGCCCGCGGCAGGTGCCGAGGGGACGAAATTCACGCAGCGGCTGACGCCCGAAGGCGGCGAAACCGACCCCGGCCCGGCCGCTGGCCAAACCGGCATAGGCGAGGGTGAATCCGTCGCAGCGCTGACGACACCGCCATCGGTGACGAATGCCCCGGCCAATCCGCCCCCGGCCGCAGCCGCGCCCGCGCCAGCCGCGGCGGCGCCTGCCGCGACCGCACCCGCACCGGCGGCTGGCACCGCGCCCCCCGCGACCCCGCCTGCCGACCTGTCTCTTATACACATCT